>NZ_PSOW01000036.1:0-13518 GCF_003013335.1 Rhizobium sp. H4
AACCGACACGCCTTCATCACCTTGCTTCAGAATGAACGCCTTCTGAGCGTCCGAAAACTGCGACGCTTTCATCGTCTTCTGGTCCCTTTCCCAGCCAGGAAAATGCACCGGAAAACTCTAACCAAAATTGGTCCAGTTTGAAGGGTTCAGATCAGCATCAGCCGCAACTTTCTACCAGCGCCGTCGCTTATCCGATCCGACGACCATGTCTATTTTGTGGGGGAGAACGGTGTTGCCGGTGGTCATGTTGGCGATCGGTGCTTGTACGTTCGCAGGCCTGTCCACGTTTCAAAGCATATATGCCGAAACGCGCGGACTCTCACCGAATGTCTTCTTTCTGACATTCACCGTCACGACTGTCACATTGCGATTCTCCGTCGCGGGTATGATCGGTAAGTTGCCGCTTGGGCGCCTAGCACTCACCCTCTTCGTGACGACACTGATTGGGATCGGACTTTTGGTTTTGAACCCGGGAAGCGAGCTGCTGTACGTCGTCGCCACCGTTCTCTTTGCGATAGGCTACGGTCTCACTTATTCGACCTTGAATGCGATGGTGGTGAACCTCGCTGGCGAACGTGGTCTGTCAATCTCAACGGCCTCCCAAGTCTTTACACTCGCTTATTTTCGTGGGTTCGTTCGAATTCCCGTATCTCGGTGGCACATTAATTGCTGTTTATGGCATCGACGTTGCCATGCTCGTGATGGCGGGTCTGGTCGCTCTCAACATCGCAATCGCCAGTCAGACATTGTGGAGGGCGGTGTAGGAGACAGACGTCCTTCATAATGATTTCCGTATCGCTGCCCACGTGCCCGCCCAACCAAAGGAAGTGTGTTTATGCAAGTGCTGGATCTCATCGGTATAGGCATCGGACCCTTTAATCTTAGTCTTGCAGCACTCGCGTGTCCGACGCCGCTGCGCACTGCCTTTTTCGAAAAGGAAAGCGGCTTCGATTGGCATCCTGGGCTGCTGCTGCCCAACAGTCGCCTGCAGGTATCTCCGCTGAAGGACTGTGTGACACTTGCAGATCCGACCAGTCCGTTTTCGTTTCTCAACTACCTCGCGGTGCATGGACGGCTGTACAGCTTCGTAAACCGGTGCGACGCGACCACGTCGCGAAGAGAGTTCACATAGTATTTCCAATGGGTTGCGCATCAGTTGCCACAACTCCGGTTTGGGGAGGAGGTTACCGACGTAACCAGATTAGACGAGGGTTACCGCGTGACGACGACTCGAGATCACTACCATGCACGCTCAGTTGCGATTGGCGTCGGTGTCGTTGCAACAATTCCCGAATGCGCCAAACCTTGGCTGGGCGAGAAGGTCTACCATGTGGCGAGCTATCTGGATCGGCCACAAATCGACATCGGTGAACGCGTATTAGTCGTTGGTGGGGGGCAGAGCGGTGCGGAGGTTGTTGAACACCTATTGGGCAGTCCGGGTATCGGTAAAATTACATGGGTGACGTCACGCGGGAACCTGTTCACGAGGGATGACAGCTCTTTTATCAACGTGTCATACACGCCGTCTTACAGCCAGCGCTTTCATTCGCTGCCACTTAAAAAACGTCGCACTATTGTCGACGACGAAAAACTCACCAGTGACGGCATTTCAGCAGAATTGAGCAACCGCATTTACGAAACTATCTATCACCGCAGCGCGACTGGCAATATTGACGATGTCATTCAACTGCTACCCGCAGTCGTCATGAAGGAGTTGTCTCCTCATGCGGACGGTTGGCACGCGCTGTTGGCTTCGCACGGCACCTGTCAGCGACCGACTGTAGTGGCTGATCGGGTCGTACTCGCCACCGGTTTCGAGCCTCGCCCGCTAGCGTTTATCGATCGCCTATTGGCTTCCGCTTCTATGGAAGGCGGTCTGCCGGTCGTGAAGGACGATTACTCCGTTCAATTCGAGGACAACGCCCCCGGCCAGGTATATCTGCAAAACCGATCCCCAGTCCAAAGTGGCTTGCAGAGTGTGAATCTATCGCTCGTCGCCTACCGAAACGGTCGCATCATCAATAGCCTGCTTCGGCGTGAATACTATCTGAACGTCCCAGATCGGCCGATCCTTGGGTGCCTAGGTTTACTTCCCGCTCAAGAGACACAAAACGCAAGATAACACTCCAGTGCAGTGCAGCTCGGGGCGCCTGCTCACGACGCAGCTTTACCAGGCGGCTTTAAATCTAAAAAGGAGTTACACATGTTAACCAAAGAACAAAAATCAACATGGGATGACGTTGGATACATTAGGATTGAGTCATTTCTCGATCTAGAAAGCCGAGATAAACTTTCAGCTCTTGTGGCTGATGTTTCGTGCTGGGAGACAAGTGAAGACAAATGGCTGATATGGTTCGAAAAAACAACTGACGGTAGGAGGATCATTTCGAAGGTCGAGAACTTCCTCGAATTTAACGCCCCCGTGCGTGATTTACTGCTGGCTGACCACCGTATCGAGTCGATCGTCGAAGAGTTACTGGGGGAAGATGCCCGCATGCTCAAAGAGTTGCTGATCTTTAAGTACTCCGACAGCGGCGGCTATCGCCCGCATCAGGACATCTACCATATCCCACATAAGCTACCAGACCGGATGGTGCACGCGATTGTTGCAATAGGCATCGACGATTCCGGCCCAGACAACGGAGGGCTTTTCTTCAGCCCCGGGAACCACAAAAAGGGCGTGTTCCCAATGGACGCCGGCGGCGTAATGTACCCCGAGGTCGCGGACAGGCTGGCCTGGGAGCCCGTAACGTGGAAGGCCGGTGACATTTTCATCTTTGACGACTATGCCCCACATTACTCAAAGCCCAACAAAAGTGAAAATTCTCGAAGGGTGATTTATCTCGTGTTCCAGCGTGCCTCAACTGGTGGGCCAACGAGGGCCGAATACAACAAACTGAAACGCGCCTACAACCCTCCCGAGGGCAAGGTCTCCAACATCGACGAGCTCAAGCCGCCGAACGGCATTTTCTATCGCGATTGAAGGCAGAGGACAGAGGCAAACATGTATACGAAACAGATCGACCGCTCAATCATGCGCCAGGAGTATGGCGTTCTGGTGTGCCGGTTACTTGAGCATCTACCGCAGGCAGTCGCAACGGCTTTCGGCACATCGATTGTGGAGGTGGTACCTGGCGATGCGGTCGATCTTCATTCGCACCCAGAGCACGAACTCTGGGTATTGATCTCGGGCAGCGGCGTGTTTCAATCCGATGGAGAAACCTCCGCAGTCAGTGGGGACACGATGGTCTATATAGCGCCGCACCAAAAACACGCGATCAAAAATAGCAGCCCTCAAACCAGCTTAAAGTTCCTTTCGATATGGTGGGATTGAATTGAGAGCAAACCAACATACTTTTTTTGCCTGCTCGGCGCCGCCGTGCCCGAACGGCAAGCTGCATCTTGGGCATATAGGTGGCGTGTACCTTCTCGCCGACGTGTTCGTACGCTACCACCGCATGGTAGGCAACGCGGCCTATCACGTGACAGGTGCGGACGAACATGGCACTTACACGCTGGTGAAAGCCCGAAAGCTTGGCAGGCCGGTTGATGACGTCGCACACATGCACATTGAAGAAATTCTGCAGTGTCTGCGGTCAGTTGATATTGAACCGGACGTATTTGTAAGGACTTCAAGCGAAGACCACAAAGACCGCAGCTTGGCGATCTACGACCAACTAAGAGCGTCCGGCTACGTTGAGCTGCGCGACGGAGAGCAACTGTATTGCGGGACGTGCGAAGAGTTCGCCGCAGACTCACTCGCGGTCGGAGAGTGTCCAGCTTGTAACGCGCCAACAGATAGTAACCTTTGCGAAGATTGCGGCTCGGCGCTGCAACACAATCTACTACGCAACCCGATTCACACGACATGCGGCCAGAGCCTTATCTTGCGCCCGATTCGACAGGTTCATTTTGAGCTTGAAAAATTTGCTCCGGGGCTCGATCACGCCATTGAGGCGAGCGGATGGCCGGAATCCATAAAGCGCAAAGAACTTGACTGGCTACGGTCAAAACTGATGGCATTGCCGATGTCGCGGCATTTCGACCGTGGTGTGACTTTGAACTCCCCGGTGGAGGTGGCAGGCCAAACTTTAATGACTTGGTTTGAAGGATTGTGGTGCTATGAGACAGGAATCGAACGCCTCTGCAAGCAAAATGGCGCAGATCTCGATGACACTATGCGCAACGCGAGCACGAGACTCGTATTCTTCATGGGTCAGGATAACCGGTTTTATTACACGATCGGCGTTACTGCTAGTTTGTTCTCGCGCGGTTATGCGATTCCATACAACCATGCAATTCAGGACTTTTATAAGCTCGAAGGCGCGAAATTTTCTACTAGCCGTGACCACGCTGTGTGGGCTGACGAGGTGGCAGCAGATATCGACACGAACGTGCTGCGCTACTATTTGGCTAGCATCGCCAAGCCATTTGGCGCAAACGACAACGATTTTCTGATCGAGGGGCTGCTTCAGACCGCGGCTAGAATTCGTGCTTTCGAAACGGCTTTGCGCAAGTACGCCGGATGTAACGAGACGCTGACGGCCGACAAGCTGACAGTCGAGCAGAACCACAATGTTAAACGATATTCCGAAGCGGTGCAGGACTTGCGCGTCTGGGATGCCATGGACGCCATAGACGCCTTTTTCGACGTTGCGTCTTTTTCAAGGGCAGATACCTCAGTCAGCGCAGCGGAAGTTTCCGTATTTCTAAGCCTTCTTAATCCTGTGACCCCGATGCTTGCGGCGCGGTATGGTGCTTTCTTTTTCGGAGCCGGATGGCGGCCGGGGCTCGATGGCGGCACTATCCGGCCAAGCACCGGCTTACGCAAACCGGTTGATTTCCCATTGTTTAGCGACCCGATTCCGGAAGCCTTCATAGAGGCTTATGAAAGACGATTTAGGCAAGTCCGGCCGAATTCTTAGCTTTTAATGACGGCAACCGCTTTGACGATCCCGAGGCGAGTAACGCGGACGCCGACCGGATGACGGCATCTCGATAGCGGAGAACGCAAGGCGGCAGTCGGGCGACCTACTTCGTTCCGAAAGGCCCACGACGGCTTTCTGGCGTGCGACGGCGTCGCGCTTGGCGGCGGGCCTTTCTATTTTTTAAGGAGCTCGGGAAGTGGGGCCGTATCCAGGATCTGCTCGGCGAGCAGTCTCTTCAGTGTGGCGTTCTCTTCCTCAAGCGCCTTCAGGCGCGTTGATCTTTTCATCACAAATTACTGGCACGCCACCAATATCTTGAACATGCTTCCAAACAGAAGGAGCCCGCCAGTCGATAGCCAGCGTACGGCAAAGCCTCTCCGGTATCGCGATATGATGAACCTACTTCCGCCCATCCGTTCACTAGCATTTCATGTCGCTCGGTGACGCCGCTCCACATCGCCTATTGCTAAGGTGCCATTCGATATTTAAAGTGGATTATCTGCAACTATAACGTCTATCGTAACTATGCGGCCTACTTAATTGATCACCAAACTAACCTAAGCCTTTTTGACGAACCTTCATTGGATCTATGCTGGAAGGTTCTGTACTGGAAAAATCGATTGTTTGGATATAAAATATCCGTTGTTTGGATGTGACTAAAGATGCGTTTCAAGGGCCTTGATCTAAACCTGCTCGTTGCATTGGATGCGCTCACGACCGAGCGCAACCTAACGGCTGCCGCACGTAGTATCAATCTAAGTCAACCAGCAATGAGTGCCGCCATTGGTAGGCTTCGGGACTATTTCCGCGACGAATTGTTTACAATGAATGGTCGAGAACTTCGGCTGACGCCCCGTGCCGAAGGACTTGCCTCGGCAGTGCGTGAAACTCTCTTGCAGGTACAATGCTCAATCATCTCTTGGGAGCCGTTTAACCCGTCGAAGTCTGACAGATGCTTTAGAATAGTTCTGTCCGATTTCATGATGCTGATATACTTCAATAAAATCATTGAGCGAGTTGCTCGAGAAGCGCCCGCAGTCAGCTTTGAGTTGCTGCCTTTGGATAGTGATCCGTACGAGATGCTTAGCCGCGGTGACGTCGACTTCCTCATCGTGCCTGAATTTTTTCTCTCGGGCGCACACCCGAGTGCAAAACTGTTCACAGAGAAGTTTGTATGTGTAGCCTGTTCGACAAATGTGGACCTACCTTCAGCGCTGACGATCGAGCAATATGTCTCCACGGGACACGTCGCTGCCGCGTTTGGGCGCTTTTTGAAGCCATCGGTCGAGGGCTGGTTCTTGCTCGAGAATGGTATTCAGAGGCGGGTGGAGGTCGTCGTGCAAGGGTTTAGCTTAATACCACCAGTCCTGCGTGGCACGAACCGCATAGCTAACCTACCGCTTCGCTTAGTCGAGCATTACGAAAGTACTTTCCCTTTGCGGATCATCAACCTTCCGTTACCGCTCCCCGTCTTCACAGAAGCTGTTCAATGGCCAGCGCTCCATAATGCCGATCCAGGGAGCATCTGGTTCAGGGAGATATTGGTTGAGGAAGCTTCCCGTATGATGTCCTCCAACGCACCTAAAATACATGGGTTGCTACAACAATCCGGTTCCTGACCAAGGTTCCTGCTTGAGTAAGATCCGCCCGAGCCCGAATAAGTTCAACAGCCACCAAAGAGGCTTTTCAAAGGTATCCATCCGGGGAAGGCCGCTGACCTTGCCCCCAAGTTTTATCCAGTTTTGAGTTCGCTCCGACGGTTTTGGGTTGCTGTATTTGCGGCGGTAGCGGCGGGTTGCGGTGCGGAGCAATTGTGGTCCCCCAGCACCCTTCGATTTGCCGCCGAAGGTGCTAGACAGCACGTCGCGCAATCGTCCGAAGGGCGGCCGATCGGCGACGGGCGTAGCGCTCAGCTTCGTCGATAAAATGGCCTGCGGGTCACTCACAGGTGGTGCCGTCTTCAGCTAATCGGCCGCGTCGCGGGTCGTCGCTCCCAATGCAGCCCAGCTTCCTAGGTTTCAGGATGGTCACGGCAATCGCGCTGCCTCCTGAACCATTATATCTCGCATCCAGATATTTGCCGGATCTTTGTCGTGAAGTACCGGCCATTGGACTGCCTCGGTGAATGTCGGCAGCGCTATCGGGGGCGCAGTCATCCGCAATGGTATCGTGTCCTCAAAAAGCCCAACTAGTCGTAACGGAACGGTTGCGATGCGATCGGTGCCCATTAGGGCGGCGGGGATCATGCTAAAGCTTGAAACAACGACTTCGACCCGCCTCTTGAGGCCATGCTCCTGCAAGAAGCAATCTTCTATGGTAGGCTGCTGCGTCCGACCGAACCTAACTACCGCGTGCCCCATTGAAGAATACTCCTCGGCAGTAAGGGCTTCCTCAAGTTGTTTGTTATTACTGCAGCCGACGCAAGTCAGTCGTTCCTGAAATAGATCTATCTTAGGGTGCGCGCTCGACATGAATAGCGGTGGGCTAATAAGGAAGTCTACGTCGCCGCGTCGCAAAAGCTCGTCTGGATTGTCAGTAAGAGGCAGCAAGTCAAAACTAATGCCGGGTGCTTCCCGCGCAAGACGCTCCAGTATCTTCTGAAAAAGAACAACTGTAACGAAATCGCATAAGCTTACTCGGAAATGACGATCTGATTGATCAGGAGTAAATTTATCCCAGGGTATGATATTGAGCCGAATATGCTGTAAAGCCTCACGAATCGCAGGCGCGAGGTCTTCCGCACGCGGAGTTGGAACGAACTCACGACCACGCATCGTAAATAGTTCATCGCGGAAATAGGAGCGGAGCCGGCGGACAGCTGCACTCATTGCGGGCTGGCTCAGATTAATGCTACGTGCCGCCGCAGTAAGGTTGCGCTCAATCATTAGTGCATCGAGCGCGACAAGGAGATTTAGATCGAGGCCCTTAAATCGCATATCTTTTAACTATCCAATAGTGCAGCCCATTCCACAATGGCTGTTCCTACGGCGATGGCTGAATTCGCCTTGACGCTCCTCAATCGATTTGAGGGCGCGGCCACAGAGACTTAATCTCTGTGATCGGAAAGCAACCTGAGGCCAGTCCAGATTAAGCCATAACTCCAGAGTGAACGCTCGTTGCAGTGTAATAGGAAGCCTCCAATGGCAAATCACCAAACGCCAGCTGGCAAAGAAGATAATTAGCACCTGCTTCCTCGACATGATCGAGAAGATCTTGCCTAACTGAAGCAGCAGTACCAACTACGCACAACTGACAGTCTACTGCTGCATCAAAATCCGGCGGGAGGTTCTGAGGAGTCTGTATCCCGTTAATCTCGTACAGAAACCTAAAGCTCCGAAGCCACCGTTGATAAGCCGGGGCCGCGAGCGAAATGGCATGCTTCGTCGTGCTGCCGGCCACCACCATTCGGACCAACCCAAGGAACGGCGCCCGTTTCCTGCCCCCGGCGGTACGTCTCTCGTGTGCTCGGTAGGCATCAGTGATCTGGCGAACAGCAGAAGCAGGGCCCCCGCAGGCAAGATTTGTATCGTTCTCAGCCGCCCAGCGCGCAACCTCAGGACGACTGGTTGTAATCCATCTCGGAGGCTGAGGACGTTGGTGTGGCCGCAACATCAACGGGACTTTGTCTAGTTCAAAGTGGTCGCCTTTGTAGGAAAGAGCCTGAGCTCCTTCCTTCATCGCTTGGATGACGATCTCGCTGGCTTCGAGATAGCGCGATGTCGCCACCTCCTCATCAATACCGAAAAAGCTCCATTCGATTGGTAAGGAGCCGCGCCCCATGCCCAACTCGAGCCTGCCACCGCTCAGATGATCCAGCATGCAAATTTCTTCAAACGCACGTAACGGATGATAAAGGTTCAACAGCATAACCAAAGGACCGAGACGAAGATGCTGCGTGCGCTGAGCTACGCTTGCTAGAAATAGATTCGGCGAAGGTCCTCTGCCGTGGGGAGTACAGTGGTGCTCTGCGACGTGATATCCATAAAAGCCAAGGCGATCGCAGACCTCTGCCAACTTCATCCGATCTTCATACTGGCGCCCAATCTCCCTTCCGTCTTCGTCCAAATGGTCGAAGATACCAACCATCAGCTTTGCGGGAAGAGAGTTTGTCATTTAAATGTCTCCAAGTTTGGCGGCGAATTTTCGGTGACCAAGACCGGAGGGTGGCCCCGATGTCTTTCGCCAGGAATCATCGAAAAGCTGCTGGTTCTAAAAAACGATGCTGACGCCGATGAGCTAATCATAATGCTCACGTTGAAATGACATTGAATCATTCGTATTCATGTATGACTTCGCGGTGGGTAACACCCCATCTCGCATACCCACAGCTCCGTTCACTTTTGAGAAGCCAAGGATTGGCAAGATCGGATAGTGGTTGTTCAGCTTTTGTGGCGACCCAAATGTGTTAAAGCTGGTATTCGGTTTAATGCGACGAGGCTCCTGCAGTAGGCGAAGAAAGGACCCAGAGCTATGTCTCGGCGCTTGATTGGCAGACGAGAGCGCCTTCTGCAGTTCCACGTTGGCCATGTTCGTCTCCATTTACCGGCCAGGTCTGTGACCTTGCCCTCGGCTGCTCTCGGTGGAGCAACATCATGGGGTCCCCAATTCATAATCGAGGTGTTTAATAACATCCCATGGCTTCGTAAAATTGATTGTTTGTATGGCATTGATCCACCAGGTGAATAACCAGGAATCTTCACCGTCAAAGGGTTGCTGATCGAACTAGCATACGGTCGACCCAGGCGAGATCACGGCCCCTTCCGAAGGTGGAAGGATCAGGAGCCAGTGCGGTTTTGGCCGCAGCGCAACAGCGCCGATACCAGAAATAGATGTGACGCAGTTGGCTTCCGCGTCTTTCGTGCACGCTGTTATATGTCCTTAACATTCCCCATCTTAACTTCATAGGATCACAGGTTTTACGATAGGGAAATTGCTCTCAACCCTTCAAACTGGACCAATTTTGGTTAGAGTTTTCCGGTGCATTTTCCTGGCTGGGAAAAGGAACGGAACACGATGAAGGCATCGCAGTTTTCGGACGCTCAGAAGGCGTTCATTTTGAAGCAGGGTGATGAGGGCGTCTCGATCGCGGAGATTTGTCGCAAGGCGGGGATCAGTCAGACGACTTACTTCAACTGGAAGAAAAAGTACGCCGGCATGTTGCCGCCAGAGATGAAGAGGCGCAAGCAGCTTGAGGACGGGAATTCGCGATTGAAGAAGATCGTCGCGGATCTGACGTTGGACCGTGAGATGCTGCAGGACGCCATCCGCCGAAAGCTCTAAGGCCTGAGGGGTAGCGGGAGGTGGTGTCATGTGCCGCGATTGGGCGATCTCGATCCGGCGTGCCTGTGGCGCGTTGAACTTCGATCGGTCGACCGATCACTACATCTCTCGCCGCGCCGAGGCCGGTCTAGACCTGTAAGCGCGGGTGCGCTACGGCTATCGTCGCGTGCATGTGCTTTTGGAACGCGAGGGTTGGGGCACCAACATCAAGCGAACCTATCGCATTTACAGGGACTTGGGACTGCAGCTGCGGAATAAGACTCGGAAGCGCCGTGTTAAGGCGAAACTTCGCGAGGATCGGCAAATGGCTGTCGGACCAAATGACGTGTGGGCGATGGACTTCGTGCACGACCAGCTCGCAACCGGAAAGAAACTGCGGGTCCTGACGGTGGTCGCCACCTTCTCACGCTATGTTCCCGCGCTTGATCCGCCTCACAGCTATCGAGGTGAAGATGTCGTGCAGACGTTGGGACGGGTGTGACGATTTTCGTTATAGTGCGCACTATGAGTCCGATTACGCAACATACGTATTGAACCCTCATTCTCTAATCGAGGCGCCGTTACGTGGAACCGCATTTCCTTTCCCGAAGAAATAACCTACCTCACGGCATCTCTATGAAAGGTGACGAGGCGTTAGGTTTGACTGGCCCGTCCACGCGTCTGTAACGGCTGCCCGATCTTCCAAAGCATGCTTGTGTCGATCTCAAGCTCGACTCCAACCTTGCCCGCACCTGTGACTACGGTAGGATAAGAAAAAAGGGCGGTGTCGATCAGTACAGCGATCTTCTGGAGACCGAATGGTGATACGCTTCCTGACGGGTAGCCGAAGAGATCGAGTACCTGTTCTTTCTGAGCAAGCTCGGCTCGTTTCCATCCATACGTGCCAGCAACCGCTTTCATGTCAATCTTTGAAGGTGATGGCAGCAAAACGGCACAAAGGTGGCGCGCAGGATGAGACCGGCGCATCACATCGTTCGCTTTCTGCTCGGCAATAATCATCGTCTTTGCAACGCGCCCCACGGGAACGCCGATAGCAGAGGCTAAATCGGAAGGAGATGTAATAGGGGTGGCGAACTCACTATAGCGCCACAATCGTACCGTCGACGCTCCGATCTGGTGCAGTTCAGCAAGTACGTTCGGATGAACGTCCAACATAGTCGTTTCCTTCCGGTTCACCTGGTAGGACGATCGAGGATAGCTGTTTCAGCGACTGCGAGTACAGCCCTCTTGCGAGTAAGTTTCAGGCGGTTCGCTCCAAAAGCTGCCTAATGCGGCGGCGACCCTCGTTCCCAAAAATACTGAAGTAAGCCTCCAGGCACTTATCGCTATCGAGCATGAAAGGAGCATCATATTTGGTGATATGCCGAATAGCCAAGGCTGGAACCGTTGTGTCGAGCGGTCGAAACATCCTGTTGTGCAAACCGGGCTCCGGGCAACCTGGATAAAATTCACCGATCATGAAACCTTCCTGAATGAAGTCGGGCTTCAGCCGTTTTTGCAGTTGACCAATCCTGATGATCTCTCCTTCATCCTGTATTCCAGGAAGGGCAATGATAATGGCCTTATAGATCCAGTCGCCCGTTCGATCGTTGAAGGACTTTACGGGTTTCATCTGGCTGAAGACGGCGAGCATACGCGCCAAATCGTTTTCGATTTCGTCAACTGCAACAGCTTGCGACGCGGCAACCCGCAAAAGCCCCTTCGTCAGAGCCTCGGGAACGAAAGGGCAAACGCTCCCGTCCCGACCTAAATGAGGATGTGGATTGGAGAGGAATTCTGAGGCATACCGAGCAAATTTCTGAAGAGCTGCGTTTGCATACTCATCATAGGCGTTGTATCCCGCATCAATATTCTTTTCCAGAATTTCGCCCACTGTCATCAATGGACCAATCGTCCCGAAAGGTTGGCTGTAATCTTTCCAAATCTCTTTATTCATTTCGGATCCCTGGTTCGAAAAGCCACGTGCAAAACGGAAGGTCGGGCTCTTGCATGCCAGCTCGGGCGGCGGGCGAGCTGGTCGGGGGCCAATCAAGAGACCGACCTTCCATCGGAAGCGAAGCTCCCGAATTTTTGATAGCACTCGTAGTTACACTTGTGTAACTGTTTTTTTAAATGGATGTGAAAACAAGAGCGGGGGCTCGTGCACGATGAAGGTTAGTCTCACGACCGCCCGCAAATTCTTATATTCGTCGTAGTTATGAAGACATACATATGATAAATGTCGCCGCGATGGGATCCGGTAACAGGCTTTGGGTGAAAACAGAACGACCCATTGCGCAGAGGCGTGGCCGTGACGAAGACAACACGAAGAAAAATATATACGCCAGAACAGATCGACGTCGGCGTAAAGCATAAGCTTGAGAAAATTGACTCGTTTTTGTCAGATCTCTTTAGCGAAAATTCCGAAGAAAAACTATTCCTGAGGAATATTCTTGGATTGATGCTTAAAGTATATCATATGGACGCCAATAACAAACCCATGACGAAGATGCAGGCGTGTCGCTATCTGCCTTTCAAAAACCAGACTGTTTGCCAAAAGTATGTCGAGGCAGCGCATTTGCGTGGGTTCATCGACATCACTCGGGATAAAACGGACAAACGGCGTCTGATTGTTGTTCCAAAGGAGCCGTTGGTTGTCTATGTCAATGAATATATAGCTGACTTCCTTGATGACTGCCGTAGAGCGATTGACAGTGCCGCTCAAGTAGCTACGCTTCCTGAGGAAGGGATGGCAACGGCAAGTTCTTCATCGATTGATAAATCGCCAGCGTCTTCTGGGGCACCTGTGGGTTCCTCTCAAAAGAGAGTCGATCGAAAAGCCAGGAAATTTTAGCGAGTTTTATTGTGGGAAAGCAAAAGTAAGAAGCCGGTCTCGCGCGCGTTTATCCTTTCATCAATCAAATGTTTCCTCCGTAAACAAGCTTCATCGAGGTAACCCGCTTCGCTTAACCGGCCTGACGGCCGGTGCAGGCGCTGCTAGGGGGAGCGGCTGTATCGTCGTTTCGGCCAAGAAACTGCGCGGGAAGTTCGGCGGCATCCTCAGCCTTATCACCTTGGCATTTACGCTATCTTTTTAGGCGAGGCGGAAACCGCTGACGCGGTCCTCCATCTCTTGGTCGAGACAGTGTGACCTGCCACTGAATTTTCATCCGGCGTCTGACCTGCCACTGAGAATTTCTGAACCGCTCCCAAACGTTGGACCACCGGATGCTAGAGTTTTCCGGCTTCATTCAGGGAGGCGGGCTGGTTGCGCCTCCCGAATTCACCAACGAGATCGGCACCTTGTTGCCGATCGCACCATGAGGTCTTT
>NZ_PSOW01000037.1:2500-5000 GCF_003013335.1 Rhizobium sp. H4
CATACATTGTGAAGAGAAGATTGATCTGGAGGCTTCCAGGTGTTTTGGGTTTTGGCCCGAAACGTCCGAGCCCAGTTCTGCTGATCCTATGGATGGCCTAGCCGGCCGGAGATAGGGGAAGGACTGGAGGTAGGAAGGAAGCTTGTCGCTCTGGATCGTCAGCGTAAACCGCATCGCGGTTTATCGCGTGTTGTTCGTGGCCTTCGGGCCTCGTCTGACGGACGATCGGATTACCGTTGCCTGACCGCGCGGTATCGGATCCAATCTCGAGAAGCTGGTCTTAAGACCTGACACAAGCGAGCTGCTCGGCGTAGCTCCAATAAAGTGATCAGGTCGAACACGTCGATGGCATTGTTAGAAAGCGTGATTGTAAAAGGTAATCACGCATGTTTGGCCGACCGCACGGCAATCGCAAGGTTGTCCGGATGGTCGGATTTGGCACCCCGCGAGGCGAAAGCGAAGCGGACAAGGTCTGCCAAATCAAACAAAGACGATGAGCATTGGCAATGAGAACGATTAAGTGTCGTAAGGGCATTTGGTGGATGCCTTGGCATGCACAGGCGATGAAGGACGTGATACGCTGCGAAAAGCCGTGGGGAGCTGCGAATGAGCTTTGATCCATGGATCTCCGAATGGGGCAACCCACCTTAAATACCTAGAAAATCTGTTTTGTTGCTTTCGTTGCGAGGGACTTCCTTCGTAGCGCAAAGCGCGTCGCCGGTCGTCCGGCGCGCCGTCCGCAGGCCTTTGGCCGTGAGGACAAAACAGGTTTCTAGGTATTGTGATAAGGTATCTGCACCTGAATACATAGGGTGTAAGAAGCGAACGCAGGGAACTGAAACATCTAAGTACCTGCAGGAAAGGACATCAACCGAGACTCCGCAAGTAGTGGCGAGCGAACGCGGACCAGGCCAGTGGCAATTGTGATTAAAGTGGAACGCTCTGGAAAGTGCGGCCGTAGTGGGTGACAGCCCCGTACGCGTAGATATCATGATTGTCCTAGAGTAGGGCGGGACACGAGAAATCCTGTCTGAACATGGGGAGACCACTCTCCAAGCCTAAGTACTCGTGCATGACCGATAGCGAACAAGTACCGTGAGGGAAAGGTGAAAAGCACCCCGACAAGGGGAGTGAAATAGAACCTGAAACCGGATGCCTACAAACAGTCGGAGGGGGCAACCCTGACGGCGTACCTTTTGTATAATGGGTCAACGACTTAGTGTAACAAGCAAGCTTAAGCCGGTAGGTGTAGGCGCAGCGAAAGCGAGTCTGAATAGGGCGATATAGTTTGTTGCATTAGACCCGAAACCGAGTGATCTAGCCATGAGCAGGTTGAAGGTTGGGTAACACCAACTGGAGGACCGAACCCGCATCTGTTGCAATAGATTGGGATGACTTGTGGCTAGGGGTGAAAGGCCAATCAAACTCGGAAATAGCTGGTTCTCCGCGAAATCTATTTAGGTAGAGCGTCGAGCGAATACCCCCGGGGGTAGAGCACTGGATGGGCTATGGGGACTCACCGTCTTACTGATCCTAACCAAACTCCGAATACCGGGGAGTACTACTCGGCAGACACACGGCGGGTGCTAACGTCCGTCGTGAAAAGGGCAACAACCCTAACCTCCAGCTAAGGTCCCCAAGTCATGGCTAAGTGGGAAAGGATGTGAGGATCCCAAAACAACCAGGATGTTGGCTTAGAAGCAGCCATCATTTAAAGAAAGCGTAACAGCTCACTGGTCTAAATAAGGGTCTTTGCGCCGAAAATGTAACGGGGCTGAAGCCATGCACCGAAGCTGAGGATGTGTAGCAATACACGTGGTAGCGGAGCGTTCCGTAAGCTGATGAAGGGAGACCTGTGAGGGCTCCTGGAGGTATCGGAAGTGCGAATGTTGACATGAGTAACGATAAAGAGGGTGAGAGACCCTCTCGCCGAAAGACCAAGGGTTCCTGCTTAAAGTTAATCTGAGCAGGGTTAGCCGGCCCCTAAGACGAGGCGGACACGCGTAGTCGATGGGAACCACGTTAATATTCGTGGGCCTGGTGGTAGTGACGGATTGCACAAGTTGTTCTGGTTTATTGGATTATCAGGGCAGCGGAGCGGTTCCAGGAAATAGCTCCACCGTATAGACCGTACCCGAAACCGACACAGGTGGTCAGGTAGAGTATACCAAGGCGCTTGAGAGAACTATGTTGAAGGAACTCGGCAAATTGCACGCGTAACTTCGGAAGAAGCGTGACCCCATTTTACGCAAGTATGATGGGGTGGCACAGACCAGGGGGTAGCGACTGTTTATCAAAAACACAGGGCTCTGCGAAGTCGCAAGACGACGTATAGGGTCTGACGCCTGCCCGGTGCTGGAAGGTTAAGAGGAGAGGTGCAAGCTTTGAATCGAAGCCCCAGTAAACGGCGGCCGTAACTATAACGGTCCTAAGGTAGCGAAATTCCTTGTCGGGTAAGTTCCGACCTGCACGAATGGCGTAACGACTTCCCCGCTGTCTC
>NZ_PSOW01000038.1:0-5097 GCF_003013335.1 Rhizobium sp. H4
AATTCGGGAGGCGCAACCAGCCCGCCTCCCTGAATGAAGCCGGAAAACTCTAGCATCCGGTGGTCCAACGTTTGGGAGCGTTTCAAGACCGCCGAGGCTCTAATCGCCGCCGGATGAAAATTCAGTGGCAGGTCATTTGGTCTCGATGTTGCACAAGGAGCCAATTCCAGCGGCCACGAAGTACTTGGTATGCACCCGTGGGAACAACATGGGCGCTTCAATTGAACGGAAACTCAAATTTATGGCTGGCTCTGACAAATTACGGACGATCAGCGATAGTTCGGGTCTCCAGCGGGATTGCAGCATGAGGCCGGCAGTCAATACCAAAGGACATTACTGCGACTTCGCCGAATGCCGGTAATAGACATCCGCCAGAATGTGGTGGTCATGGCGGTAGACTTCGGCCATGATATTATAGAGGCTTGGATCGTGAGCCTCGAAATCTTCTGATGTGGCAATGGTGAGATTGCCTCGGCTGTAAGCCAAGTTCGTATTGAACCAAAATCGCGTGCCCTCGGCCCAATACTCATCGACGTTGTTCTCCATATAGGAACACGCCCAGAGGCCTTTCTCGTAGGCGTGCGAATAGGCACGTTCAACTCGTGCAACGAGATCAGGATCTACCGTGCGCAGCGCGTTGAAAATATTATGTGAGAATTCGTGAACAAGAATGTTCCCGCCGTAATACCGCGTGCCCGGCACGCCCATCAAATTCTCCACAGCTCCCGTCGTGTAGAGCCCGCCCATGCCGCGCGCCCTTTGTGCCCAGTAGTCTCGGGCAGTCATCTTGCCGATCGTGTTGGCGTAATCCCGCCGCTCGTCAGGGGTGAGACGTGGATCATCGGGAAGAGGCTTCTTCCAATCCCGCTGCTCGGGAATATCAGTCGTCGTCTCGTCAATTGCCATGACGCCCACCCGCGCTCCAGCCTGGATTAAAGCATCGCGGACATCACGGCGTTCTGACAACATGTAGAGGACAATGTCACGTGAGATCAATAGTGCCGTGTCTGGAACCTTGTTTGACGAAATAATAGGTATGCCCGCTGCGTCAGCATATTTGGCATAAAATGGATCCAGATTGAGTGATGTCGGTGGGCTGCGAACTATGAAAGTCTCGAAACTCGATACATCAGCCGCGGACAAAGGCGAGTCAGATAAGACATTCTCAGCGCCGCCGAGTCTGCCTGCGGATGCAGCAAGAAGGTACCCACCGCACAACACCATCCCCATCGAGCATACATCCATCATCGTGACCTCTCGTTAACGGCTGTCTTTCGTGAGACGACGCAACAACCGTGCCAGTCACTAAGTATTTCCTCGGGGGCTCATCGGCGCCGCCGGCTCTGTACCAGACCATGTGCGTGACGATCGGCATCCGGTGACCAGGGTATGACGATCACCTCATACCGTTATCTAGGAGAAAATTGCGATCTCGCGGCCGCCTCGCCAGTCCTGGGAGGCGTTTGCTGTGTCCGGGGTCCTAAAAGCTTGCACCGGAAACGCACTGATCTGCGAATCCATTCCTGTACCCATCATCTTCTCCCGAGGTCGGGATCGCCAGGCAAGTATGTCCTCTGGCAATCTTCGCCGATACCCAGCGTGCCGGTCCATGGGCTGCGATAGCCAAAGCGAACCAGGGCGTTTTGCGAGGGGAACCCCTTTCAGATTCAACAGGAGAATGCTGCTGCCTATCGCCGCGTCCCATTTTGTGTGGAATCAGACTGTCGCAAACCGAACATTCCGAAAAAACCCCTCCGCCAGGTCGGGTCGTTCGACGACTTTCGACGCCGGGATAGACCAGCCCGGTTCCGCCGAGGGTTCTAATGTGATCTCGACAATTTGCCTGATTATCGCCGAAAACGTCTTTGGCTTGCTTCTGCCTGAGTAGCGAGCCTCTCAGTCATGGTCAACTTTTCAGTTCAATGTCCTGGATGCCTGATCAAGATGATCCAGCATGATGGACAAGGCGGCATGTTCACGAAGAAGTTGGAGCCCGGCCGCTTCATCTGGCGTCGGCAGCCGATGGCAGGCCGATTGATTGGAACGCATCCATTGGACGGATGAGTTCCATCCAAACAAATGATTTCACCAGCTTATACCAGTGCCATTAGAAGCGCCCCAACGAGTGCGTATCAAGTAGTTGCTCTGTCGACGCCTGGACAGAGTATTAAGTGGAGGTTTAGGTATGAGCCCTCAGGTGCGGTGGAAAGTGTGCTGGGAAAACGAGTTGGAGCTCTCTGACCACACGGAGCTCGCAGATTTCTTTCGGAAGACCTATGGGCCAACTGGAGCTTACAACGCCCTTCCATTCGAAGGTGCTCGTAGTTGGTCAGGAGCTAGGCCCGAGCTTCGCGTAATAGGCTATGATGCGCACGGTGTGGCCGCTCACATGGGGTTGTTGCGTCGTTTCGTTCGGGTTGGCGAGGTCGATCTACTCGTATGCGAGCTTGGATTGTGGGGCGTGCGTCCAGATCTTGAGGGGTACGGCATTAATTCGATGCGCATTGTTTACCCAGTGCTGCAGCAACTTGGCGTTCGGTTTGCGTTCGGCGGTGTTCGGCAGGCGTTGCGCAACCTTGTTCTCAGGCTCTGCCGAAATGGTCTTGCGACGGTTTTGGAAGGGGTACGCGTGCGATCCACCCTTGCCGATGTTTATCTCAACCTCCCGCCGACGCGCTGTGAAAACGTAATTTTGGTAGTATTCCCAATAGGATGCTCAATGAGTGATTGGCCATCGGGGACCTTGATCGAGCGGAATGGCCCTGAGCTATGAAAGAGCATGGTCCCATAGCTGAAGTTATCCGAAGAGACGGTGGCGGCCCAGTGATCGGTGCGTCTATTTAACCCTCGATGACGGACCGACCCACACGATGACACATCCCGCACCTTTCGATCTGCGAACGCTTAGACGTCAAGCGTGAGATATTCGAGACAAGCAGGACCATCAGGAACATATGCCCCGAAGCCTCGGTACCGCAATCCGGGCACCTGGTGGAAGTATGAACATCATCGGCTAATGCCGTATTTTTGCGCGCTCGCGGGTTCACGATCCGCGCTCCTCGTTCGACCCGCTAACTGACGCCACTGCCGCAGAGCACGGCATCGGAGCCTGCGCACAAGCGCACTGCCGACCATACTGCGATGGCCGACAACCCAGATCTTCTTGTTGGACAAGTCGTACACTCAGAGCTCTTCCCGGCTGTTCAGGGCCTTCCAGTGCTTGACATCCTCGCGCACCATCTCGGCGACGAGCTCCTGAACCGGGGCCTTGTGTTGCCAGCCCAGCTTCTGGCGGGCCTTGGTCGGATCACCGGCAGAAGATCAACTTCCGTCGGGCGGAGGTATCGAGGATCGACTTCAACAAGGCAGGCAGCGGACGCGGAGTCGTAGCCAGTCGACGCCGGACGCCTTCCATTCCAAAGTAATGTTCAAGTCGGCAAAAGCCCGCTCGAGAAATTGGCCGACACTCGTCGTCTCGCCGGTCGCCAAGACGTGGCCATCCGGTTTGTCCTGCTGCAGCATGCGCGACATGCCCTCGACATACTCACGTGCGTGGCCCCAGTCGTAGCTCCTGGCGCTGTTTTTGGCCAGCTGTCGGGCGCGGCGGGCCTGCGCGATCGAAGTTGGCTTGTTCAGCCACAAGGCGAAGCTCTATCACTGGGCGCTCGCAGCGTCTCCCGTGCGATACGCCATTTCTCTCTTGGCTACAGGGATGTGCGATTGTCTCCTGTTTTCAAAGCTCTTTGTCCTGCTGATGGTCGCGGTCGCGCTGGCGCGCGGTCGACCTAGACATGTCCTGCGATTGATGAATCGATTGTGAGGTGACGAGAGCGACCGAAGCTGATTCAACATCCACAGCGGAGAGGTGGATGATGGGACAGGCCCTGAGCGATGATCTCCTAATACGGGTTTTGAAAGCGTCTGCGGCGGGCATGTCGGCTCGACAGGCTGCGGCTCGTTTCGGAGTTGGGATTTCGACGGCGATCCGCTGGATTGAAGAGCGAAAGAGGGTGAGTTAACTGCTCTGCCACAGAGCTGGAGACGACCTTCGGCAGTGGATGCACACGAGGAATTCGTTGTCGCGTTGATCAACGAGCGTAGGGATGTGACGCTCGATGAGATGGTTGAGCGCTTGTCCGTCGAGCGGCAGGTGAAGATCAGCCGCAGCGCACTTGGCGCCTGGCTTCGAGGCCGTGGGTGGACCTTTAAAAAAAGACCGCACACGCACTGGAGCAGGACCGACCGGACGTCCTGAAGCGCCGGCGCGCCTGGTTCGATGGTCAATTGGACCTCGATCCGGAGAAACTGATCTTCATCGACGAAACCGGCCTCTCGACCAAGATGTCACGTCTGCGCGGACGTGCATTGCGAGGTGAGCGTTTGCCGTGCCGGCGTGCCGCACGGCCATTGGAAAACAACGACTTTCACCGGTGCGTTGCGCCTCAGCGGAATGACCGCCCCATTCGTCTACGATGGCGCGATGAACGGCAACGTCTTCCTTGCGTATGTCGAACAGGTGCTGGTGCCGCCCCTGGAGATCGGCGACGTCGTCATTATGGATAACCTGCCTGCACACAAGATAGCCGGTGTCCGCGATGCCATCGAACGTGCCGGCGCCAAGCTCATGTTCCTGCCGCCCTATAGTCCGGACTTCAATCCAATCGAGAACGCATTCTCGAAGCTGAAAGCCATGTTGCGAGGCCGAGCCGAGCGAAAGATCGATGCTCTATGGGATGCGGTCGGGGCCTTGATACCTCGCTTCACTGCGGCAGAATGCGCAAACTACCTTAAGGCCGCTGGATATGACCCAGATTGAGCAGGATTTGCTCTAGCGGTGCAAGTGATGCCATCACGACACCGTCTGTCGGCTTTGTCTGATCGGCGACATTAGGTTTGTTTGGCAGTTTCCTGTGGTGGTTCGGAGTAACTTTCTGAAACCCAACAAAAGGATCTTTCCTTTGGCTCGATCGGCCCACATGGCACGGGTTTTGAAGATTGCCATGCGAGGCGGCGCGAGCTGCCTGCCTTTTACTCAGCGATGGATGGAACGAAAGAAGGAAGGCGATATGTCAGATTTGCGTCAAATCGCATTTTACG
>NZ_PSOW01000039.1:0-4757 GCF_003013335.1 Rhizobium sp. H4
CTTGCAATGTCCTGGCTTGAGTTGCTGCCGAGCGCGGACAAACCCCAGACCAGCATCACTATCCATGGTGTGCCCTACACGGCCACTCTGGGGCCATCAGGCAGGGAGAACGACATTTACCTTTTCCTGCAATAGGGTGGAGATGGATCGAGCAATAGATGCCAGTGGTTCTTGAAAAAACACCAAATCGTTGAGGGAGAATCCGTTTTTACGCGGCCACGTGCAGCGCGCCAACCCAGATGAGACGATCCCCAGTGCCGGGGGAGACATCGAATGTGCACGTCGCCAGTCTTCCTTCAAAACGTTGACGTTTGGCCAGCATCCCAAGATGCGACGGCTGTCGCATCTGAAGTGTAGACAGATACGGATGCGGGAAGAGCCTCGGGGGCGAAGGATGCTGGCGCGGTCGCTGAAGTGCTTAGTGCCGTCGATGACGGCCTACCCTTTGCGGGTTCTACTATGGCTTCAGGCCAGGACGAAACCCGCCCATGGCGCCGGATGCATTTCATACAGCGATCATGAGCCAACGTGTGAGTTGGGTACTCGATGCCGACCCCGTATCCTGCAACTAGAGTCTGTCAGGGTTATTCTGAACCATACCCTGCATGTCTGAGGTAGTTGGAGCACTCCTGGGGACTGATCGCCTTCAGGAGTTCTCCAATGCGTCTCCATGTAGTTTCAACGGTTGGTTCGTCTGCCTTTCTGACGAGTGTCTTGAGCTTTGCGAACATCATCTCGATGGGATTGAGGTCGGGGCTGTAGGGCGGCAGGAAAAAGAGATGTGCACCGAATCTCGGATCGCATCGCGGGCCGGCTTTCCCTTGTGGCTTCCCAGATTGTCGAGGATGACGATGTCACCGGATTTGAGTGTCGGGACCAGACATTGGCGAACCCATGCGGTAAAAGCGATGCCATTGATGGGACCATCGAGGACGAAGGGGGCAACGATGCTATCGCGGCGTAAGCCGGCCAGGAAGGTCAGTGTCTTCCAATGACCATGAGGGACTTTTGCAATGAGGGGCTCTCCCCGCTGACACCAGCCGCAGGTGCGCGTCATGTTGGTCTTGACCCAAGTCTCGTCGATGAAGACGAGACGGTCCGGATCAAGCCGGTGCTGATGGGTCTTCCATCGCATCCGGAACCGGGCCACCTTCGGGCGGTCTTGCTCGCTTGCCACCATCGTTTTTTTTGAAGGTCTTGCCTTCGCTGCGCAGAAAGCGCCAGACGGTGTCGTGAGACACGTTGATCCCCGCAGCCTTCAGGTCCGCCGACAGTGCGCGCACCGTCCAGTCGGACTTGACTTGTAGCCGCTGACGCACTGCATCGGCGGCCGCACCCCTCAGTGTCGGTTTGACATAGCCGCCGATCTTCGCCGGCACCAGGCCTTTACCTGAACGATCGAGTTGTCCGATCCGCACCGCTGTCGCAGCCGATATGCCGAACCGCTCCGCTGCGGCGCGAACCGTCATGCCATCACTCAACGCTGTCGCAATGCGCGTTCGCAAATCCAGAGAAAGAGGTCGCACCATCATTGCCGGCCTCCACACCAGCAATGACCTTGAATCACAAAATCAAAGGCAAGGGAATCTCCGCACGATTCCGATTAGCGCTGACAGACTCTAATGCCTGCGGGCGGGTGCCGCGGTGGACCGACTTGTTTATCACGCAACGATCATTCGAAATGAACGTTGAAAGCTATCGACGACGTTCCGCCATGGGGGGTCATTCGCCGATGCCGCGCGGCAGACGGAAAGTATAGAGGTCGGGCAGTGAGATCATTACCGAACAATACAGGATCGTCATCCGCGCTCTTACCGCCAGGTTGGCCTTCGACAACCGACCCCACCGGAAAACATGATGACCGCCCGCGAAGCCGCCCGCTCGCTACAGCGCTATTGAGAGGCGCGCTCGCGAGCGGCTTCGCTACCTCCGTCACCTGCACCAGGTGCGGGGATACGATCGGAACAACCCGTGAGGCATTCGAAAACATCGAGTGAGGCAACGACATTATTCTCCGGGAACACTCTTGGGTGAGGCAATACGGCGTCTCATCCTGATCGCCGCCCCATAGGTCGCATAACTATCAGGCGTGCAACGGGTTCTGCAAGCAGCTACACCGCAATGGTTCCGTTGCCTGAGGCGGCAGAAAGGCCGGCGGAAAGATTGGTTGGAATCGGAAATTCTGACGGCACCCTTCACGCTGCATGTCCAACACATCACTCGAACTGCTTAAATGAAGGCCAATTTTAGCGGGCTCCGCATGGCAAGCGGCAAGCTGGCGAGCCTCAAGCCATGTGCCGGCCTGATGGTCGAGTGCAGACGATTGTCGGCAGGCCGTCGCCATATGGTGTTCGGCCATGCCTTGAGGGCATGATTGGATCTGGGTTTAGCATGCTGGGCGGCGGTTGGCAGGCATTAGGATCGAGGTTCCAAATTTGAATTTCCGGAGGACCGGCATCGATGTACCCAAGACGGAACCAGCCGCGCGATGACGATTCTCGCGAAGTAAGTGGGTGGATCGAAGGCGTGACCGGAGCTTTCGAGACGGACGCCTGGATCGACGACTACTATTCAGAGAGCCGAGACCTGGAACAGGATCCGAGCGACTTGCGCGGGCAGCAAGACGTCGATGCCGCAACGGAGACTTACGTGGTCTCAACCAAGGTTCGCAAGCGTGGTCGCCCCGCCGACCGAGACATGCATCCTGATGACGAGACCCGCATCAACCAGTTCGCGGAAGCAGTTCGAAACTACGAAATTCTACCCGACGGTAGCGTCGGCCGAGGGGACGGAAGGGTTCCCGAGGCTACCGTCGAGAACAATTTAGGGATTCTTAGGAGGTTCGCTCGTTGGCTCCGAGCAGAAAACAGAGACTCGATGGCTTCTCGGCTTTTAAACGATCCAGATTCGCTAGCCGGTGATATCGCGGATTACTGGGCAAACGGTGGGGACGATCGTAAGCGTCTTAACTCAGCACTGTCTCATTTCAGGAGGCTCGCGCCTGAGGGGCAAGAACTCCAAGCCGTTGGACCTGGGCCGCGCCTGATGGGCCGCCGAATTCATGATCCCTATCCCGACGACGCCCTCATTATTGATGCCTTGGCCAACGAAGAGCGGAGTAAGCTCCGACCGGTCTCGACTTCCCGGAAAAATGCCAGTAACCAACGAAAATTTAGCGCTTGGCTCCAAAGGGAGGGCAGGGAGAGCATAGTCAGCCGACTCACCGGTACTGATCAGCTGCAACAGTCGTTGAAGGACGATTTTAGGGCCTTTACCGAGGCCGAGGGAAAAGTGGTCGTGAGTTTAGATCGGCTGCGGCAGTATCTAGGCGCCGAGTCCCAGTTGAAACAGCATAATCCTTATCCCGACGACGCCCTCATGATTGATGGCTGCGCCAACGAAGAGCTGAGCAAGCTCGGATCGGACTCGACTTCCAAGAGGAATGTTGTCCGGATTACGGCCATAAATCAACGGAGGTTTAGTAATTGGCTCCAAAAGAATGGTAGGGGGAGCATAAGCAGTCGCCTGACTGGCAGTGATCAGCAGCAAGGGTCGTTGAAGGACGATTTTAGGGGCTTTACCAAGGCTGAAGGAAGAATAAACGTGGGTTTTGATCGGCTGCGGCAGTATCTAGGCGCCGAGTCCCAGTTGAAACAGCATGATCCTTATCCCGACGACGCCCTCATTATTGAGGCCTTGGCCAACGAAGAGCAGAGTAAGCTCGGACCGGTCTCGACTTCCCGGAAAAATGCCAGTAACCAACGAAAATTTAGCGATTGGCTCAAAAGGGAGGGCAGGGAGAGCATGGTCAGCCGACTCACCGGTACTGATGAGCAGCAACGGTCGTTGCAGGAGGATTTTAGGAAATTTACCAAGGCTGAAGGAAAAAAAGTGGTCGTGAGTTTCAATCGGCTGCGGCAGTATCTAGGCGCCGAGTCGCAGTTGAAACAGCATGATCCTTATCCCGACGACGCCCGCATCATTGATGACCTAGCCAACGAACATTTGAGCAAGCTCGGATCGGACTCGACTTCGCAGAGGAAAGTCGTCTTGAATCTGGCCAGTAATCAACGGAGGTTTAGTGATTGGCTCCGAAAGAAGGGTCGGGGGAGCATAGGCAGTCGCTTGACTGGCAGTGATCAGCAGCAACAGTCGTTAAAGGACGATTACAGTAACTTTACCAACGCTGAAGGAAAAAGAATAAGCGTGAGTTTCGATCGGCTGCGGCAGTATCTAGGCGCTGAGTCGCAGTTGAAACAGCATCATCCTTATCCCGACGACGCCCTCATTATTGATAGCTTCGCCAACGAAGAGCTGAGCAAGCTCGGATCGGACTCGACTTCGCAGAGGAGAGTCGTCTGGAGACTGGCCAGCAATCAACGAAAGTTTGGTGATTGGCTGCAAACCAGGGGTAGGGAGAGCATAGCGAGCCGGCTCAACGGCAGTGATCAGCAGCAATGGTCGTTGAAAAAAGATTACCAAGACTTCACCGAAGACATGGGAAAACACACTATCTCTTTCAAGCGGCTTCGGCAGTACCAGCAAGTCGTTGAGGCGAACGCAGCGTCGGGGTTGTCCCCTGAGCCGGCAAGTGGCCGCGAACCGGCCGGTCTGGACGGCCGTTCGGATTCACGTGCCGAGTTCAGATCAACTTCGCCGCTGCAGCAGGTTGATCCACCGATCGAAGGCCGCAGCGGATTGTCGCTCGACCATACCGAATGGCTGGGCGACCAGCATATCCAGACGGATTATGAGCT
>NZ_PSOW01000003.1:0-402993 GCF_003013335.1 Rhizobium sp. H4
CCGGCCATACGCTGGTGTTCGGGTTGATGCTGTTTGCCTGCTTCATCCCGTTCCAGTCGGTGCTGTTGCCGATGGCGACGATCCTCGGCTCGCTCGGCCGCTTCGGCATGACGCTGCAGAACGCCACGGGCTTTTCCTTCGGCTTCGGTAATCCCACGATCAATCTGGTCTTCGTCCATGTCGTCTACGGCCTCGGCTTCACCACGCTGTTCTTCCGCAATTTCTACGAGGCCTTTCCGACCGAACTGGTCAGGGCCGCCCAGGTCGACGGCGCCAGCTTTTTCCAGATCTTCCGCCGCATCATGCTGCCGAACTCGCTGCCGATCATCGTCGTCACCGTCATCTACCAGTTCACCAATATCTGGAACGACTTCCTGTTTGCCTCGGCTTACGCCGGCACCGGTGACGCCATGCCGATGACGGTGGCGCTCAACAATGTCGTCAACACCTCGACCGGGGTGGTCGAATACAATGTCAACATGGCGGCGGCGATGATCGCGGCCGTTCCGACGCTCATCGTCTATATCCTCGCCGGCCGCTACTTCGTGCGCGGTCTGATGGCGGGCGCAGTCAAAGGGTAAGTCATGGCCTTCCTGGAAATCTCCGGTCTCAGAAAACGCTTCGGCGCCGTCGACATTCTCAAGGGCATCGATCTCGAGCTCGAAAAGGGCGGCTTCCTGGTGCTGGTCGGCCCGTCCGGTTGCGGCAAGTCGACCCTGCTCAACACCATTGCCGGGCTGGAGACGATCACCTCAGGCGATATCAGGATCGACGGGCGCGACATCAGCGGTCTGCATCCCTCCAAGCGCGACATCGCCATGGTGTTCCAGTCCTATGCGCTTTATCCGAACATGACGGTGGCTGGAAATATCGCCTTCGGCATGGAGATCCGCGGCGTGCCGAAGGAGGAGCGGGCCAAGGCGATCAAGCAGGTCTCCGACATGCTGCAGATCGGTCATCTGCTCGACCGCAAGCCGAGCCAGCTGTCCGGCGGCCAGCGCCAGCGCGTCGCCATGGGCCGGGCGCTGGTGCGCAATCCGCAGGTCTTCCTGTTCGACGAGCCCTTGTCCAATCTCGACGCCAAGCTGCGCGTCGACATGCGCACCGAGATCAAGCGGCTGCACCAGCGCATGGGCACCACCTTCGTCTATGTCACCCACGACCAGATCGAGGCGATGACGCTGGCGACCAAGATCGCCGTGCTCAAGGACGGGGTGCTGCAGCAGTTCGGCACGCCGGCCGAGATCTATAACAGCCCGGCCAATCTCTTCGTCGCCGACTTCATGGGGTCGCCGGCGATGAACCTGCTCAACGCCACCGTCGAGGCCGGTGCGTCCGGGATCGCCGTCGCACTCGAACGGCCGAACGGCGCGCCGCTGAGGCTGCCTGTGGTCGCCGGCGCCAACGGTCTCTCCGCCTATGCCGGCCGGCAGGTGATCTTCGGCATTCGCCCGGAGGCCTTGACCGACCCTGACGGCGCCGACCGCAAGGCGCGCTCGCTGACCGAGGATGACTGCCTGATCGAAGTCGTCGAACCGGCAGGCTCCGACACCTTCGCCGTCACCAAGCTCGGCGGCAAATCCGTCGTCGCCCGCTTGCGCGCCGATGCCGGCATCGCGCCGGGACAAAACACCCGCCTTGCCTTCAATCTCGACAAGGCCGTGTTCTTCGATCCTGACAGCCAGATGCGGATCGGGTGATCTCCAGGGGCTAAGATGAGCAGTTCACCAGACATCGTCATCATCGGCTCAGGCGTCGGCGGCTCCACAGTCGCCGCGGGCCTGGCCGCGACCGGCGCCGAGATATTGGTCCTCGAAGCCGGTGGTCACATTGCCGATCTTCCGGTCAATCGTGACCAGCGCGCCATCTTCCAGCGAGGGCATTTCCGACCGAGGGAAATCTGGTACGAGGCCAACGGCAAGGGCTTCAATCCCGGCAATTATTACAATGTCGGCGGCAATTCGAAATTCTACGGCGCCGTCCTTTCGCGCTATCGCAAGGAAGATTTCGAGGTCATCGAGCACCGCGAGGGCGTATCACCGGCCTGGCCGTTTCCCTACGAGGAGCTGGAGCCGTGGTATTCGAAGGCGGAACTCATGTATCAGGTCCGCGGCAGTCTCGGTGACGATCCCACGGAACCGTATCACTCCGCCGCCTACGCGTTCCCGCCCGTGCCCGACGAGGCGCCGATCGCCGATGTCAGGGCGCGCCTGCGGGCGAAAGGCCTGCATCCGTTTTCCCTGCCGCTCGGCCTCGACCTTGACGCCTGGCTCTCCAAGGCGCGCACGCCCTGGGACGCACATCCGAACGCGCGAGACGGTAAGATGGATGCCGAGACCGCAGCGCTTGCGGTGGCGCTGAGACACAAGAACGTGCGGCTCGAAATCAATGCGCGCGTGACGCGGCTCGATACGGGAGCCGGCGATCGGATCCACCGCATCACCTATGTCAAGGACGGGCAGACGCTGACTGTCTCGCCTGACATCGTGATCCTGTCGGCCGGGGCGGTTCAATCGTCCGTGCTTTTGCTGCGCTCGAAAAATGATCGCTTCCCCAGAGGCCTCGCCAACTCTTCCGACCAGGTGGGCCGCAACTTCATGAACCACAACGCTTCCGCCGTGATCGGCGTTTCGCCGCCTTTCAGGAACACCGCCGTCTACCAGAAGACCTTTGCCTTCAACGACTTCTATCTCTCGGACGGGGAGGGCGGCCCGCCGCTCGGCAATGTGCAATTGCTGGGGCGTATCTCCGAAAGAGTTCTTAAGGGCTCTCTGCCGCAGGCTCCGGAATGGCTTCTGCGTTTCATGACGGACCATGCCATCGACTTCTATGCCATGAGCGAGGACGTCCCCAATCCCGAAAGCCGCGTCATGGTCGATGGCGATCGGATCATTCTCCAATGGCAGAGAACCAATTGGGACGCGCATCTGGCGCTTGTCGCCAAGCTGAAGGCGATCCTGAAGTCGATCGGATTTCCCATCGTGTTGTCGAGACCCTTCGACAAGCGCACGCCCTCCCATCAGTGCGGAACAATCCGCATCGGCAACAACCCCGCGACGGCGCCGCTGGACCCCTATTGCCGATCCTACGACCACGAAAATCTCTTCGTCGTCGACGCCGGCTTCTTACCCACGTCGGCTGCGGTCAATCCGGCGCTCACCGTCGCCAGCCAGGCGCTCAGAGTTGCAGATCACATCGCGTCGAAAGACTTGCAGACACGAGCAGACCCATTGGCGCGCGCCGGCCTCGAATAGGATAGTGAAATGGCATTCGATTATATCATCACCGGTGCCGGCCCTGCAGGCTGCGTCCTGGCAAGCCGGCTCAGCGAAGATGCCGATGTCAAAGTACTGCTTCTCGAAGCGGGCGGCGGCGACTGGAACCCGCTTTTTCACATGCCTGCCGGCTTCGCCAAGATGACCAAGGGCGTGGCCAGCTGGGGCTGGCAGACCGTTCCCCAGAAGCACATGAAGGGCAGGGTGCTTCGCTATACCCAGGCGAAGGTCATCGGCGGCGGCTCCTCCATCAACGCCCAGCTCTACACGCGCGGAAACGCGGCCGACTACGATCTCTGGGCCAGCGAAGACGGCTGCGAGGGTTGGGACTATCGCTCGATCCTTCCCTATTTCAAACGGGCCGAGGACAATCAGCGCTTCGCCGACGACTACCACGCCTATGGCGGTCCGCTGGGTGTTTCGATGCCGGCGGCAGCGCTGCCGATCTGCGACGCCTATATCCGCGCAGGCCAGGAGCTCGGCATTCCCTATAACCACGATTTCAACGGCCGCCAGCAGGCCGGCGTCGGATTTTACCAGCTGACGCAGCGCAACCGCCGCCGGTCCTCGGCATCGCTCGCCTATCTCTCGCCGATCAAGGACCGGAAGAACCTGACGGTGCGGACGGGCGCGCGCGTCGCGCGGATCATCGTCGAAGCAGGTCGAGCGACAGGGGTCGAGATCGCCACCGCGCGCGGCTTGGAGATCGTGCGCGCCGAACGTGAGATCCTGGTGTCGTCAGGCGCAATCGGATCGCCGAAGTTGCTTTTGCAGTCGGGCATCGGGCCGGCCGATCACCTCAAATCGGTGGGCGTCAAGGTGCACCACGATTTGCCCGGTGTCGGCGGCAACTTGCAGGATCACCTGGATCTTTTCGTCATCGCCGAATGCACCGGCGATCACACCTATGACGGCGCCGCGAAGCTGCACCGCACGCTATGGGCTGGGGTTCAATATGTCCTGTTCCGCACCGGTCCGGTGGCCTCGTCGCTCTTCGAGACCGGCGGCTTCTGGTATGCCGATCCCGAAGCGCGGTCTCCCGATATCCAGTTCCACCTCGGCTTGGGATCAGGCATCGAAGCCGGCGTCGAGCGGCTCAAGAATGCGGGCGTGACGCTCAACTCCGCCTATCTGCATCCGCGCTCGCGAGGGACGGTGCGTCTGTCATCCGCCGACCCGGGTGCAGCACCCTTGATCGATCCCAACTACTGGTCCGATCCGCACGACAGGAAGATGTCGCTGGAGGGGCTCAAGATTGCCCGCGAGATCATGCAGCAGGCGGCGCTGAAGCCCTATGTCATGGCTGAAAGGCTTCCCGGGCCGAAGGTCGTGACCGACGAGCAGCTCTTCGATTATGGCTGCGCCAACGCCAAGACCGATCATCATCCTGTCGGCACCTGCAAGATGGGAACGGGGCCGGAGGCGGTGGTCGGGCTGGATCTCAAGGTCCATGGCCTCGAAGGCCTCAGGGTCTGCGATTCCTCCGTCATGCCGCGCGTGCCGTCCTGCAATACCAACGCGCCGACGATCATGGTCGGCGAAAAGGGCTCGGACCTTATTCGGGGGTTACCTGTGCTGCCCTCCGCCATTTTCGCCTATGAGCGCAACGACACCCGGCCTCGAGCCCGCGCAGAAATCCGCTAAGGAGAACGACGATGTCTGAAGTGAGAGTGGCAGTGCTTGGCGCCTCGGGCTGGATGGGCAAGGTCCACACCATGGCCTATCAGACCTTTCCGCATTTCTTCGGCGTCTCGGACGGAACGGCGCGGATCGTGGCGCTTGTCGAAGGCAATCCTGAGGCCGTCGCGGATATCAGCAACAGGGCGCCGGGCGCCAGGATCTATCAGGACTGGAAGCTGGCGGTCGCCGATCCCGAGGTCGATCTCATCGATATCTGCCTGCCCGACCATCTTCACTATCCTGTGGCCAAGGCGGCCTTGCTGGCCGGCAAACACGTCTATTGCGAGAAGCCACTGGCAAACACCGCCGATGAAGCGCGGGAACTGGCCGAGATCGCCAGAGAGAAGGGTGTGATCACCCGTGTCGGTCACGCCTTCCCCCGAAACCCCGTCCATGATCTCGCGAAAGACATCATCGATTCGGGCGAAATCGGCGAGATCAAGCTGTTCCGCGGCTGCCAGCACGTCGACATGTACGGCGATCCGACAGCGCCCTTCATGTGGCGCGCCGATGGCAAGCTTGCGCCGACGGGGATCGTCGGGGACACGGGCTCGCATATCTTCAGCTTCATGGATTTTCTGGTCGGCCGCGTCAGCTCCCTGATCGCCGACAATCTGATCGTCACGCCGCGACGGCCGGTCGTCGAGGGCCTTGCCTATGGCGAGCAGGTGAAACTGACAGGCGACGAATCCTGGGCCGATATCACCAATCCGGACGCGACGAACCTGTTGTGCCGGTTTGCCAACGGCGCCGGCGGCATCGTCGATTTCAGCCGTGTCGCGACTGGGCGCAAATTCATGCAGACCTACGAAATCTACGGAACGAAAGGCAGCATCGCCTATACCTATGACGAGATAAACCGCTTGCGCTTTTATTCCAACGACGACCGGACGGGACGGCGGGGGTTTCGCGAGATCGACGTGGGGCCGGAGAACCCCACCTTCCGAGCTTTCCTGCCTCTGCCGAACTTCGGCATCGGCTACAACGAAAGCAAGATCATCGAGGTCGCTGAAGTGATCCGCTCGATCGTCTCCAACAGACCGATGTGGCCGACATTCGATACCGGTCACCACATTTGCCAAATCGTCGACGCATGCATGGAGTCTTCCCGGCAAAAGCGCTGGGTTGACATCCCGCTCGGATAAACGCTGATGACCATAGACGTCCCGCAGGAAATTCTCGACGCGCTGACCGATGTCGATATGCCGAGGCTTCCGCCTGAAGCCGGTCCCTCGGCAACGGCTCGGCTCGCTGGTGTCGAGGTGCCGATCTATCGAGCCGGCTGTGTGATCGTTGGATCCGGCGCTGCAGGCCTGCGCGCGGCCGTGGAACTGAAGCGGCGCGGCGACGATGTCGTCATCGTCAGCCAAAGCGCCTGGGGCGGAACCTCGGCCTGCTCCGGTTCGGACAAGCAAACCCTGCACACGGCTAACACGGCCGATCAGGGCGACAACTACAGAGCGATGGGCCGCGCCATCCGCAGCGGCGGCGCCATGGACGAGGACACGGCCTATGTCGAGGCGGTGGGCTCGTCGCGGATGATGGCGTCGCTGCAGTTCCTTGGCCTGCCGCTGCCGCAGGATCCGCTTGGTGGAACGCTGCGATATCAGACCGACCATGACGAGGTCGGCCGCGCCACCAGCTGCGGCCCGCGCACTTCGCGCCTGATGGTCAAAGTGCTGGCAGAGGAGGCGCTCCGTCTCGATGTGCCGTTCTACAATCAGACCACCGCGGTCAAAATCCTCACCGAGGGCGAGGGAGGGGATCACCGCATCGCCGGCATATTGGCCATGCGCGCCGGCGACCGTACGCAGGAGAATCCGCTGGGCATCGCGCTGTTCGTCAGCGGCGTAATCGTGCTTGCGGCCGGCGGGCCTGGCGAGCTCTATCGCGACAGCGTTTACCCCAATGGCTGCTTCGGCTCTCTCGGGCTGGCGCTCGAAGCAGGCGTCGAGCTCGTCAATCTGACCGAAAGCCAGTTCGGTATCGGAACGCGCCGGGAGGGATTTCCGTGGAATCTCTCCGGCACTTATGTCCAGGCAGTCCCACATATCTATTCGGTCGATGGGGAAGGCGTCGAACACCATTTCCTGGCAGGCTATTATCGCAGCACGCAGGAACTGGCGTCGAACATCTTCCGCAAGGGCTATCAATGGCCTTTTCACGCGACGCGCATGCTCGATTTCGGCTCGAGCCTGGTCGATCTTGCCATCTCTAGGGAAACCGCCGCCGGTCGGCGCGTGTTTATGGACTTCAACCGCAATCCGTTGCCTGTTCCCGGCGACCTGCCGTTCAGCCTGGAGCGACTTGGTGAGGACGTTCGCCTGTATCTCGGCAAGGCCGGAGCCGATCAGCAAATGCCGATCGACCGGTTGAAGCACATGAACCCGCTCGCGATCGAGCTCTATCGCCGCTACAAGATCGACATCGCCGCAGAGCCGCTGGAATTCGCGGTCAACAATCAGCACATGAACGGCGGCATCATGGTCGACACCTGGGGCCGCAGCAATCTTGCAGGCTGTTATGCAGTCGGCGAAGCGGCGGGCACGCATGGTGTAACAAGGCCCGGTGGAGCGGCGCTGAATGCCGGGCAGGTCTTCGGCACCAGGGTGGCCGAACACATCGGCGCCAGCGGCAGGGCGAAACGGGCCGCCTCAGTGAGTATACCGGCGGCCGCAGAGGCGGGCATTGCCGACCTCCTTACCGCCCTGCGCGCTGAAAGCGCGCTGACTGTCAAAGCGATCCGCTCAGCAGTACAGGCGCGAATGAGCGAGAAAGCGGGCATCATCTGCGATCAAGAGAGCGTCGCCCAGGCGTTGATCGAGGCCCGCAAACTGAACGCGGAAATTCGCGCCAGCGGCGTCGCCTACGGGCGTGCCGCAGAAGCGGTGCGAGGCGTGCAATGGCGGCACATGGCGCTCGCCTCCGAAGCCGTGCTCAGTGCGCTCGATTTCTTCATTCGCAATGGCGGCGGCAGCCGCGGGGCACGCGCGATCTGCGATGCCGACGGCGAATCCCTTCCGTTGGCAAGCTCTGGTCCGTTGGAGGATTATCGCTTCCGAAGGGAGCGCGAAACCGATCGCAACGAGCAGATCGTCGTTCGCCTCGAAGCCGATGAGATCAGGCTTTCAACCCGGCCGAACCGCAAGCTGGATGAAAACGAAAAATCCTTTTTCGAGCGGGATTGGCCCGCCTGGTTGACAGGTGGAATTTATGATCGCGACACGAAGGAACAGGCATAATTCAATCAGGATTGGCAACTGGCGGCGGAACCCGGACGCGCTCGGTATCGTCGGAGCCTTCGGCAACGGCTTCCTCGCTTTTGCGAACCTGCCGCGGCGGATCTTTTCCCTCGACCGGCTTCGGTGACAGCTGGTCGTCGGCCTGGATCTCGTCAGTGTTCAGGTAGTTCTTGGCTTCGTCCATGACGGTCACTTCCGGTTGGAGAATTGTGGGGCGGGAATCCGGTCCTTCTGATCGGTGCGCTAGCCACGGGGCGATCTCCTTTCACAGGCTAACTCCGGCTGGCATCATCAGGTTCCCTGGCCTCTCTGCGCGATATTCCGGGTCAGGCGCCTCCAGCTTCGGGAGTGTCGAGCTCGATCATGACCGGCGCATGGTCGCTTGTATGTTCCCAGCCCCTCGGTTTTCGCCGGACACTTGCCGATCGAAGCCACGGCGCCACCGTCGGGCTGAGCAGAAAGTGGTCGATCCGCAGCCCGGCATCGCGTTCGAAACTGTTGCGCCAGTATTTCCAGAAAGTGTAGATGCGCTCGTCCGGATGCAGATGCCTGACGGCATCCGTCCAGCCCTGGGCGACAAGTTGAGCATAGGCCTTGCGGACTTCCGGCCTGAAAAGCGCGTCGTCCAGCCAGCGCTCCGGCTTGTAGACATCGATCTCCGTCGGCATGACGTTGAAATCGCCGGCCAGGATCGACGGCACTTCGATCTCGAGGAGTTCGGCGGCATAGGCGTGCAGGCGGCGGAACCAACGGAGCTTGTAATCGAACTTGGCGCTGGGAAAGGGGTTGCCGTTCGGCAGATACAGGCATCCGATCAGCATGCCGTCGACGGCGGCTTCGATATACCGGCTGTGCGTATCGTCTGGATCGCCGGGAAGGCCGCGGCGTGTCAGGATCGGTGTCTTGCCTTTCGCCAGGATGGCGACACCGTTCCAGGATCTCTGTCCGTGCCAGACGGCGCCGTAGCCGGCCCGTTCTATCTCCCTTCGCGGAAACCTGGCGTCGTCGGTTTTCAGCTCCTGGAGGCAGGCCACATCGGGGACATCCTCCGACAGCCAGCGCAGCAGGATGTCCAGCCGCCCGTTTATTCCGTTGACGTTATAGGTCGCGATTTTCATGGATCTGTTGTCGAGGCGACGCGACCATAATCTAGAATCGCTCCTGTGACACTTCCTCCGGAAGCCGGCGCCCGCAATCGGCCCATGCAAGGCGGCTCTCCACGCCATAGTGCCCCGCCGGTTGAATCCGCTCGGGGTGATCGAGCGAGCCGGCCGTCACGCGGATCAGCTCATCACCGTCGTACTGGAGGTAAAGTGGCGTCCCGCACGTCCTGCAAAAGCCGCGTGTCGCAATAGGCGAGGATCGGTAAACGGCGGGAGCAGCATCCGTCCACACGAGTTTCTCGACTTTGGCCTGGACAAGAACCGCGAAAGGACCACCGGTCGCCTTCTTGCACATGTCGCAATGGCAGTAACCCGAATGTGGCGTGTCGCCGGTGAATTCATACCGGCAGGATCCGCAGAGGCAGCCGCCGGTCCATCGCGTCGCCATGGCCTACACCTTAACGCGTCGCGCCGAAGACGAAAGCGATGCCGGCGACGATCGCTGCGGCCGTTAACGGCTGCCGCCTTATCCGCTCCTCGATCTCCTGGACGAAACTCTTCGCTTCCGCTTTTGCCAGGCGTGCCGTGCCGGAAGCGAGCTCCGAAGCGGACTCCGCGATGCGGCCGGCTTCTTTCTGAAGTGCACGCAGTTCCTCGTGGTCGCGGCCGCTCGAGCGCAGGACCTGGTCGACCAACGGATATTCTTGGTCCATCGCTGTCGGATCAGGCTCACGCTTTACGCGCTCAGCCGCTTCGACGTCGCTACGACCGGCGGGTATCGAGGTATGGGTAATCGAAACCGGATCGGACGCCGGAAACGTGTCTTCGATCGCCTTGTCGAGCTCGCCCTTTCGGGCCTTGCTTCGCTGCTCTGCCTGCTCTTTGCGCAGGGACTGGACCGCCGGGGATTCGTTGGGATTTGGCATGGGGGCTTCCTCTGTTGCACTTTGACAATCAAAGCGATGACAAAGAAAGAAGTTCCAGAAAAATGCGTCAGCGCCTCAAGCCGCAACGTCTCGGCAAGGGAAGGTGGAATTATTCGCCCCGGCACCCGTTTGCGATGACATCGCCCGCACATGAGCCCATTCAACTGTAGGCCGGTTGGCCGGACCAAAGTCCTGCCCGTTTTAGTACCTTTGGTCCGGTTGCATTTAACCTTCGGAAAAGCGAAAATTCGCGGCGCGTCCAGCAAGCGTAGAATTGGGAAGAACGGATGAACGAGGCGACGGCATGACAATCTCCAAGCGTCATTTTTTGAGATTGGGTGGTTGTGCGGCCGTCGCGCTGGTTGCTGCCGCATCACCTTTGACGCTTAGTTTGGACGGCTCGCTGCCGACGCTGGCGGTCGAGCATGCGCAGGCAAAGGACGGCAATAACGGCAATGGGGGCGGAAACGGCGGCGGCAGCGGCGGCGGCGGCGGCAACGGCGGTGGCAGTGGTGGAGGCAATGGTGGAGGGAACGGCAATGGGGGCGGAAGCAGCAATAATGGTTCCGGCAACAGTGCGGGTGGAAACTCCGGCAGATCCTCTTCAGCCACCTCGCGGACAGAAGTGGGGGCGAGGGCGACTGAAGATTCCGACGGGTCGATCAACGTTCGCCACGCAAACGGCATCACCGAAAGCCTGCGCAGCGGCCGCTATGTCATGAAGGACCCGAAAGGCAGGACGATCATAAGCCGTCAGGCAACGGCCAACGATGCACGCCGTCTGAGCCGCTTCTTTCGCTAGAGCTGATGCCGAACAGTGTGAGCGGTTTTCGGACGACATCCTGTTTTAGGGCCGGTCGGCGCGGCGCTACCGACGTTCGCGCCATTGCAGGGCCGCTTCGGTCCTGTTTGAGACGCCGAGTTTGCTCAGAATCTGGGTCATATGGTGCTTCACGGTCTTTTCCTGCAGGTTGAGCCGCAAGCCGATATGCTTGTTGGAGAGACCTTGAGCGACGAGATCCATCACCTCGCGTTCCCGTGGCGTAAGGCTGTTCTTGTCGGAGGCTGAGTCATGCAGCGAATTTTCCATGACCTTTGTCGACATCGTCGGCGAGATATACCGTGATCCGCTGAGGACGGTCTGGATCGCTTCGGCAAGACCACGGGAGCCGACACCCTTGAGGACATAGCCCATCGCGCCTTGTTGCAGGGCTCCAAGCAGCGTGTCCACCTCCTCCGATACCGTCAACATCAGCACTTTCGTCGTCGGGCTGCGCGCCAGGACGTCGCCGATGGCAGCCAATCCGCCGCCCGGCATCGAGACATCGAGAAGCATGACGTCGGGGCGGTTGTTCGAAGCGATCATGGCGGCGTCTTCGCTGCTGGCGCCTTCGCCAATGACCACGAAGTCGCTCATCTCCGACAAGCTGCGCGTTACGCCCTCGCGAAAAAGCGGGTGGTCGTCCACGACGCCGACGGTGATTGCTGTCATCTCTCTAGTCTCCAACTTCCATAGGCTCGAAGGTCATGGTCACCATCGTTCCTTCTTCGCCTGTCTTGATATCGAAGGATCCCCCCAGGCTGTCGATGCGTTCGCGAAGCCCCACCAGCCCGAGGCTTGTCGGCCTCACGTCCGCCGGGTCGAAACCATTGCCACGATCGCTGACCTCAACACGAACGTGACCGTTGTGCGACACAGCTTTGACGGTTTGCTGAACGCCGCCGCCGTGGCGATAGGCATTGTTCAGAGCTTCCTGGATGAAGCGATAAATACAGATCTTTACGGCAGTCGCGAGTTCGGGTCCATCCTCGTCGATGATCGTTTCGACAATGGTCCCAGTCTTTTGCTGATGCGCTTCGACGACCCGCAGCACGATCTCGCTGATCGTGGATTTTTCGATCTGCGGGAGCACCAGTCCGCTGCAGATATTGCGAATCTCCGCCATCGCCTCGGCCAGGCTCGAGCGGATCCAGGCAAGTTCCTTTTCCCGGGCTTCGGGTTGGGTAGACGCGTTGATCAAGAGGTCGCTGTCCAGTCGCAATGAAGCATAGGCGATGTGCTGTGCCGGACCGTCGTGCAGATCGGCGCCGATGCTGCGCAGATATGTTTCATTCAGCGCCGCCACCCGTTGCGAGGCGCGCTGCAGCCGCCGCTGCAGCCCGCGGTTTTCGGAGAGCAACGCCGACAATTCCGTAACCCGTTCCTTGAGATCCTTGCGCTGCGCTTCGATCGTTCGGCTGCCGCGAAACACCAGAGCGGAGAGAACGAGGAAGAAGATCGCTGTGAGGGCGGCGACCGCCCCCCAGCTCCGCAGCCTGGCATTTGCCAGGCTATCGGCAAGTCCTTCCGCGCTCTCGTAGAATTCGAGAACGGCGACCGCCTGGCCGGACCAGGGCTGGAGGACCGGGTTGTAGATTTCCATCAGCGGTCTGCCGAGCGCGCGCTCCTTGCCGCTTTCCGGATCGCCGGCGATCTCATAACGCGCGACGAGCGACCCTGCGAATGCCTTCTGAAGTTTGTCGCTTACCGGAAACTTCTGGCCCACCAGCTCCTTCTCGTTCGAATAAAGAACGGTGCCGTCGGCTCGCCACAGCTTGAACGACACAAGCCGCCGGCCCAGCGCGCCCTGGCCGAGCGTTTCGTCCAGAGCCTGGGCGCTGCCTTCGTCGAGCAGCGATTCCGTTTGCATGTCGGGAAGCAGCGGCGCGACTACGCTGTCGACGTAGAGCGCCGTTGCCGCGCCGGAATTGTGAATGACGGCCTCCTCGATCAGATGGGTGACGAGAATACCCACCAGAAACATGACGGCGATCGAGACCAGGCCACCCGCGATGAAAAATTGGGAGGCGAGTGAGCGGGCATTCCAGCGGCGAAGCCAATTCATTTTGATACCTGAAAGTGACTTTGCCGACTAACCTACAGCGTCTTCAGAGTTTTTCCAGACAGGATCAGGGCAGATTCCTGGTATCGAAGACCTCGGCGCCCCTGACGCTCTCGGTCAACGGGACGCTATCGCCCGACATGGCTGCGCCGAAGACATAGAGGAGGCCGGCCAGAACGACGACAAGAGCGATGACGGAGACGCTCCAGGCCTCATTCACATGGGATCTGTTACTGCGGTTCATGTGCGGGATCTCCTTTCGTGTCTTGCGAACGACGCCATGAGGCACCCGTTCCACGCCGGGGACTTCGGTCGAAGAGGCTTGGGACTATGGTCCGACCACCGTGGACAATGGCCGATTCAGCCATATTTTCCCTTTAGCGGAGTTGGTGTTGGAGACGTGTGAGTGACAATTTCTGCGGACATAGAAGACGGCGCAGACGCCGCATGGGTCACCCCTCTGACGTCGTTCGGGGAGGACGTCGCCGAGGTTTACCAAACGCTTCTCGTGCCGCTCCTCTTCGAACCCTATGCGTCGGAGATGGTGATTGTCGCCGAACGGTTTAAACCCGTCAGCGTGCTCGAAGTCGCGGCGGGGACCGGCGCCTTGACACGCGCTCTGCGCGCGAGGCTCGATCCGGCGGCTGAGATCGTCGCCACCGATCTCAGCCAGGCAATGATCGACGTCGGTGCCCCGTCCTTGACGCTGTCGCGGACCCATTGGATGCATGCGGACGCACAAGATTTGCCCTTCGCCCACGCAATGTTCGATCTCGTCATCTGTCAGTTCGGCGTCATGTTCTTTCCGGACAAGCTCAAGGCCTATGGCGAAGCAAAAAGAGTTTTGCGCAGCGGGGGCCATTTCCTGTTTTCGACATGGGATTCGCTTGCGGCCAACGACTTCGCAAGATGTGTGAACGAATGTCTGACACGGCTCTTTCCGTCGGATCCCCCGGACTTCCTGGAACGTTTGCCATACTCCTACTTTGATCCCGATACGATCAAAGCACAGGTTTCTTCGGCGGGATTCGAGGAGGTTTCCTGCGATCGGGTGACGTTGACCTCGAGCGCGGCTACCGCCCACCACGTTGCGGCGGCATTCTGCAAGGGTTCGCCGCTCAAAGGAGAGATCGAATTGCGGGCGCCGGAGCGCATGTCCGAGATCGTCGATGAGGTGGCGGAGCAGGTAGCGTCGCGCTACGGCGCGAGCCCTAGCGGAGGCATGAGCGCGTTCATCGTCACCGGCCGCGTTCGGTAACTAGAGCGGACGCCTGATCGGCGCGGAGTCTTGATCAAGGGATCATCCAGTAGTTTGCACGGGAGGGTTCGTGCATCGCGTCGATCACGTGCTGTTCGATCTCGATACAGGTCTCGTCATATTCCCGCACCAGCTTCAGATTGAACCCTCGCTTTCGAAGACGATCGCGTGCTTCAACCGCCATCTGATAGGCCTCGAAGAGCTCGAGTTGCCACGGCTCGCGCGCCGCCATGATCAGCGTCCGCATTTGCGGCAGGCGCATCGCCAAGCGCCTGCGTCCAGCTTCCCGGCGGTTGGATCGTGTCATCTCCCTCAGTCTCCTGCCATGTCCGCAACGCGGTGCCCCTGCGATTCTCAGATAGCGCCGGCACCGATTATTGACATGGGTTTCGGACCAAGGACCGGGACCTCTCAGACTGAGGTCCGAGACCTGGAACGACCCGCTGCGCAGATAGTTGCTCTGCCAGCGGTCGCGAAGACCGTCTTGAAAGAGAAGGAGGAAAACATGCACTTGAAGCTTATTGCCGGGGCGGCAGCCGCCGTGTCCCTGATGTCGGGTATCGCATTCGCCCAGTCCTCAACTGTCAACGGTGCGGCCGGCGGCGCGATCACCGGAGCGATCGTCGGTGGTCCCGCCGGCGCTGCCATCGGCGGCGTTGCCGGCGCAGTTGTCGGCACGGCGATTGATCCGCCGCCGCAAAAGGTCGTCACCTACGTCCGCGAAGCTCCGGCCCCATCAACGCGCGTGGTCGTGAAGGAGAAGGTTGTCGTCGGCCAGCCGTTGCCGGAGACGGTCGTTGTGACGCCCATCCCGGACGATCCGACATATGCTTACGCGGTGGTCAATGACGAGCGTGTCATAGTCGAACCGTCGTCTCGCAAGGTGATCCAGATTATCAAGTGATCTGATCGTACACGCGACCCCTGCCGCGTCTTGCCTTGGAAAATCATCTTTCAAAATCATCCGCGCGACAGTCGGGAACGCCGTCGCGCGGTCGAAAAAGCAGAGAGATCGTTATGAAGACCAAGACATTTGCCGTCTATTCCGAAGAAAAATCCACTGGCTTCGCCGTGCCGCTGATCGCGATCCTGCTCGCAATCGCCGGCATTCTCGCCGTGCTTGTCGCCACCGGCGGCGATAGCAGTGCCGGCGCGCGCGTGTGGGTTCCCCAGGCACAACAGCAGGGGGCGGGCCAATGAACGGTATTGCCTCCGTCGCCTTCGGCATCGTCAGCTCGGTCGGCGCCTGTGTGGCCGCGGCATCGGTTGCCTCGCACGTCGTGGCGAACTCCGAGCCGCACGCTTTCCCGGAACTGGCCGCGCGCGATCTATGGACGACGCACCCGGTGAAAATCGATCCTCACCAACAGCATTATGAACGAATTGCCCCGCTCTATTCCAGCTATGTCACCGAAGCGCCGGCCACCGTGGCGTCGAGGACGACGACGCAGCCCGCTCGTCGCTCGCGCGAACTGCAGACGCCGCAGCCAAAATTGTCTGCCCAGCATCTCGCCTGGTGCGCGCAGCGTTACCGCTCCTTCGATCCGGCGACCAATAGCTACCGATCCTATAGCGGCGAAACCCGCGAATGCTCTTCGCCGTTTCAGCAGAATATCGCCGAAAGCGATGAAGTCGGCGGCACGAGAGTGAATGCGCAGGCTGCTGCCCGATGCGCCGCCCGCTACCGATCGTATCGGGCGGAAGACAATAGCTATCAACCCTGGGACGGACCGCGGCGAAGCTGCGACATGTCCGATCTGGTCGCGATCAGCAATTAACCGCGGCCGGCGCGGGGCGTACGAAATCGCGCCAATGGGAGAGGCCAGACTAAAGTCCGTGTTGTGATCGCAGCGGTTGTGATATCCGGTTGTATTTGAGGGCGGAGAGCGGGGATGGCGACGACGCTGATAGCAGAAATACACCAGGCCCAGACAAGGCTTCCGTTCCTGAGCAGAGCGGAGCGGGGAGCCCTGATCATGCGCATCCTTCGTGAGCTGAAGACGCTGCGTCAGGAGGTTCTCGGAAACGTGCCGGCCGATCGCTGTGTCTGGATCGACAAGCTTATTGCCTCGGTCTCCTCGACGATATCCGAAATCGTCAACATGCAGGACGCCGAGTTCAACCGGGTTCTGAACGAATTCGAAAAGCTGATGGCGACGCTGCATAGTATTTCGCGCCCGCAAAAGCAGTCGAAGACGATTCACTAGTTCGGCCCTCGCTTAATGCGGCGGCCGATAGTGACCCGACTGGTCACCCTGTCAAGGATGAACCTTACGGCGGCCCGCTGCGCTGGAAACCGATCCCAGCGCGCAAGCGTTCTCCTGGTATGATCGACACAAAAGCTCCCGCTGGTGAAGATAAGGCGCCGTCCGGCGAGGATGATCGAAAGCCGGGCGCTGACGTTTCCTTTCCTTACGACAGGATGACCGTCGAGCAATTCCGAAGACGCTTCCCCCGCGCCCGCTGGAGCGATGATCGCAAGGCCTGGTTCGTTCCCGGCAGGACGGCATCCCGCCGCATCGGACGATGGCTGGCCGAGCTGGAGGCCGAGGCCGACGCGCATGCGGATGCGAAGGGGCGCGATGCCTTCGCCTTCGATCCTATCGACAGCCCATATCTTGAACTCGGCAAGGCAGGCTTTCGAATCCGTACACCCTATTCGAAGACCGTCGTCGACGAACTGCGCGAAGTGCCGTTCTCGCGATGGGATAGCGACCTCCGTTTATGGCACGTCCCCTTCCAGTCCTATGAAGATTTAAGACGCAGATGGTCCGACATCGAAGCGGCGGCTCGCAGAAACGAGCCGGAGGAGAGACGACGGCGCGCGGAGGAGCGTAAGGGAACCGAACAGGATATGCGCAGCAGGCTTCGCTCGGCGGAACGAAAGCGCCGTCGTTACCCGCTTCCTGCCGACGACCTGCCGCCGATAGGACGTCCCGTGTCTACCGCCTATGGGATCGTTGTCTTTACTGATATTACCGGCGAACTGGTCGATCCCCACCTCGTTGAGGACTTCTATCCCGGCGTCGACAAGGATGATCTCTGGGGATATTGGCGGGTGCCGGTATTGGAAGAGCTTGTCCGTACGTGGCCGGCAAAAACACCGCCCCCTCAAGGTGCCAGATGGTGGCTGCCGACGATCGAAGAATTGAGGCCCGCCCGCCGCGCGGCAAGATCACGCGACGCCAGAAAACGCGCGAAGACGCCGTGACGGCAGCTGTCGCAAGGGGCGGACCTGTCGCAGAGGCAGTCCCGGGCCTGCGCAGTCCGCGTGGGAACAAATTCCCACGTCGGCCATTTGTCATCCATGAAAACTGCCCTGCCGATGTCGCTGCTCGCTTTGGCCATCTTCGTTGGCGGCGCCGATGCGCGGGAGCTCCGACCCGACGCGATTAATGCTGCGTCGCTTACCGACATTGAGACGGCAAAGCCATCAACCGCCGATCCGGACCCCGCGATCGTCCGCCTTCAGGTTCTTCTCGACCGCGCCGGGTCGTCTCCCGGCGTTATCGACGGCCTCCCCGGAGAGAACGTCGACAAGGCGGTGGCAGGCTTCGAGGCTATGAACAAGCTTCCGGTGGATGGCCGGCCGGATCCAGATCTCGTCTCCCGTTTGGAAGACAATGCCCCGATCGTCGAGACTTATGTCGTCTCGCCGGAGGATGCCGCCGATCTTGTTGACAGCATTCCCGAGGATTACGGCGAGAAGGCCAAGATGCAGAGCCTCGGCTATACCAGTGTCGCGGAAAAGCTGTCGGAACGCTTCCATATGGATCTCGATCTCTTGAAGGCGCTCAATCCGGGTTCGCAATTCGCAGCCGGAGACACTGTATGGGTCGTGAGCCCCGGTCCGCCAAGGGAGGGCAGGGTCAAGCGGATCGAGGCCGACAAGAAGACGGGGCAGGTACTGGCCTACGGCGAAGACGGGTATTTACTTGCGGTCTATCCGGCGACGATCGGCAGCAAAGACAATCCGTCACCCTCGGGAAAGCACAAAGTTAAAGGCGTCGCGAGAATGCCGGTCTACCGGTACGACCCGAAGCGCAACTTCAAACAGGGTAACAACAATAAGGTCCTGACCATTCCGAAGGGGCCGAACGGGCCGGTCGGCACCGTCTGGATCGACCTGACTGAGCCGACCTATGGGATCCATGGCACACCCGAGCCCAAACTAATCGACAAGGTCGGCTCGCATGGTTGCGTGCGGCTGACGAACTGGGACGCCGAAGAACTGGCCGGCATGGTCAAGCCGGGCGTCCTGGTCGATTTCGTCAATCGCAGTCCGGCCGCTCCGAAGTGAGACGCGGCATCTCGCACACCGCCGTTTCCCCGTCGAGGAGCGGCTACGAGGCCTTGGCCTCGAAAGCCGGGGCGAAGTCGCCCAGCGTTTTCGCCTTCAGGATCATGCCGCCGATATCCTGCTCCACGATCGCTTCCAGGTCGGCAAAGCTGTCGATGACATAGTAGATCGGTTGCAGGATATCGATGCGGTAAGGAGTCCTGAGAACGCTCAGCAGATCGAACGGCCGGAATTCGCACGCCGTGCCTTCGGTAGCGACCTTGGCTTCACTCGGCGATGAGACGATGCCGGCGCCGAAGCAGCGGCGGCCTTGCGGCGTATTGATCAGGCCGAATTCGACGGTGAACCAGAAAATCCGGAACAGATGCCAGGAATAGCCCTTGCCGAGGCGCATGGCCGTCTCGCCGAAATGGCGGACGAAATTGGCATAACTCTGGTTGGTCAGCAGCGGGCAGTGGCCGAAGACCTCGTGGAACAGGTCCGGCTCCTCGATATAGTCGATATGTTCACGGCGGCGCAGGAAGGTTGCCAGCGGGAATTTGTCTTGTGACAGAAGCTCGTAAAAGCGCGAGGGCGGAATGAGCGCCGGCACGCCTTCGACGCCGAAGCCGGTGGTCTCGTTGAGGCGTCTGTTCACATCGAGAAGCTGAGGCACTTTCTCCGGCTTCAAGCCCAGCAGTTTGACGCCATCCAGATATTCCTGGCAGGCCGTGTCGGCCAATATCTTCATCTGGCGCCGGTAGAGTTCGCCCCAGATCGCATCTTCCTCGGGGCTGTAGTCGTAGAGGCCGTCCGGGCCGGGCAGTTTGGCGGTGTAGCTGCTTTCTTTGGTCATCGGCTGATCCTCCCAGGAATGGCGCTATTGCTGCGATTATGCTCCGTGCCGGGCGGATTTTCTTTTCTTTCGTGCCGCTCCCCGCCATAGTGATGAAAAATATTCTCCATCAAGAGAGTGAAAATGAAAGAAACCGGGAACTTTCGCCGCAAGCTTTTGAAGCTCATCCAGGCCGATGGCAGCCTGTCGCTGGCGGACCTGGCGGAGAAGGCCGGCATGTCGCAGAGCTCCGCCTGGCGGAAGATCCAGGAGCTGGAAGCCGACGGCGTTATCCGCAAGCGCGTGACACTTCTCGATCCCGGCAAACTCGACCTCAAGCTCTGCGTGATCGCGCATGTCACGCTGGAGGATCACCACGAGGAGGCGGTGGCCTCCTTCGCTTCCGTTGTGCTGGAGCGGCCCGAGATCATGGAGTGTTACGCCTTGTCGGGCGCCTTCGATTATATGTTGAAGATCCGCGCCAGCGACGTGGAAAGCTACGAAGCCTTCATGACGCGTTATCTGATGCGCAACCCGCATGTACGCACCGTCGTGTCGAGCTTCGTGCTGCGCGAGCTGAAATTCTCGACCGAACTACCGCTTTGACGCTTGTCGCCAAACAAGTCGCCGATCGGTGACAACGGGAGATCAACGGGCGCTGTCGCCGTGCGAGCTGCCGGGCATGCGCACCGGAAAGCCCTCGAAGGTCTTCAGCGTATCGAGCACGATCGAGGTCTTCACGTGCTGCACCGACTCGTGCGGCAACAGAACGTCATTGACGAACTTGGAGAGATCGGCGAGCCCGCGTGTTGCCACCTTCAGGTGATAGTCCATTTCACCGGTCAAAGCATAAGCTTCGAGAACCTCCGGCAGTCCGTTGATCAGTTGGGAGAAACGCTGGGCATTGTCTCTGTTGTGGGTGGCAAGCGTCACGGAAATGACCACCAGCATGTCCAGACCCAGCTTTTCCCGATCGAGATAGGCCCGGTAGCTGCGGATATAGCCCTCGGCCTCTAGCCGCGTCCGCCGGCGCGAGCATTGCGACGGAGAAAGCGCGATCCGATCGCCCAGCTCGTTATTGGTCAGCCTGCCATCTTTTTGCAGTTCCTGGAGCAGGCGCAAATCCAATTTGTCGATCTGTTCATCCATTGCGTGGAATCTCCAAAACACTCACGAACCGTGCATAATATCTTCCTGCGGCCTAAAGAATGCAAGGATTTTGCACGCGTTTTGCGCCACACTTTGCGCAGTCAAACTCCATCTCGTTAGGAGGAGAAAATGGGTCCTTTCCCGCATGATGCGCCGCCATCCGAAATCACCGCCGACAACCCGGCCGGCACCGACGGTTTCGAATTCGTCGAGTTCGCGCATCCCGAACCCGAGAAGCTCAGTGAGCTCTTCACGCGCATGGGTTATGTCGCCGTCGCCAGGCATAAGACGAAAGACATCACCGTCTGGCGCCAGGGCGACATCAACTATGTCGTCAATGCCGAACCCGGCAGTCACGCCGCCCGCTTCGTCGAAAAGCACGGTCCCTGCGCGGCATCGATGGCATGGCGGGTCGTCGACGCCAAACACGCCTTCGACCATGCGGTGTCGAAAGGCGCCGTTCCGTATGAAGGCGATGACAAGATGCTCGACGTCCCGGCGATTGAAGGTATCGGCGGCTCGCTGCTTTATTTCGTCGAGACCTATGGCGCCAAGGGATCTGCCTACGATGCCGAGTTCGATTGGCTGGGCGAACGTAACCCGCGTCCTGAAGGGATCGGCTTCTACTATCTCGACCACCTCACGCATAATGTCTTCCGGGGCAACATGGACAAGTGGTGGGATTTCTACCGCGAGCTGTTCAATTTCAAGCAGATCCACTTCTTCGATATTGACGGCCGCATCACCGGTCTGGTCAGCCGGGCCATCACCTCGCCCTGCGGCAAGATCCGCATTCCGCTGAATGAATCGAAGGACGACACCAGCCAGATCGAGGAATATCTGAAGAAGTACCGGGGCGAGGGCATCCAGCACATCGCCGTCGGCACCGAGGATATTTACGCGGCCACCGACCGGCTTGCCGACAACGGCCTGCGTTTCATGCCGGGTCCGCCGGAGACCTATTACGACATGTCCTATGAACGGGTGAATGGCCACAGCGAACCCATCGAGCGCATGAAGAAGCACGGCATCCTCATCGACGGCGAAGGTGTGGTGAATGGCGGCATGACGAAAATCCTGCTGCAAATCTTCTCGAAAACCGTTATCGGCCCGATCTTCTTCGAATTCATCCAGCGCAAGGGTGACGAGGGTTTCGGCGAAGGCAACTTCCGCGCTCTTTTCGAGTCGATCGAGGCCGATCAGATCAAGCGTGGTGTCATCGGGACCGCAGCGGAGTAAACTCTACGGGCGCCCGTGCGTCTGAAGGGCGCGCGCGCCGGAGTTTTCGGGCCTTGAGTTTTCGGGGAGGAGTTGAGCAATGGACCAGACATCGATCCAGGCTTCCGGCGGTGAAGCTGCGGCGGCAGACAAAGTGAAATATATGCCGGGCTTCGGCAACGACTTCGAAACCGAGTCGCTTCCCGGCGCTTTGCCGCAGGGCCAGAACAGCCCGCAGAAATGCAATTACGGTCTTTATGCCGAGCAGCTTTCCGGCTCGCCGTTTACCGCGCCGCGCGGGACGAACGAAAGGTCCTGGCTCTATCGCATTCGCCCGAGCGTGCGCCACACGCGCCGCTTCTCGAACGCTTCCTATCCGCTCTGGAAGACCGCGCCCTGCCTCGACGAACATTCGCTGCCTCTTGGCCAGCTTCGTTGGGACCCTATCCCTGCGCCCGAGGAAAGACTGAATTTTCTGGAAGGTGTGCGCACGATCACGACGGCCGGCGACGCCACGACCCAGGTGGGCATGTCGGCCCACGCCTATGTCTTCAACGAGGACATGGTAGACGATTACTTCTTCAATGCCGATGGTGAACTGTTGATCGTGCCTCAGCTCGGCGCCATCAGGGTATTCACCGAAATGGGCATCATGGATGTCGAGCCCGCGGAAATATGCCTCATCCCCCGCGGCATGATGTTCAAGATCCTCACATCAGGCGAGCAGCCGGCCTGGCGCGGTTATATATGCGAGAACTACGGCGCCAAATTCACGCTGCCGGAGCGTGGCCCGATCGGCGCCAACTGCCTGGCGAACCCGCGCGATTTCAAGACGCCTGTCGCCGCCTACGAGGACAAGGAGAAGCCCTGCCGTGTTCATGTGAAGTGGTGCGGAAAATTCTACGTCACCGAGATTGGCCATTCGCCGCTCGATGTCGTGGCCTGGCACGGCAATTATGCCCCCTTCAAATACGACCTGAGGACATTTTCTCCGGTCGGCGCCATCCTCTTCGATCACCCGGATCCGTCGATCTTTTCGGTGCTGACCGCACCGACCGAGGATGCCGGCACCGCCAATGTCGATTTCGTGATCTTCCCGCCGCGCTGGCTGGTGGCCGAGCACACATTCCGTCCGCCCTGGTATCACCGCAACATCATGAGCGAGTTCATGGGGCTGATCCATGGCCAGTATGACGCCAAGGAGGAAGGCTTCGTGCCGGGTGGCATGAGCCTGCACAATATGATGTTGCCACATGGGCCGGATGCGGTCGCCTTCGAAAAGGCAGCCAATGCCGAGCTCAAACCGGTGAAGCTCGATCACACCATGGCCTTCATGTTCGAGACCCGATACCCGCAGCAACTGACGAAATATGCCGCCGAGCTGGAAACGCTGCAGGACGATTATCTCGAGTGCTGGGACGGTCTGGAACGCAAGTTCGACGGAACCCCCGGTATCAAGTGATAACATCGGAAATTAGAACATGAAACTTGCAACGTTAAAGGACTCCACCCGGGACGGCCGCCTCGTCGTCGTCTCCCGCGATCTGACCCGCTGCTCGGAAGTCGGTCACATCGCCCGCACGCTGCAGGCAGCTCTCGACGACTGGGAGCATGTCGCGCCGCGCCTTCAGCTGATTGCCGAAGGCATCGAGACCGGCGCCCAGCCGACGCTCCGCTTTCACGAGCATAACGCTGCGTCACCTCTACCGCGGGCCTATCAATGGGCCGATGGTTCCGCCTACGTCAACCATGTCGAACTGGTGCGCAAGGCGCGCGGCGCCGAACTGCCGGCAAGCTTCTGGACCGATCCGCTGATCTATCAAGGCGGCTCGGACGGTTTTCTTGCGCCGCGCGATCCGATCGTGATGGCCGACGCCGCTTATGGGATCGACATGGAAGGCGAGGTCGCCGTCATTACCGGCGACGTCGCCATGGGATCGGACACGCAGGCGGCGCGCGACGCCATCCGCCTGGTGATGCTCGTCAACGACGTGTCGCTGCGCGGTCTGATCCCCGAAGAGCTGGCGAAAGGGTTCGGGTTCTTCCAGTCTAAGCCGGCCTCGGCATTTTCGCCGGTCGCGGTGACGCCGGACGAGCTTGGCGACGCCTGGGATGGCGGCAGACTGCATCTGCCGCTGCTCGTCAGCCTGAACGGCAAGCCTTTCGGCAAGGCCAATACCGGCATCGATATGACGTTCGATTTCGGCCAGCTGATCGCCCATGCCGCCAAGACCCGTCATCTCAGCGCCGGAACGATCATCGGTTCGGGAACGGTGTCCAACAAGCTGGACGGCGGCCCGGGCAGGCCGGTCGAAGACGGCGGCGACGGCTATTCCTGCATCGCCGAAATCCGGATGATCGAGACGATCGAAAGCGGCTCGCCGAAGACCCCCTTCATGCAGTTCGGCGACCAGGTCCGCATCGAGATGAAGGATCGTGCCGGCCATTCGATCTTCGGGGCGATCGAGCAGACCGTCGAACGCTATGGAGGAGAGGGGGCGCAATGAGCGAGGTCGTTCTTTACGACTACTGGCGATCGTCGGCGAGCTACCGCGTCCGCATCGCGCTCAACCTGCTTGGGATCGACTACAGGACGGTGCCGGTCAACCTCTTGGAGGGCGCGCACAGGAAGCCGGACTATCTCGCACTCAACCCGCAGGGGCTCGTGCCGACCCTGGTGATCGATGGAAGGCCCCTGACGCAGTCGCTGGCGATCATCGAATATCTGGCCGAGCTGCGGCCGGAATGCGGATTGCTGCCCTCGGACAATGCCGATCGCCAGCATGTGCGCGCGCTTGCCTATGCGGTCGCCATGGACATCCATCCGATCTGCAACATGCACGTCGTGTCGCATGTCATGACCCTGACCGAGAAGGCGGGTGCCCGCGAGGAATGGATGAAGCATTTCATCGCCGACGGACTTGGCAAACTGGAAGCCATGATTGCCGAAGCCGGCGGAGCCTTCAGCTTCGGCGATGCGCCGACGATGGCCGACCTTTGCCTCATCCCACAGGTCTACAATGCCCGCCGCTGGGGCGTTGATCTCACGCATCTCAAGCGCATCGTCGCGATCGACGCCCGGTGCGGCGAACTGCCGCCCTTCCAGGCGGCGCATCCCGACCACGCAAAGCCGTGACGTCACCGCCCGGGTACAACGCATCAGGCTGAGGCCCGGCGATTGGACGGAGAGACTACGCGTCCCGCCACGAAGGGAATATCGCGGCCTGGCCCAACCGTTTGCCGCTTTCGTCGATAAGCTGCCAGACAGTCACCTTCTCGATCCAGAAACGCCGCCCCGATTTCGCGATCCTGAGGCCGCGGCCATTCTCGACAAAACCGTCGCGCGTCACGCTATCCAGCAGCCGCTGACGCTCGGCGCGATCCGGCTGCTCGGCCGAAAGCCGGGACGGCAGCGCGATGAATTCATCCCAGCTATATTCGAAACAGGTCTGCGCGGTGCGATTCGCGTAGATGAAGCGCGGGTCGGGTTCGGTATTGTGGGCGAGGACCACGAAAGGAGCAGAATTGTAAAGCCAGCCCGGCCCTTGTCCGTCCTGGACAAGAGGACGGCCAACGATGCGCATGTAGCTGCCGGTGAGGAGGGAGAAAAAATCTGGATCGCTCGTCAGGTCGAGGGCGTGATTGTCATAGATAGATGTCACGAAGTGCTTCGCTGGTCAAATGCCTCGGAGCAGGCGACATGGTGGCAGCTTGCCTCAGGCCGAGGCGATCATCTGCGGCGACTGTGGTCATGCTAAAGCTATTGCTTAACAGCCGTCCAGTGCCGTGATCTTCGAGACCAGCGTCTTGCCAAAGGCGTAAGTGGTCTGGACATCGGCCCGGCCCTGACAGCGCCGTCCATCACGGGTGACGTATTCGTACGAAACCCGCACATCATTATCGCCGCGCAGCGCGGTGCCCGTGAGTTTGAGCGGCTGCGACATCGCACCGAAGAAGGCGTGGATCGAAGCTTCGTTGAAGGGGCCTTTGCCGCGCTTTTCCGGAATGACCAGAGCCGAAGCGGTTTCACCATCGGCCACCGCGAGTGCGGAGTAGAACGCCGTCACCGTGCCCATCGGATCATACGGAAACGTCTTGCCATCGTCGGACGCCGCATCCGCCGCGTCCAGCTGAACCGTATCATAGGCGATGCCGACGCCTTGTGCCTTGGCGGGCGTCAGCCACTCGATGCCTTCAGGCGGCGCTGACGTCACGTAAGCGATCGCGGTGTCGGGCAGTCCCAGCTGATTGAGATAGGCGCCAACCAGAGCATTGGCGACGCCGCTTTCGGTGGCCTTGCCATCTATCACGCGATAGGCAGCATGGAAGCCGAGATTGGATGTGGCCTCAAGCATGCGCGGCGAACCGGCAAGCCAGGTGAGGGCGCAAGCTGAAGCGCACAAGGTCCCCGGAGGGACGGCCGTGGCAAAGTTCCGAAGACGTATCGCGCGTCCGATCTCAATGCCGGCTTTGAGATCCCCGCCCTCGCTGTTTAGAAATACCAGCGCCTTGTTGGGGGCCGCGGCCACGTTTCTGAAAACGATTTCGTCACCTTCGTTTAAGACGCCCGTGACCGAGATCAGGTCCGTGTCACCTTCCAACGGCTCTCGCGTGATCTCCGCTGCTGACAGAGGAAATGCGCATAGAAACAACAACCCAGCCACGATGTAACGCATCGATTCCCCCGCCTTCGCTCGCGTTATTGAACATCGCAAGGGATGTTTTGCAAGACTGATCATGCAACCCTGCAGAGGGCTCGGCCTGTGGATCGAAGTGAAGGAAGCCGGACGCCAATCTCTTGGCAAATCCGCTATGACATTCCTTCGCGCGGGTCTCGATTTGATATACAGCGAATGTCGCCATCCTTGTTAACGTGATACGACAGAGCATGTCAGACGACGAGCATCCTGAGGAAAACGCGGTCTTGTCTGGATCCGACGAACCCGAGAAGCCGGCGAAGCGTTATCAACTCGGCCTCTGCCTTTCGGGCGGCGGCTATCGGGCCATGCTTTTCCATGCGGGATCGCTGGCGAGGCTGAACGAGGCCGGTCTTCTGGCGAAGCTCGATATGGTCTCCTCGGTCTCAGGCGGATCGATCACCTCCGGCCTGCTTGCCTATGTGTGGCCGCGGCTGATCTTTGAGAATGACGTCGCCGTCAACTTCAAGACGGAATACCTGGATCGCATCCTGGCCTTCAGCCAGGTCTTTGCGGATGGGCCAAGCTTCCTGAAGGGCGTGTTAAACCCCTTCTCGAGTGCGGCGGAGGAAGCAGCCAAACTCTACGACCGACATCTGTTCGACGGAACGTCGCCGAGCCTGAAAGACCTGCCGGGATCGCCCTGGTTCGTTTTCTGCGCCAGCAATCTCAGCACTGGTTCGCTCTTCCGCATGTCCAATCGCTATATCGCGGATTATCGGATCGGTCTCTCGTTTCATCCGGCGCTTCCGCTTGCGACCGCAGTTGCCGCCTCGGCCGCATTCCCGCCCGTGCTGTCACCGCTGCGATTGGACCTGTCGCAGTTTTCATGGAAGAGAGAAAAGCTCGATGAGACGGTCGGCGAACCTGTCACTCCGGGCAGGGCAATATTGAGCGATGGCGGCGTTTACGACAATCACGGCATCGAGCCGGCGTTGAAACGCTGCGACTGCCTGCTCGTCAGCGATGCCGGCGCGCCCTGGCGTTCCTCCACCCGCGGATATTGGAACTACTTCAGCCAGCTCAAGCGGGTGCTCGACACGGCGGACAATCAGGTGAGGGCGCTGAGGCGGCGGGACCTGATCGGCGGCTTCAAGGCAGCAAAACAGGCTGATCTGCTTGGCCTCGACGACCTTACAAGATCGGCTCTGCGCGCAAGAACGCAAGGCGTCTATTGGTCAATCGACAGCAGGGATGTCGAACTCAAGCCATATGCCTCCTTCACACTGCCGCCGTCGTCAGTCGTTCCCTCCGAGGTCGGCACCTACCTCCATTTCCTCGGCGCGAGAGAGACGGAGCGCCTGGCGAATTGGGGGCACTATGTCTGCGATGCGATGCTCAACCGGTTTTACCCATCGCCGCTGGCTCCATCGTCTGGGCCGCCGTTCTCCGCCGGGGCCGTGAAGCCGTCTTGGGGGGCGAGGGCGAGCAAGCGCCTATTCGACATTCTGCCCTTTTGACAATGGCCGGAGGTGCCGGCTAAGGAGAGCCGAAGGCGGAACTCTGGCGGGGTGAGGGAAGCGGCTGCCCAGCGTGTAGCAATCCGCCACCATATAGGGGAAGAGATGCCCGCAATGGATTACCTTGTAGAACCGATCCAAATTCGTTGACGAGAACGGGTTCTCCAGCCAAGTCGGGGTTGTCGAACCATTGTTCCGTGAATGGCCAGTTCGGACACGCGGGGTGGAATCAGCGCCGGGCACCTTGGCCGTCAAATTCAAAACCAGACAGTGTCGTACTATCCCAAGGATCTCGGGGTTACGAACCGCTCGAGATAACCGGTGCCCGCCGCAATCTCGTCCCATCCGCCGAGATCGAGGTCGATGACGGCGAGTCCCGCCGTCGGGAACTTCTCCCGCATGCGTCCCACGGCAGCGGCATCGCCGTCCGCCACGATAAGCGAGGCCGCGTTCTCCATGCCGGGATTGTGGCCAACAATGAGCAGCGTGCGGATATCAGGTTCGACGGCCCGGATCACATCGAGGATGCGCTCGGCCGACACCTCGTAGATATCAGCCGCCTCGCGGTCGGAGACCTTTTTCGAAAGGGCCTGGCGGATGAGCTTCCAGGTTTCCTGCGCCCGGCGGGCCGGCGAGACGAGGGCGAGATCGGGGATCAGCTTTTCGCGCGCCATATAGGTGCCGATGACGGGTGCTGCCTTGCGCCCGCGACCGGCCAATGGCCGTTCACGGTCGGCCACACCGTTGGGCCAGGCGGATTTGGCGTGGCGCAGAAGGATGAGGCGGTGTTTCGGCATGGGCTTGAGCGTCATTTTATCGCGAGGCCGATGTGTTGACTCCTGAAGCGTAAAGAGTCTGCGAACAACCTCAATAATTGTCCGCCATTTTGTAGCGGGAGGTGATCACGTTGGGGTTATACAGCTTAGTTGCTTGTAAGCTAACTGGCGATACGCGGAAAATCGCTCACGTGAACTTTATCTTCTGCCGCCATTTCTAGCGCTGACTTGTAGGCATTTAGTTGTTTTTCTTCAAATACCTGCTGGCCGAGAGTGCGCGTAAGTTCCTGCAGGACGTCAACAAGTTCTATGAACTGCGGACAATCTGCACCCAGGCGATTTTTTAGATTTCTATTGTAAAAATTCTTAAAGCCCTTGAGTTTGAAACCAATTAGCGAGCGATCTTCCATTGAAAGTACAAGTGTTAGAGCTGTATCTATTCTCCTATAGATTGCAGGAACGGACGCGCGCAGATATTCCAGGCTATCTGAATCTTCATAGTAGATAGCCGCTGGCTCGTACTCCTTTGAAGCTACCAAATCAAACTTCATATTTTCTCGCTTCTCTACCACATTTTGCGGCGATAACGCTGTCGATAGTCAATAGGAAGTTGGCCTGTATCATCGGCTTCCACGAGTTCCCAATGCGTGACAACCCCGCGGCTAATCGGTGTCGCCTTCTTGGAAGTGGCATATCTGCCATAGGGATAATCCATCCTAACGTAGATAACACAAACCAAATCGTTTGGTATCTCTACTGGCTCGACCACGCAACTCATAGACGGAGCATATTTGAAAAGTATGCTCGGCTTCGAAACGTAAGCGTAGACATCATATCCCTGATCGTCATCACCCAGGGGTCTCTTTATACCACGGAAGCAGGCATGCGCGCCATCGATTCCGCAAAGGCCCTGCTGCACGTCAGCATTTCCCCACTTTATCTGAGCGTTGTTAACAGGGGGTATTTGCCCCAATACGAGGCTCCACAAATCAAGCAATGGCTGTCTATGACCAAACTCGAGGGCCTTCCGAACCCCCGCGGCTGTTATGCGAAAAGTCGCTGCTTCTGAGCGACTTGTAGGTGACGAACAAATTATAGTCTTTGGAATTTCAATCCAGGCGGAGGGCTTGCGCCCTCCGCCTTCGATTACGACTAACTTATGGTTTTCCACAGGTCGCCGCACTGCGATTGTCCCCTATCAAGAGCACCCACTCGTCGCACCACACGTGTCGCACTTCTCGCAAGTGCCGTTCCGCACCATCGTGAAGTTCTGGCACTCCGAGCACATGTTGCCGGTGTAGCCCTGCATGATCGAGCGCTGGCGGCGTTCGGCTTCGACCTTCTTGGCTTCGGTCTTAGCCGTTGCCGCATCGGCTGCCGCCTTGTCGGAGAAGAGGGCGGTGGCGTCGCTGGTGATTTCTTCCATCACCTCTTCGGCGATCTCCTCGGCCAATTCCTTGGCGCGCTCCTCGTAATCGCGCTTGAAGGCGACAATTTCGGAGGTAGAGATAGCGGCCGTCGGCTCCAGCTTGCGGGCAGCACTGCCGGCAAAGGCGGTGACAGTGCCGGTGGAGGCGGCGCGGGCGGGGGCAGCGGTCGCCGCACCCTTGGGTTCGCCCGCCTGGCGTTCGCCGCCAGTGCCGGAAACCAGCGTCGGCTTGTAGCCGCGGGTCCAGCCGGTCGACAGCAGGTTGGTCTTGCCTTCCTGGATGCCCTTGCCGAGTGCGGTGTTGGAGAAATCCGACGTATCGACATGGGCGAGGTCATGACGGCCGAGATAGGAAACGGCCAGCTCGCGGAAGACGTAGTCGAGGATCGACGTGGCGTTCTTGATCGCATCGTTGCCGATGACCATGCCGGCCGGCTCGAACTTGGTGAAGGTGAAGGCCTCGACATATTCCTCGAGCGGCACGCCATATTGCAGGCCGAGCGAGATGGCGATGGCGAAATTGTTCATCATCGCCCGGAAGGCAGCGCCTTCCTTGTGCATATCGATGAAGATCTCGCCGAGGCGGCCGTCGCCGAATTCGCCGGTGCGCAGATACACCTTGTGTCCGCCGACGGCGGCCTTCTGGGTATAGCCCTGGCGGCGGTTGGGCAGCTTCTCGCGTTCGCGCGAAACGCGTTCGATCACCCGCTCGATGATCTTCTCGGTGATGGTGACGGCCTGGGCGGCGACGGGCGCCTGCAGCAGTTCCTCCAGCGCATCCTCGTCGTCCTCGTCCTCGATCAGCGAGGCGTTGAGCGGCTGCGACAGCTTCGAGCCGTCGCGATAGAGCGCGTTGGCCTTAAGGCCGAGCTTCCAGGAGAGCAGATAGGCGTTCTTGCAATCCTCGACGGTCGCCTCGTTCGGCATGTTGATCGTCTTGGAAATCGCACCGGAGATGAAGGGCTGGGCGGCCGCCATCATGCGGATGTGGCTCTCGACCGAGAGGTAGCGCTTGCCGATCTTGCCGCAGGGGTTGGCGCAATCGAAGACCGGCAGGTGCTCGGCCTTCAGGAAGGGCGCGCCTTCCAGCGTCATCGCGCCGCAGACATGGATGTTGGCGGCTTCGATATCCTTCTTCGAGAAGCCCATATGGTCGAGCAGGCTGAAGCTCATGTCGGCGAGCTGTTCGTCGGAAACCTTCAGCGTCTCCTTCAGGAAGTCGGCGCCCAGCGTCCACTGGTTGAAGACGAACTTGATGTCGAAGGCGCTCTTCAGCGCCGCGTTGACGGCTTCCACCTTCTCGTCGGTCAAGCCCTTGGCCTTCAGCGTCGACGGGTTGATCGCGGGCGCCTGGTTCAGATTGCCGTGGCCGACGGCATAGGCTTCGATCTCGGCGATCTGGCTCTCGGAATAACCGAGCGTGCGTAGCGCTTCCGGCACGGCGCGGTTGATGATCTTGAAGTAGCCGCCGCCGGCGAGCTTCTTGAACTTGACGAGGGCGAAGTCGGGCTCAATGCCTGTCGTGTCGCAATCCATGACGAGACCGATCGTGCCGGTCGGGGCGATGACCGAGACCTGAGCATTGCGGTAGCCATGCTGTTCGCCGAGCTCGAGCGCCTTGTCCCAGGCCGATTTGGCATGGGCGGCAAGATCCTGATCCGGGTTTTCCGAATGAATCAGCGCGACCGGGTCGATCGACAGCGCCTCATAGCCGGAGGTTTCGCCGTAAGCGGCGCGGCGATGGTTGCGGATGACCCGCAGCATGCTCTCGCGGTTCGGCGCGAAATTCGGGAACGGCCCGAGTTCGGCAGCCATTTCGGCCGAGGTCGCATAGCAGATGCCGGTCATGATCGCGGTCAGCGAGCCGGCAATGGCGCGGGCTTCGGCCGAGTCATAGGGAATGCCCGAGGACATCAGCAGGCCGCCGATATTGGCGTAGCCGAGGCCGAGCGTGCGGTATTCGTAGGAGAGTTCGGCAATGCGCTTCGACGGGAACTGCGCCATCATCACCGAGACTTCGAGCACGACGGTCCACAGGCGAACCGCGTGTTCGTAATCGGCGATATTGATGCGCTTGGTGGCCTTGTCCTTGAACTGCAGGAGGTTCAGCGAAGCAAGGTTGCAGGCGGTGTCGTCGAGGAACATGTATTCCGAGCACGGGTTCGAGCCGCGGATCGGGCCGCCGGCCGGCGAGGTGTGCCAGTCGTTCATCGTCGTGTTGAAGTGGATACCCGGATCGGCCGAAGCCCAGGCGGCGTAGGAAATGGTTTCCCAGAGATCGCGCGCCTTCAGCGTCTTCATCACCCGGCCGTCCTTGCGGGCGGTCAGGTTCCATTCGCCGTCATTTTCGACGGCGCGCAGGAAGTCGTCCTTGATCGAGACGGAGTTGTTGGAATTCTGGCCGGAGACCGTCAGATAGGCTTCCGAATCCCAATCCGTGTCGTAGGTCTTGAATTGAAGATCCTTGTAGCCCTGGCGGGCGAACTGGATGACACGCTGGACGTAATTCTCCGGGACCTGGTCCTTCTTGGCGGCGCGGATTTCGCGCTTCAGGGCAGGGTTCTTGGCCGGATCGAAGCAATCGCCATTGTCGCCGCCGTCGCAATTGACGCAGGCCTTCATGATCGCCTTCAGGTGCCGGGCGACGATCTTCGAGCCGGTGACGAGGGCCGCGACCTTCTGCTCTTCCTTGACCTTCCAGTTGATGTATTCCTCGATATCCGGATGGTCGATATCGACGACCACCATCTTGGCGGCGCGGCGCGTCGTGCCGCCCGATTTGATGGCGCCGGCGGCGCGGTCGCCGATCTTCAGGAAGCTCATCAGGCCGGAGGAGCGGCCGCCGCCGGAAAGCTTTTCGCCTTCGCCGCGCAGCATCGAGAAGTTGGAGCCGGTGCCGGAACCGTATTTGAAGAGGCGCGCTTCACGCACCCAGAGATCCATGATGCCGCCTTCGTTGACGAGGTCGTCTTCGACCGACTGGATGAAGCAGGCATGCGGCTGCGGATGTTCGTAGGCCGACTTGGACTTGGTCAGCTTGCCGGTGAAGGGGTCGACGTAGAAATGGCCCTGGCCGGGGCCGTCGATGCCGTAGGCCCAGTGCAGGCCGGTGTTGAACCATTGCGGCGAGTTCGGCGCTACGCGCTGGGTGGCGAGCATATAGGCAAGCTCGTCCTTGAAGGCCGCCGCATCTTCCTCGGAAGAGAAATAGCCGCCCTTCCAGCCCCAATAGGTCCAGGTGCCGGCAAGACGGTCGAAGACCTGGCGCGCATCGATTTCGGAGCCGGTCTGCTCCTCCTTCGGCAGGGTCTTCAGCGCGGCATCGTCGGGAACGGAGCGCCACAGGAAGGAAGGAACGTCGTTTTCCTCGACCTTCTTCAGCCGGGTGGGAACGCCGGCCTTGCGGAAATACTTCTGCGCCAGAACGTCGGTCGCGACCTGGGAGAACTGGGCGGGGACGTCGATATTCTCGAGGCGGAACACGATCGAACCGTCCGGGTTCTTGATCTCGCTCGTCGCCTTGCGGAATTCGATATCCGCATAGGCGCCTTGGCCGGCCTTCGTGAAACGACGTTCGATGCGCATAGTCTTGACCTCGCGTTGGCGCCTGTCCCCAGGGCGCAAAATTCCTATCCGGCGGCACATTCAGTCGTGCAGCCAGTCTCGTTTCCGTATCGTGACAGGGGTGTCATCCGGAGATGAGCTTCCTGTATATTGTGGTGATGGTGGCTGCAAACACTAAATATAGTATTAACAGCTTATTATCGCCAGTCCCGATGTCACTTTTTTTGGGGGCTGAAAATCGCGCGGAAATCCTGTCGGGCCTGAACCGTTTTTCGGTGCAGCACCCCATTCCGCGTCCTATTTTCAAAAGGGAACCGGGCTCGTTACCTCCGGTCCTGTCGCCGCCGCAACATCAAGGACAGTAAAGTTTGAAACAGCTGATTCCGTCAAGGGCTGGGTTTTAATTGATTGCTAACCACAACATCTTGTGGATGCGCCTGTGGAGATTGGGGAAAGCCGGGGAACGCTGAAATTACAATGGCTTGCGGGCGCTGCCGGCTAAGGAAAATGCCGGAACCACAAAAAAGCGTCCTGCGGCAAATCTTGTGATGGCATTTCCGGCGCAAATGCGCATGGCGATTCGCCGGAAATATCGGGGCTGTCGAACTGCGCCGGCGACGCTGCCGGCGCACTCCGAGAGGTGGCGGTCAGCGCGCCCCCTTGGCGATCGGCTCCTGATAGGTGAAGCCCATATCCCAGGGGAAATAGATCCAGGTATCCTGGCTCACCTCGGTGATGAAGGTGTCGACGGTCGGCACGCCCTTCGGCTTGGCATAGACGCAGGCGAAATGCGCTTTCGGCAGCATGGTGCGCACCTGCGCGGCGGTCTTGCCGGTATCGGTGAGGTCGTCGACGACGAGCACGCCTTCGCCGCCGTTTTCCGCAAGCTCGGGCGCAATTCCCTTGAGCAGCACCATGTCGCCCTGGTTCACATAATCATGGTAGGAGGCGATGCAGACGGTCTCGATCAGGCGGATGTTCAGTTCGCGCGAGATGATCGCGGCCGGAACAAGGCCGCCGCGGGTGATGCAGACGATCGCCTTGAACGTCTGGTCGAGGCCGGCAAGCCGCCAGGCAAGGGCGCGCGCATCGCGGTGGAACTGATCCCAGGAAACGGGAAAGGCTTTATCGGGAAGGGACATCGGGCTGCTCCGCGGCATGATAGAGATGACACGCCGTTTGCCGGCGACCGGACGGGCTTGCAGCGGCGATCGGCAAAACAAGAAATCGCGCAAGCCGGAACTGCGCGAAATCGGCCGAGGCTCGAAGCCCTCATCGGTCGCTGCAATTAGCGGGATTTGCCGGAAAAAGGCAAGAGCGCCGATCCTTGCGGCAGGCAGTCATCGCGACAACAGCGTCAGCGCCGTCATCGATTGCAGCAAGCTCTTCGTCGTGCCGCCGAAGATCATCTGCCACAGCCATGAATGCGTATGCGCGCCCATGACCAGGAGGTCGATGCTGTCGTCCGAAAGCCGGTTTTCGATGACATGCGAGGTGTTCCTGTCCACGCTTCGGGCCGTCGAAAGCGTCGTCTTCACGCCGTGGCGGGCAAGTCCCGCGGCGATCTCGGCGCCTGGGGTCAGCGATGAATGCGGCGCCGTCTCGGCCGGATCGACCGAAAAAATCTCCACCGCCTCGGCCGCCTTCAGGAACGGCAGCGCGTCGAAGGTTGCGCGTGCCGCCTCCTTCGAGCCGTTCCAGGCGATCAGCACGCGTTTGATCGGCTTCGGCTGGCGGATGATATAGGGGATCATCAGCACCGGCCGGCCGGTTTCGAAGAGAAAACTGTCGAGATCGACATGGCTGTCGGACGGGTTGGCCGGGTCGGCCTGCGAAGCGATCAAGAGATCGGCGCTGCGCGCGCTGTCGATCAGCGGCGCCGAACCGTAGCCGGTCGAGGTGGCGAAGCTGCGCCATTCGGAGGAGGCGCCGGCGGCGTGCGCCTTGGCGCGGAATATGGCCTCGATGGCGGTCGTTTCGCTATGCGCCATATCCTGCAGCGCCTGCACGGCGACGGGATCAGGAATTTCCATCGGCGCCACCAGCGGCACGGCGGAGATATTTTCGGCGTGCAGTCCGATCACATGAGCGCCGTTTTCGGCGGCAATGGCAAAGGCGAAATCGGCAACGGCGGCGCTATTGTCTCTCGTATCGAGAATGGCGAGAATGGTTTTGTAAGACATATCAATTCTCCTTGCGCTGAAATGGCTGACGCCAGCGATGGAATGCACCGACCTTTCTCCTGTTCCTTGACCGATATCAAGGATGGCCAGTTCCCGTACTGTCCTCACGCCTCGACGGAATGGTTCTCAGTGACCTCCTTTTTCCGGCGGATGGCGTCGATCATCGCATGCACCTCGGCGCCGGCCGCATCGATTGCCGCCTGCGCGCGGCCGCGCACGACGATCTCGGTCGAGAATTTCTGGCCGATATATCTGGGGTAGGAGCCGATGCTGGTGTCCGGATGAGCTTTCTGGATGGCGGCAAGCGGTGTGCCGATATCGCCTTCGCCGTAAGGGCAGGCGATCGCGAGCGACAGCACCGGCGTGCCGGTTCGAAGCGTCGGCAGCACATTGTCGACCATCGCCTGAAAAACCTGCGGCACGCCGGCCATGACATAGACATTGCCGATGATGAAGCCCGGCGCGGTCGAGACTGGATTGGCGATATGGGCCGCCCCGCGCGGCATGCGCGCCATGCGCTGGCGCGCCTCGGTGAATTCCATCTCGCGGCGGCGATACATCTCGGCCAGCAGCGTCATCGCCGCCTCGTCATGCTCGCAGGGCAGGCCGAACGCCTTGGCGATGGCATCGGCGGTGATGTCGTCATGCGTCGGCCCGATGCCGCCAGAGGTGAAAACGTAATCATATCGAGCGCGAAGCGCATTCAGCGCCTCGACGATCGCCTCTTCGTCGTCGGCGACGATGCGCACCTCCTTGAGATCGATGCCGGAAAGGGTGAGCAGCTCGGCGAGATGACCGATATTCTTGTCCTTGGTGCGGCCGGAAAGAAGTTCGTCGCCGATGGCGAGCATGGCGGCGGTGACGACGGTGTCATGGCTCATGGGGTGTTCCGTGATGTGAGGCTGGTCAATAGGTAGCGCCCTTCGGGGGCTTTGCAAACCACCAGCCCATGCGTCAATTTTGCTGAACGAAACAGCAGGTGAATTTTCGCCTCGTTGAACACGGAGTTCCTCGCGGCGGTGGCGTATTTGTGCTTGCCCTTGCAGAATGCGGCCGGACTTCCTCAACGCGGCCCGCAATCGATGCGGGATTTTTACCGGCGGCTCTTCCCATCGCCGATGACGCAAGATATTGAAAACGCCGCAAGCGGGCGTGGCGAAACTGGTAGACGCAAGGGACTTAAAATCCCTCGGCCTTAGGCTATACGGGTTCGATCCCCGTCGCCCGCACCACCTTCATAATCCTGTATGAGAATGCTGTATTTTGTACAGAAAAGCGCGTTATTGCTTGACAATGGCATTTTCGGTGCAAGTATTGCGCGCAACGAGCGAGTAAGTGTTGTCTTGTGGGAGTAAGACGATGGTTTACGATTGGAGCGGGACCAAGGTCCGGCGCATCCGAATCTTCAAGACCAGCGTCGCACTTGTTTTCGCAACTGCGATGGCTGCGATACCATTGATTTTCTGGGCAGCGGAGTTGCCGGGTTTCTGATCCGGTCCAATCAGCGTTCTGCAAAGGGAAGCGTGTTCGCCGCCCTGGTTTCTCGCCACCTGTTGATCACCCAGCCGGCCAGCAACCCGAGGGCCGCGCCCATCGCCTTGACGCCGGCGTCATGCAGGCGCGGATGGCGGGTCGGCGTGAAGTATTGCAGATATTCGATGGCGACGGCGCCCGTTATCAGCAGCACGGCAACCAGTTTCCACTGTCTGGGATAGGCGAGCGCGAAGGCGAGGCCGAGGAGAACATAGGCGCCGCCACGGTCCGTATCGACGCTCGTGACCGTATGCGGTCTCAGCCCGATCGGCGAAACCGTGACAAAGAGGATCAAGGCGAGCAGCAGCCACGCGAGCGGTCTTGTGAATTTGACGATCATCATCGCTCCATATAAGTGGCAGGCCTTTGCATTGACAGTTAAAATCAATTCATCTGCCGCCGATTTTGCGATTGGCTTAAGAAACGCTTCCCGAGGCCGGAACGGGCATCAGGAGATGAGCGGCTCGGTCAGCGAACCGGAAATGGCGGGAGCCGGCTTTCTTTTGCCGGCCGGCCTGTGCCATAGCGGCGGCGGTTAATCTTTAGGAATGGACCACGCCCGTGACAAGACTTGAAGTCGAAAGCGCCGAAGCGGCAATACGCAGCCTTTTCCCGGCGACGCCCCTGCAGCTCAATGACCATCTCTCCGCCCGCTACGGCGCCGATATCTGGCTGAAGCGCGAGGATCTGTCGCCGGTGCGCTCCTACAAGATCCGCGGCGCCTTCAATTTCTTCCGCAAGGCGATCGGGGAGGGTGCTTCAGGCAAGACCTTCGTCTGTGCCTCGGCCGGCAATCACGCCCAGGGCTTCGCCTATGTCTGCCGCCATTTCGGCGTGCCGGGCGTCGTCTTCATGCCGGTGACGACGCCGCAGCAGAAGATCGACAAGACCCGCATGTTCGGCGCCGAATTCATAACCATCCGGCTGTTCGGCGATTTCTTCGACCAGTGCTACCAGGCCGCGCGTGACCACGTCGAGGCGATCGGCGGCGTCATGGTGCCGCCCTTCGATCACGCCGATATCATCGAGGGGCAGGCGACCGTCGCCGCCGAAATCATGCAGCAGCTGCCTGATGGAGCGGTGCCTGATATGGTCGTGCTGCCGGTCGGCGGCGGCGGGCTTGCCGCCGGCATTACCGGTTATCTCGAAGGCGTCGTGCCGAAATCGGCCTTTGTCTTTGCCGAGCCCGCTGGCGCGCCGAGCCTCAGGCGCAGCATCGAGGCGGGTCAGGTGACGACGCTTGCCAAGGTCGACAACTTTGTCGACGGCGCAGCCGTCGCCCGGATCGGCGACCTGAATTTCGCGGTTCTGCGCGATTTTCCGGCAAGCCAAGTGCAACTGATGCCGGAGAACGCCATCTGCGTCACCATTCAGGAGATGCTGAATGTCGAGGGCGTCGTGCTGGAGCCGGCGGGCGCCCTGTCGCTGACGGCGATCGCCGCGATGGATGCGCAGGCGATCCGTGGCAAGACCATCGTCGCGGTCGTCTCCGGCGGCAATTTCGATTTCGAGCGCCTGCCTGACGTAAAGGAAAGAGCCATGCGTTACGCAGGGCTGAAGAAATACTTCATTCTCAGGCTTGCCCAGCGCCCGGGCGCGCTCAGGGATTTCCTCAATCTGCTCGGCCCCGACGACGATATCGCCCGCTTCGAATATCTGAAGAAATCGGCGCGCAATTTTGGCTCGATCCTGATCGGCATCGAAACCAAGGCGCCGGAGAATTTCGCCCGGCTGATCGCGAATTTCGAAGCCGCCGGCATGGGTTACGAGGATATTACCGAAAACGAGATCCTCGCCAGTCTGATCATTTGACTTGGCGAGCGCGATACCGCCGTGTTAGAGACGGATCATGGCTTCGTTCCTTTCAAATCTCTTTTCGATGTTCTCCGGCGGCAAGGCCGCTTCGGAGGCGACAGGCCCCTCCGGCGAGCCGCAGCTTTACGGCGATTGCACGATCTATGCGGAGCCACGCAAGGAAGGCAGCCAATACCGTCTGGCCGGCCGCATCGAAAAGAAGGTCGGTGACGAGGTGCTGGTGCGCAATTTCATCCGCGCCGATCTTTTCTCTTCCTCCGACGACGCGATCGAGTGCACCGTGCGCAAGGCGCAGCAGATCATCGACCAGCATGGCCCATCGCTCTTCGGCGACGGCGAGAAGCTTCGCCAGGTCTGAAGGTGCGATCTGTTCCGACTCGGGGCGCCGGCAGAAATTCCTTGCTTTTCAATCGTATGACTTGAGCGTTCATCGCAAACATGAGAACGCGCTCACGTAATCTTAAAGGATTGCGGTGAAAGCTATGGCCTGCAGGATTTGCAGGACGCCATCGTGTTTGACTTTCTCGGACGATCGATCAAAGGAAACGCAGCCGCGATCGCCGCATCGGCGCGGCGCCGGCCAGCAGCCGAGGTGTCGTAAATGGAGGCGCTCAACCTCGTTCTCTTCGTCGTCGAAGCCGTCGCCTATTTCGTCCTGATGGTGACGCTGCTGCACTTCCGCCATCGGCTCGGTCTCGGGGTCTTCCTGACGGCGCTCGGCGTCATGCATTTCATGGAGACCTATCTGGCGGCGGTCTTTTACGTCTCGCTGCCGTTCGGGGATGTGTCGCCGGGTTCATCCGTCTTCTTCTCCGGCAAGCTGATGATGATCCTGATGTTATACCTGTGGGAGGATGCCGCGGCGGTGCGCCAGCCGATCTACGGTCTGTTCCTCGGCAACCTGCTTACCGTCGGCATCGCCTGGGTGCTGCAGCTGCACCAGCCGCTGCAACTATCATCAAACCAGACGCCCGACGTCGATTTTCTGAAGGAGATGGGCTGGCTGATGATCTGGGGCACGGCGCTGCTCTATGTCGATTCGCTGGGCATCATCCTGCTTTACGAAAAGCTCGGCGATTTCTTCCGCAGGCGCGCTGTGCTGCGTTTCATGATCTCCGGCTTCGTGCTGCTGACTTTCGACCAGGTCGGCTTCTTCGCCGCGCTGCATTATTTCCTAGATGTACCCGTCGCCGTGTTCTGGGGCGGCTGGAAGGCGAAGATGCTCGCCGTCTGCCTTTATGGGGCAATGTTTGCGATCTATGAATATCGTATCCGCCGCCTCGGCGCCGACGCCGCCGCGCGCTCGATCAGCGACGTGTTCGGCGATCTGACATTCCGCGAGCGCTACAATGATCTTCTGGAGCGCACCGGCCGCGATATGCTGACCGGCGTCTATGACCGCACGCGCATGGAGCTGGAGGCGCCGCTGATGGTGCGCGAGGCGCTGCGGCAGGGGCTGTCTGCGACCGTTCTCATTATCGACGCCGATCACTTCAAGGACGTCAATGATGGTTACGGTCATCTCCAGGGTGACGCGGTGCTGAAGTCGATCGCCGCCCGGCTCGGCACGACGCTGCGTTCCAGCGACCGCATCTTCCGCTTCGGCGGCGAGGAGTTCGTCGCCGTCTGCCCGGGCACGAACCATGAGGAAGGACTGTTGCTAGCCGAGCGTCTGCGTTGGACGATCGCGACCAGCGTCAAGACGCCGGATGGCAGTCCTGTCACCGTCTCTATCGGCGTTGCGACCGCCGACGAGGACGGCACCAGTTTCACCACGGTGCTGTCGGCTGCCGACGGCCGCCTTTACGCGGCAAAGAAGAGCGGCCGCAATTGCGTCGTCGGCCGCTCCGGCGTGGTGAACTCGGGTAAGCCGGCCGATCCTCCGATCAATGCGATCGGTTGATTGTTGGTTTGAGGTGTTGCGTAAACCAGAATAAGTGCCCCTCTGATGAGGCGCTGTCGGACGAGATCCTCGAGATGATGCGCAATTTCGTCGGCATCGACAAATAAGGAACGGCCGGCGAAGGCCGGCCGTCCACGGAACATTGAAGAGCCGATCAGGCTGCGAGCGCGATTTCCTCGACGCGCGACTTGGCGGCGTCGATGGCCTTTTCCGCAGCTTCCGGGCCGAAAGCCAGGCCCTCGACATAGATCGTCTCAATGTCAGTGATGCCGAGGAAGCCGAGAACCGACTTCAGGTACGGCACGGCATGGTTCAAGGGAGCAGCCGGTCCCTGCGAATAGACGCCGCCGGAGGCCAGAACCACATAGACCTTCTTGCCGGTGAGCAGGCCGACCGGACCGCTTTCCGTGTATTTGAAGGTCAGGCCGGCGCGGGCGACGTTGTCGATCCAGGTCTTCAGCGACGAATAGATGTTGAAGTTGATGAGCCCGGTGCTGATGACGATGGTGTCGGCGGCAAAGAGTTCGTTGACGAGTTCGTCGGAGGTTTTGACGGCGGCGGCTTCTTCCGCCGTGCGGGCCTCGGCCGGCTTGCGGATGGCGCCGGTGAAGAGGTCATCGATATGCGGCAGCGGGTTGGTTGCCAGGTCGCGGCGAACGACGACGCTGCCCGGCTTCTGGTTCTTCAGCTTTTCGGCGAGATCAGCGGCGATCGGGGTCGAGAGCGACTCAGCGCGCGGGCTGGACGTTAGAAGAAGGATGGACGACATGCTGCATTTCCTTTCGAATGAATTTGACGGCTCGTTGCTGGGAGGTGAGCCGGCGGTGTCGAGGAGGAAAATAAGTCTGGCCCGCTATCGAAAAAACGGTGATAATGTCGATCGAAATTATCGATGGAATGGATGGAAGATGCTTCCGAACCCGACTTTGGACCAGTTGCAGGTGTTTTTGACCGTTGCCGAAACCGGCAGCTTTTCGGCCGCATCGCGGGCGCTGAACCGGGCACAGTCGGTCGTCAGCTATACGATCGCCAATTTGGAAGCGCAGCTTGAAATGCCGCTTTTCGAGCGGTCCGGCGCGCGCCAACCCAAGCTGACCGAGGCGGGCAAGGCGATGCTCGAGGATGCGCGTCGCATTCTCGGCGACCTTCAGGTCATGCGGGCGCGCGTCAAGAGCCTGAGGGAGGGCCTCGAAGCCGAGGTTTCCGTCGCCATCAGCGTCATGGTGCCATCGCAGGCGGTCGTGGACGTGCTGCACGAATTCCGCGAAAGATACCCGACCGTTTCGTTGAACCTCAATGTCGGTGAACTCGGAATGGTCATGGATCTCGTTCTGAGCGGCAAGGCAACGATCGGCATCGGCGGCGCGGTGCTCAAGCCGGACGATTCGATGGTCACGGAACGGATCGGCCATTCCTTCATGCTGCCCGTTGCCGCGCCCAACCACCCGCTTGCCGTGATCGACCGGCCGCTCACGCTCGGCGACGTGCGCGAGGAAGTGCAGCTCGTCGTCACCGACGCGTCGGGCCGAACAAAGGGGCGGGATTTCAACGTTCTGTCCTACAAGACGTGGCGCGTCAGCGACATTGCGACAAAGCACCAGCTGATCAAGGCCGGCCTTGGCTGGGGTGGTCTTCCGGCGTCCATCATCCATGACGATCTGCGCAGCGGCGCGCTCATCCACCTCGACCTGGATGCCTATGAACAGGGTGAGTATGGCATCTATTCGATGCGCCAGCTCGCCAACCCGCCCGGACCGGCCGCCAGCTGGATGATCGATGCCTTCCGCACGCGGCTTTCCTATTGCCCGAACCAGGCCGATTTTCATGCTGAGATGGCGGAACTGCGGGACACCGCTCCACCGCTCGCGGCCGAATGACGAAGGCGCGGAGCCGCGCCTTCGTCGGTATACTTTTGCTTAAAGTACCAGCCTGAATTTCGAGAAGCCGTCGGCCCCGTCGCCGGCCTCCTCGATCTTGACGCTCTTGACCGCAGCGAGGAACTGCTTCGCCTTCGGGCCGCTTTCGAAGGTCGCCGTCGTGCCCGGCAGCGGCTTGAAGGTCCAGTTCGCATCGGCCGACGGATTGATAGTGCCTTGCTCGTGGACGTAGCGGACGATGACGTCGCGGTTGGTGTCCGGCGCCTGGAAGATCACCTTGTCGGCAGCGATCTCCGGGAAACTGCCGCCGCCGCCGGCGCGGTAATTGTTGGTGACGACGACGAACTTCTGGGCCGGATCGATCGGCTTGCCGTCGAAAGCGAGGTTCTGGATGCGGTTGGCATCCGGATTGATCGCCTTGCCGGACGAATCATATTTCGGCGGCTGCGACAGGTCGATCTGGTATGTAACGCCGTCGATCACGTCAAAATTGTAAGACGGGAAGTCGGTATTGAGCAGCGGCGCGTCCTTCGCGCCGGCGTCAATGTGATTGAACATGCCGGCCGACATTTCCAGCCAGTTCTTCACCTGGGCGCCTGTGATTGCGACAGCCTGCACGGTGTTCGGATAAAGATAGAGGTCGGCGACGTTCTTGATGGCGATATCGCCGGCCGGGACATCCGTATAATAGTCGGCGCCGCCGCGGCCGCCGGCCTTGAAGGGAGCTGCGGCCGAAAGCACCGGCAGATCCTTGTACTCGGTGTCGGCCAGCATCTGCTTGATGTACCAGGTCTGCGCCTGGCTGACGACCTGCACTGAAGGATCGTCGGCGACCAGCGCGAAATAGGAATAGAGCGGTGCGGAGGTCTTGCCGACTGGCGTGCGGACATAGGCGAGCGTCGCCTCGTGCTCGGCCTTGGCGGCTTCGACCACGTCCTTCTTGTCGGCGTAGTCAGCGACCACTTTCTTCTTGTCGTCGCGATGGTAGATCGGCCGCGCTTCCGAGGTGAAATCGACGATCTTCCAGCTGTTGCCGTCCTTCTCGAGCAGCAGGTCGATGAGGCCGAGATGCGAACCCCAGAAGCCGGCCATCACGGCGGGCTTGCCGTGCAGCGTGCCCTTGACGGGATCGGCATTGGCGATGCCGTCCCAGCTCTTCGGGCCGGGGAAGACGAGATGCTGGTGGCCGGTGAAGATCGCGTCGATGCCTTCGACGGCGGCAAGATGCAGCGAGGCATTTTCCATCTTTTCGGACGGTGCTGCTCCGTCGATGCCGGAATGGGAGAGCGCGATGACGATATCGGCGCCGGCTTCCTTCATGGCGGGAACCCAAGTCTTGGCGGCCTCCACGATATCGCGGGTCTGCGCCTTGCCTTCGAGGTTCTTGATGTCCCAGAGCATGATCTGCGGCGGTACGAATCCGATGAAGCCGATCTTGACAGGGCTCTCCTTGCCAGCACCGTCTTTGATCTGCTTTTCGACAATGATGTAAGGTTTGAAGAAGAGATCGTCCTGCTTGGGATCCGAGGCGAGCTGGCCCTTGGTCAGGTTGGCGCAGACGAAGGGGAAGTTCGCGCCGGACAGGACCTTGAACATGAAGTCGAGGCCGTAATTGAACTCGTGATTGCCGAGCGTGCCGACCGTATAGCCGAGCGTGTTCATCGCCTTGATCACGGGATGGACGTCGCCGTCCTTCATGCCGTGCTGATAGGCCATGTAGTCGCCCATCGGATTGCCCTGCAGCACGTCGCCATTGTCGATCAACAGCGAGTTGGCCGCCTCGGCACGGATATTGTCGATGATCGTTCCGGTGCGCGACAGGCCCATCGTGTCGTTCGGCTTGTCGGCGTAATAGTCATAAGGGAAGACGTTGACGTGAATGTCGGTCGTTTCCATCAGCCGCAGATGCGCCTGATTGGCGTTGGCACGGGCGCTGAAAGGGTGCAGCAGCACCAGGGCGGAAGTCGCGGCGAGACCGCCAAGCAGGGAACGGCGGCTCATGAGACCGACATCAAAAATGGAAGACATGGAACTCTCCTATGGGATCATGCATCGTCCGGCCCGTCAGAATTACGGACGATTTGGTGAGGAGTACACTGCCAAAATGACAGGACGGCAAAACAATGGCTAGCAAGGGCGGCGCGATCTGAAAATGCAATGTATAGTGCGGCACTCCGGCTCAAATCCATCGAGGGCGGGATCATGAACAGGGTCGTCATCGGGTGGCGCCATCGACATCGGGACCATCGACCTTAGCCTGCGGCGGACGCAAGGCTCTTGTTGCGTTCGACGTCGACCAGTAGCTCCTGGAACGATGTCAGCCGTTCCTTTGCCGCTGAAGCGGTGCAGCCCTAAGACTTCAGCGTCAACGTCGCCGAACGAGGCGGGCGCTCGACGTTGGTAGCGGCTCTCAGTTGGCGCACCGCCAGCACAGGGCGTATTTCCTGATGGAAGAAGCGGAAATAGGAGGAGACCTGCGCCCGCGCATTCGAATTCACGTCGAACTGGATGCCGACGCGGCCATTGTGCTTCCAGCGGATGATGCCCTCGAGCATTCCGAGGTTTTCGGCTTCGATGCGCACCTTGCTGCCGGAAGCGGCATGGAGCGGCGTCTTCGTCTCCAGCGCGGCGCCGGTCACTGACAGGTTGAGAATTCGGACATCCACTTGGCTGTTCAGATATTTCACATTGCCGAAGACGCGGCAATTCTTCCGATCGGCCTTCCGCGCCGTGATTTTCAAGTTGCTGCTCATACTGTTCCCCTTGATCGCGAGGGCAGCATAGCGCCGGAAAATTGAAATGGTTTTAGGGGCTTGAGTAAAATTGCAGTGAAATTTCAATTGGCGGCCGCCGCCCTGCGCCCCACCACATGTTCGCGCCAGATGGTGAAGATGCCGGCGGCAACGACGATGATCGAGCCGATGATCATGTTGAGACTGAGCGTTTCGTCATAGATCGTCACACCAATGATCGAGGCATAGACCAGCGAGAGATAGGTCAGCGGCTGGACGGCGGCGGCATCGAGAACATCGTAGGCGCGGATCAGGAAATAGTGGCTGGAAATGCTGGTGATGCAGACGAGCGCCATCCAGCCCCAGTCGCCCGGCGACATCCAGCTCCAGTAGAACGGGCCGACGAGCGTCATCGTGATGCCGCCGATAACGCCGGTATAGAAGAAGCTGGTCATCGACGAATCGTCGCGGCTGACGAAACGGGTGGCGATGACGTAGAAGGCGAAGTTGAAGCAGGAAAGAATGGCGAGAAGCAATTTTACGTCGAAAAACTCGCCTTCCGGCTTCAGGATCAGCAGCACCCCGCAAAGCCCGACGCCGATCGCCGTCCACCGTCGCCATCCAACCCGCTCGCCGAGGATCGGCATCGACAGCAGCGCGATCAGGATCGGCGTCGCGGAAAAGATTGCTTGTGAGCGGGCAAGGCCGATCACGGCAAAGCAGGTGATGGCCAGAACCACCTGGACGGCAAGCAGCACGCCGCGCACCACCTGAAGAAGCGGGCGTTTTGTGCGGGCCGTCGCCTTGAGGCCGCCGCGCATTTTCGAAGCGAGGACAATCGTGAACAGCGCGAAGGCCCAGTAGCGGATCATCGTCACGAAGATCGGCGGGTAAGTCGACGCCAGATGTTTCGAGATGGCGTCCTGCAGAGAGAAGATGGTGGTCGCCAGCAGGGCGAAAATATAACCGTGAGTCTTCGATGTCATGATATGCCGTAGGGGAGAAAACGTCCGCGAGCCGCGAAAGTGTGGGCAGCGTTTCGGCAAATAAGCAAGGCCTCAAAGCCCCACATTCGGCCTGTCTATGATTTCTCTAAGCGCGAAGCTCGAATTGATCTTGACCACATGGGGAAGCGCCGACAGCCAGTCGCGATGAATGCGCTCGTAATCCTCGAGATCCCGGGCGGCGACCCTGAGGATATAGTCGTATTCGCCGGACATTAGGTAGCAGACGAGCACGTTTGGGCAGAGTTTCACAGCGGCTTCGAATTCCGCCAGCGTTTTGGCGAACTGGCCGGACAGCGAGATATGCACAATCGCGATCATCTTGTAATCGAGCGCCTTGTGCGAAAGCCGCGCATGATAGCCGCCGATGACACCGCTTCTTTCGAGGATGTCGAGCCGGCGCGAACAGGCCGAAGGCGACAGCCCGATCTTTTCGGCAAGCTCGGCGTTGGTGATCCGGGCATTGGCCTGCAAGACTTTGAGAATCGCAAGATCGATGGTGTCGAGATCAGTCATTCGCAGAACCTTCGAAGAAAAAGGAGATACACGCAACAATCGCCGAAAAATCCCTTCCGCGCAAATCGTCTTTGCAAGGACATTTCACGCCCTTGGTGGTTGGATTCATCGTCCGAGGAGATCCGCGGCTGCGGAGAGGAAATGGAGAGGAACGCCAATGCGTGTCGGTTGCCCGAAGGAAATCAAGAACCATGAATATCGTGTCGGCCTGACGCCGGCCTCGGTGCGCGAATACGTCGCCCATGGCCACGAGGTCTGGGTAGAGACCAAGGCGGGCGCCGGCATCGGCGCCGATGACGCCTCCTACGCGGCGGCTGGCGCGAAGATGGCCGCCTCCGCCAAGGATATCTTCGAAAAGTGCGACATGATCGTCAAGGTGAAGGAGCCGCAGCCCTCAGAATGGGCGCAGCTGCGCGACGGTCAGCTTCTCTATACCTATCTGCATCTGGCACCCGACCCCGAACAGACCAAGGGTCTGATCGCCTCCGGCGTCACCGCGATCGCCTATGAGACGGTGACCGACGAGCGCGGCGGCCTGCCGCTGCTGGCGCCGATGTCGGAAGTGGCAGGACGCCTGTCGATCCAGGCGGGAGCCACCGCGTTGCAGAAAGCCAATGGCGGTCTCGGCGTCCTGCTCGGCGGCGTACCCGGCGTGCTGCCGGCCAAGGTTGCCGTCATCGGCGGCGGCGTTGTCGGCCTGCACGCCGCCAGAATGGCGGCCGGCCTCGGCGCCGATGTCAGCATTCTCGACAAATCGCTGCCGCGCCTTCGCCAGCTCGACGACATTTTTGCGGGCCGTGTGCACACCCGTTATTCCAGCATCCAGGCACTGGAGGAGGAGGTCTTCTCGGCCGACCTCGTCATCGGCGCCGTGCTCATTCCCGGGGCCGCTGCCCCGAAGCTCGTCACGCGCGAAATGCTGTCCGGCATGAAGAAGGGCTCCGTCATCGTCGACGTCGCCATCGACCAGGGCGGTTGCTTCGAGACCTCGCATGCGACGACCCATTCCGATCCGACCTATGAGGTCGACGGCGTGGTGCATTATTGCGTCGCCAACATGCCGGGCGCTGTGCCCGTCACCTCGGCGCACGCGCTGAACAACGCCACGCTGGTTCATGGCCTGGCGCTCGCCGATCGCGGCCTGCGCGCCATTGCCGAAGACAAGCACCTGAGAAACGGCCTCAATGTGCATAAGGGCCGCATTACCAGCAAGCCGGTCGCCGAAGCCCTCGGCTACGAAGCCTTCGCGCCCGAGAGCGTGCTGAACGTAGCGTAAGCTTCCTAACTCAAGGTCAAGTCAAGGCGCCGATTTCCTTAAGGGCCGGCGCCTCTATCTTGTCAATCCGGCACTGAAAGCAGTTGTTGCGTGCCGAACGCACATGGACATAGGCGACGTCCGGCCGTGCCAGCAGCTTTTCGCCATAGGCTGCGATCTCGCCGATCACGGTCACAGCGCCGGTGCCATAAACGATGCGGTTGTCTTCATTGTAGCCGCGGAGAATAAAGTCCGGACTCGTCGTCAACACCGGCGGCAGGATCTCCTCGGCAGCATAGCGTTTGCAAGGCCGCTTGTGCAGGAAGATCGGGCCGGTTTCGGCATAGGGCTGCAACTCCGGGAATGGCCGATAAGCGAAAACCAGCAGTTCCTCGCCTTCATCGATATTCTCAAGGCAGTGGCGGCAGGGATGACCCGGGCCGTCGGAAATGATCGTCTCGGGCAGTCTGTCGTAAGCATCGCGGCCGCCGCTCCAGAGATGCTCGGCGTCGATGGTCGGCATGGCGGCAAAGCGAATGGCGGTCATGGCAAATCTCCTTTGTGGTTGCCATGAAATGCATCCGTATCATTGTATAAGCCACCCGTTTCTTGCCACGCTGCATCGTCAAAGGAGAGTTGCCATGGCTGAAGTCGATTTGGCGCTGCTGGCGCAGCAGAACGCCGAAATATTGGAGGAACTCAGGGCCTTGCGCCGGGAGGTGGCGGAACTTAGGGAGCTGTCGGGCCGTACGCTCGACTTCGAGCGCCGCAATGATCCACGCCGACCAAGCAGCCTGACGCGGCGTTAGATGCTGTGGCCCGCGCGACCGATCCGACCCTGAAGCCCGGCACCGCAGCACATCCGGTGTATCAACCGTTGGTCTGCACAGATTGCGGCTCGCTTGTGGCCGGCATCGGAGCAGCGGAGAGCGCCTTGGTGACAAGAAGCGCGGTGACGATTACGGGGACCACCACCCAGTAGGACATGCGGATGCCGAAATATTCGGCAATAAAACCAAGCAGGGGCGGGCCGGCGAAAAACACGAGGAAGGTCGTCTGCCCAAGGGCCGCGACGTTAACCGGAGCCGGCCGGTCCGTGCGGCGGGCCGCAGCCGAGATGGCAAGCGGATAGACCGATGAGCAGCCGATGCCGGTCAGGCCGAAGCCTATGAGCGCTGTGGCCGGATGTGCCGCCGTCGCGACCATAACAAGCCCGACGACGACGATTCCGAGAAGGACTATTGCGACCGGGTGTGGGTTGAAGCGGTCGATCACAGGGTCCATTGCGAGCCGTCCGATGGCGATGCACAGGGAGAATATCGTCACGCTGAGCCCGCCGATGAAGGGTTCGGCCGCAAAGACGTCACGCATATAGATCGCTGACCAGTCGACGCTCGCGCCTTCAGCCAAAAGCGGCGCTGCGCCTATCAGGCAAAGGGACAACAGCCCCATTGTGGGAAAAGCGATGAGCGGGATTTCTCCGGAGTGCGCGTCCTGCCGAGGAGGCGCGTTCTCGATCTTCGAGAAAACGACGGAACCTGAAATGAGGACGGTCAGGAGGACGAGGAAGGTGTGTAGTTCGATGGAGACGGCGGCTTGCCGCATGCCCGCGGCGATAAGGGCAGTCATGCAGAAACCGAGGCTCCACATGCCATGAGCGCGGCTCATGATGCGGTAACCAAGCAGAGCCTCGTGTCGGTCGGTTTCGATATTGGCATTGATCTCGAACGCCCCGGTGAAAAGACCGGCGATGAAGAACAGAGGCATTGCCGATAGCGCTGAAGGCATCCAGGAGATCAGCGACAAAAACAAGGTTGCACCGAACACCGTGACGAAAGCTGTGGTGCGCGCACCGAACCTCTCGATTATCCTCACCGAAAATGTCAGCCCGCAAAGAACCCCCAATGACATGACAGCGAGCAAAAGCCCGAGTTCGCCCTCGGTGAGACCGAACTTGCGCTGAAGATCAGGCAGTCGCGATAGGAAGGCACCCACGGAAAGGGCGACAGCAAACTGGATGAAGAAAATGCGGTGGTGCGGCTTCATCTCGGGACCTGCTCCGATCGGATTGGATTGAGCCCCAGCCAACGGCAGAATAGCAGGGCTCTACGGTGAGATGGCGGCGGGTTCAGAAACCGGCGGCTTACGGATTATCTACACCGCTGCTGACAGACACTGTCAGCATGAAGTCCGCCGTCCGCGATAATCCTCAACTTTTCCGCGCCAGCTCCAGAAGCTCCTTGTCACTCAGCGGCCGGACGATGCCGGTGCCGGTCGAGACCGGGGAGAAGCCGTACATCTGGTAGAGCTGCAGCGCGCGCGGATGGTCGAGATTGTTTGTTGTGGTGGTGACCCGCTTCGGATTGAGCGACCAGATGGCATAAAGCGCCTGCAGCAGAAACCACTTGCCGATGCCGAGGCCGAGTGCATGTTCGATCAGGCCGAAATGGCTGAGTTCGATCGTATCCTCGTCCTCACAGAAATATTCATAGAAGCCGGCCGGGGCGCCGTTCACATAGAGGACGCTGATATTGTTGCGCTTGTCGTTCAGCATTTCCGCCAGTTGCTCGTCGCTCATGCGCAGCCGGTCCACCCACTGCCAGCGCGCGCCCACCTGCCGGTAGAGATAGCGGTAGAAGGGCAGTGGGATGCCGGGCGCGCGCATGATCGCCGTCTGGATATTGACCGGCACCGGCAGGCTGGCTTTTGGTGGCGCCGTCATTTCGAGACGGGTGATGTGCGCCTTGAGCGAAGCGGGCGTCTTTCCCATGGCGGTCAAGCTTTGACCGGCGTCGGCGGGCCGGTGACGACAGGCGTATCGTCACGGCTTCCCCATTCGCTCCAAGAGCCGTCGTAAAGCTTGTTGTCCTGATGGCCGAGCGATTCCAGTGCCAGCGTGATGATCGCCGCCGTGATTCCCGAGCCGCAGGAGGTGACGACCGGCTTCGAAAGATCGATGCCGGCATCCTCGATCGTCTGGCGGAGTTCGGGCAATGATTTGAACCGGCCCTGGTAGGCAAAGACGCCGGAGGGCAGGCTGCGGGCGCCGGGCATATGGCCGGAGCGCATGCCGGCCCGCGGCTCGGGCTCGGTGGCGGCGAAGCGGCCGGCGCTGCGGGCATCGGCGATCTGCATCGCGCCGCTCGAGACGATGTCGCGCATGGTATCGAGCGTCACCACGCGGCTCGCATCGAAGTTTGGCGTAAACGTCGCCGGCGCATGGCCGGGCGTCGTCGTTTCGAGCGGACGCCCCTCGGCCTTCCAGCCGTCGAGACCGCCGTCGAGCACGAAGACGTTCTTTGCCCCCATCACCCGGAACAGCCACCACACTCGCGGCGAGGCAAACAGGCCGATGCCGTCATAGACGACGATGCGATCGTTCTCGCTGATGCCGAGGCGGCCGGCTTCGGTGGCGAAATAGTCGGGCGAGGGGATCGTGTGCGGCAGCGACGTCGAATGGTCGGCGATCTTGTCCTGATCGAAACGGATGGCGCTGGGAATATGGCCGGCAGCATATTCGGCATCGGCATCGCGTTTCTGCGCCGGCAGATAGAAGGATGCGTCGAGCACACGCAGATCCGGTTTGCCGAGCTCGGCCTGCAGCCAGTCGGCGGAGACGACGAAACGGCTCTTGCTCTCAGTCATTATGCTCTCCCCTGTCAGGCTTCTTCGCCGGGCGCGCCGAAGCGGATACGGAAGCGCCGGTTCTCCTTGCCCTTCTTTTCAATCTTGGCGATATGGATCTGGCCGACTTCCTGCGTTTCCGAGACATGTGTGCCGCCGCAGGGCTGGCTGTCAATCGAGGAGTTTTCGCCGATGCAGACGAGGCTGACACGACCGAGACCGATCGGCGGGCGCACATTCTTCGATTTGACAATATCAGGATTGGCCGCAAGCTCGTTGTCGGTGATCCATTGCAGGTAGACCGGATGGTTCTGGCCTACCAGTTCCATCAGCCTCGCCGTGACCTCGTCCTTATCGATCGTCTCGCTCATGTCGAAGTCGATGCGGCTTTCTTCCTCGCCGACAGCGGCCCCGGTGATCGGATAGGAGCAGATGACCGACAGCAGGTGGCAAGCCGTGTGCATGCGCATCAGCCTGTAGCGGCGCGGCCAATCGACATGCAGCACCAGTGTCTCGCCGATCTCAGGCTGCGGCTCATTGTCGAGCGGCACATGGATGATGATATCCTTGCTCGCGCCATGTTTCGTCTGGCCGAGCACGATCTTGCTGCCGTCGGCGCGTTCAAGCTGTCCGGTGTCACCGGGCTGGCCGCCCGACGCCGCATAGAAGCAGGTCTGGTCGAGTTCGATGCCCCCGTCGTCGTGAACGGCGGTGACGACCGCCTCGCATGTCGAGAGATAGAAGTCGTCACGATAGAGGGCATTGACGGGCATGGGTATCACACGGGTTCGTAGGGAACGTGTATGTCGGAGGACCTAGCCATCCAGCCGGGAACGGGCAGCCCCTTCGACCGCAGAAAATCCGGGTTGAAGAGTTTCGACTGATAGCGGTTGCCGTAGTCGCAGAGGATTGTCACCACCGTGTGACCGGGTCCGAGATCCCGGGCGAGATTGACGGCGCCGGCAATATTGATCGCCGTCGAGCCGCCGAGGCACAGGCCTTCATTTTCGACGAGATCGAAAAGATAGGGAAGGGATTCGGCATCGGAGATCCGATAGGAAAAGTCCGGCGTGAATCCTTCGAGATTGGCGGTGATGCGGCCCTGGCCGATGCCCTCCGTGATCGATGAACCTTCGGATTTCAGCGTGCCGTTCTGGTAGAATTCATAGAGAGCGGCGCCGTCGGGATCGGCGATGCCGATCTTGACGTCGGCGTTGAAAGCCTTGAGGCCAGCCGCGACACCTGCCAGCGTGCCGCCGGAGCCGACGGAGCAGATAAAGCCGTCGACCTTGCCGTCGGTGTCCTTCCAGATTTCCGGCGCGGTCGTCTCGACATGCGCCTGCCGGTTGGCGACGTTGTCGAACTGGTTCGCCCAGATCGCCCCGTTCGGCTCGCTCTTCGCCATTTGTTCGGCAAGCCGCCCCGACACCTTCACGTAATTGTTCGGGTTCTTGTAGGGAACGGCGGGCACTTCGACGAGTTCGGCGCCGAGCAGTTTCAACGCGTCCTTCTTTTCCTGGCTCTGCGTTTCCGGGATGACGATGACGGTGCGGTAGCCGAGGGCCTTGGCGACCAGCGTCAGGCCGATGCCGGTATTGCCGGCCGTGCCTTCGACGATGACGCCGCCGGGCCGAAGCAGCCCCTTCCGCTCGGCGTCGCGGATGATGAAGAGCGCGGCACGGTCCTTGACCGACTGGCCGGGGTTCAGGAACTCCGCCTTGCCGAGAATGGTGCAGCCGGTTGCCGCCGAGGCGCCCTTGAGTTTGATCAGGGGCGTATTGCCGATGGCTTCGAGGACGGAGGGATGGAAGGTCATGGAATCTGCCTCTTTCGAACTCTTACTTTAAGAACGGTCTTTTCCCTTCACAAGGCTGTGTTGGCAAGAAATGCTATTCCATGCCGCTGTCGGCCACGACAAAATTTCGCTTTCCCTGCCCGAAAAGGCCCATCACCCGCCATCCGGCGGTTGCGCGGTGATCCGAAGGTTGACTTTACCCGTACGGATGATGACAAAGCGAAGCGGTGCGCAGCAACAGGGCGTGACCAAAACCGACATGGTTCACGAGCAGATCGATACGATCGACACATTGATGGCGCATTACGTCGCCGGCTCCTTGCCCGAGCCGGCGCGGGTGCTCGTTCGATCCCATCTGCAAATGAAGCCGGGCAATCGATACCTGGTGAGCAGCCTCGAGCTTTTGGCCGGGGAAGCCCTTGAAAGCACACCGGAAGCCGCCATAGCCGATCGCGACCAGCGGCTTGCGGCGATATTTTCCTCTATGCCTTCTGCTTCGGAATACCATGTTTCCAAAAAGGTGGCCAAAAGGGCGCCGTTTCCCCAGGCTTTGCGCGATCTCCTCGGCTTCGAAGCCGAGGATGTGCCCTGGCGCAGGCGCTTGCCCGGCTTCAAGGACTATTCGTTCGACATGGAAGGTTGCGAGGTCAGCCTGATGTGGATCCGGCCGGGCCGTGCCTTACCGGCCCACACCCATAAAGGCCTGGAACTGATCCTGATCCTCGACGGCGCCTTCAACGATGAACGCGGCCGTTTTGGTCCCGGTGACATCTCCATCGCCGACGAGACGGTCGAGCATCGCCCGGTCGCCGAAAAGGCCAGGCCCTGCATCGCCTTTGCCGTTTCCGACGGGCCGGTCAAGCTCACCGGATCCCTTCGTCAGATGATCGGCGACCTGATCGGCTGAAAGCAGCCACAATGGTGTGATAAAGCCGTAAATCCGGGAGGAGATGATAACTTCCGGACCCGTTGTCGTGTTGGTCAGGCAGAGCCGGAGGACATGTCATGCGTGATTTCATCGCCCGTCCCGAACATGGAATCGTCTGGATATCGGGCGCGAGTTCCGGCCTCGGGCGGGCGCTTGCGCTGAAGCTTGCCGGCGAGGGATACAAGGTCGCCGTCACCGCCAGAAGCCATGAAAAATTGGTCGAACTGCAGACCGAGGCCAGCGGCCTTGACGGCAGCATCGTCGTTCTCGATGGCGACGTCACCGATGCCGAGGACATGGAACATGTCATGGCCTCCATCGAATACGAGCACGGGGCGCTTGCCATGGCGATCCTCAATGCCGGCGTCTATCTGCCTGTTCATGCCGAGGACCTGCACCGCGCCGATTTCGAAAAGAGCTTCACCGTCAATCTTTCCGGCGTCGTCAACTGTCTCTTGCCGGCGATCCGCCATATGAAGGCGAAAGGGCAGGGGCAGATCGCCATCGTCTCCTCCGTTTCCGGCTATGGCGGCCTGCCGACGGGGGCGGCCTATGGCGCCACCAAGGCGGCGCTGATCAACATGGCCGAAAGCCTGAAGTTCGATCTCGACAAGATGGGCATCCGCATCCAACTCGTCAGCCCGGGCTTCATCGATGCCCCGGCGACAGGCAAGAGCGCCTTGCCGATGCCGGCGCTGGTGTCGCCCGAGGAGGCTGCCCGGCAGATCGCAGCCGGACTGAAATCGCAAGCCTTCGAGATCACGTTCCCCGGGCGCTTCACCACGATGCTGAAGCTTGCGCGTCTGCTTCCCTACGGCGCTTATTTCCCGCTGGTGAACCGCTTGACCGGCTGGCGCGAACGGCCGTCATCGGCAGGTCACCATCCGGCGACACCGCATCCGGCGGAATGATCAGCTGCGCGAGAACACCACCTGGCGCACATCGATATTGCGGGCCCGGAAACCGGCTTCGCAATAGAACAGATAGAATTCCCAGAAGCGCTTGAAGCGCTCGTCGAAACCCATCGGGCGGATGCATTCCCAGACCGACCGGAAGCGCTCGCGCCATTCGGCAAGCGTACGGGGAGCCCGAAGCTGAAGTCCCTGACCAGTGACAGGTCGACCCTGCCGGCGAGATCGGCCAGGTGGTTGCGCGTCGGCAGCATGCCGCCGGGAAAGACGTATTTCTGAATGAAGTCGGGATTGCTGCGATATTGGTCGAAGGCTTCAGGCCGGATGGTTATGATCTGCAGGCCGGCCTTGCCGCCCGGCTTCAGGCATTGCCGGAGCTTGGAGAAATAGAACGGCCAATATTTTTCGCCGACAGCCTCGAACATTTCGATCGAGACGATCCGGTCGTAGAGCCCGGCTTCATCACGGTAATCCTGAAAACGAAATTTGACGCGATCGCCAAGACCTGCCTTTTCGATGCGCGCTTCGGCATAGGCGAGCTGCTCCCGGCTGATCGTCAGCCCGGTGACCTTGCAGTCCAGCTCGCCGGCTGCGAATTCGGCAAAACCGCCCCAACCGCAGCCGATCTCCAGGACGTGATCCTGGTTCGCCGGCACTCTCCAGTGCGCGCCAGTGTAGACCCGGTAGGGCGTGCCCTTGCCGGTCACCAGCCGGCACGGATCGTGCAGCAGCTGGCCGGTGAAACTTCTTGCTTCGATCCCCTGCTTTTCCAGTTCAGCCTTGATGCGGACATCGATCGACATTCCGGACGGGTCGTAGCGCCGGTTCCAGTAAACGGCGTCTGCGCCGCTCTTCCTGATGACGCCGCGCAGCACCTCGAGCGCCTCGCCGCTTGCAAGCACCAGCCGTCCCTGCCGCTTGCGCAACGACATATTCAGCGCTTCCAGCGAATGATGCAGCCACCAAGCCTGAGCGGCACCGAGCGGACCTGTGCCCGCGGCCGTCGGCTCGCGGATATAGAGGGGGATGATCGGTCGCCCGGAACGATGAGCGGCCCCAAGAGCCTGGTTGTCGTCAAGGCGCAAATCCTTGCGAAACCACAGTATGACAGGTTTTGTCTCGCCCGCTGCCAAGAAGCCGTCTCCGCTCGTGTCATTGACGCTGCTACGAATCGACGGAAAGGCCGGATCAAATTTTCATCCGAAGACATGAAAAAGGCCGGCGTGAACCGGCCTTTCTCAAAGTGGGCGATGGCCTGCTCAGTTGTCGTATTCGCGGCAGGCTTCGCTGATCGATGCGCCGCTCTGACCGCCACGGGTGTCGACGCCTGAATTCTGCTGCGGCATGCCGGGGCATTCCATCGTCTGGGGCCGGCCGATGCTCTGTGTCGTGGTCGGATCGACCGGGGCGACCTGCACCGGACGGATGCCATTGTCGCTGTTGGTGTAATCGGACGAATAGTTACCCGAACTCGGATCGGTCGAACCGCCATTCGTCGGCCCAATCGGATCGGGGTTCGACTGGGCAAAGGCCGACGATGCCATGCCGATCGCGAGCAGCGAAGCGGCGATAAGAGATCTGGTCATGAGGATATCCTCCTTTGATTTTCATCTTGGATGACCGTTGGGTAACTGGCCCACGGAGGCATTGTTCCGAAATTTGCGAAAAACCTGCACGCTGGCCTTGCATGGTTACGCATAAACCTTAACCGGCGAAGCCGCTGGATCGCTGCCACTGTCTGCCTTAGGCACACGAAACGCTAATCCGCAGCATGAGGCCGCTATGTTCGTTTCCCCTCGCGAGGCCGCAGATCTCGGTCTGCAGATTGCGCTTTCACTTGCTTTGACGGCAGGTGGAATGGCGATCGCTGCCACGGCCACAGGCGGCGAAAGAGCCGATATTTCCGCGATCGACGTCAGCCGCCCCTCCTTGTGGACCGCCATTCCGACACGCGTCGATCCGACAGGACAGGCCCGTCTCCGGGCGGACGCGCCGGCTGAACTGCGGCTAGCCGCCAGAACTGGCGACCTTTGCCATGACCGGATCGGCCTTCGCCTCTCCTGCGATCTGATAGCGGCTTCGGGCGCCGCCGCCTTTTAGGACAGATTTGCGACATCGTCGCAGTCACGCTCGAAAACTTGCAAAACATGGCGATTTGCCGTTTCATCGCGTCCAGCGACTGCCATCCGACTCTCTTTCCCGAAGGATTCAGCATTTTGTCCCAGCCGATGCCGCGTGGCTTCGAGAAGCCTTATGCCGCCTTCCTGTTCGATATGGATGGTACCATTCTCAATTCGATCCGTGCGGCCGAACGGGTGTGGAGCGATTGGGCCAGGCGTCAAGGGCTCGATGTTGCGGACTTTCTGCCGAAGATGCATGGATCGCGCGGCGTCGACACGATCGCCCGGCTGAACCTGCCGGGCGTCGATCCCGAACATGAAGCCAAATTGGTGACCGAGGCCGAAATCGCCGATGTCAGCGATGTCGTCGCCATTTCTGGCGCTGCCGCCTTCCTAAGTTCGCTGCCGCCGGATCGCTGGGCGATCGTCACCTCCTCGCCGTTGCGTCTTGCCCGCCGGCGGCTGGAAGCGGCAGGCTTGTCACTGCCGAAATTCATGGTGACGGCGGAGGACGTCAAAGTCGGAAAGCCCGATCCGCAATGTTACATTCTCGGCGCCGAACGTCTCGGCGTCAGCACCCAGGACTGCCTGGTGTTCGAGGATGTCACAGCCGGCATCATCGCCGGCGAGGCCGCGGGCGCCGACGTGATGGTAGTGACGGCAACCCATCACCAGAAGATGGAGACGTCGCATCCGACCCTCGCATCCTACGACGAAATTTCGGTGCGCATCTCGGCCGACCACAAGATGTTGATCGCCCCGAACGTGGCCTGATATCGCCACGTTACAGTTTTTCGCCTTTCACTCCGCGGCCGCGGCAAGACAGCGATCGATGATCCGGCCGATTTCGCCGCGGCAGGAGCCGCAATTGGTCCCGGCGCTGGTTTCCTTGCCGACCGCCTCGACGCTGTGGCATCCGCCGCGCACGGCAGCGGCGATCTGATTGACCCCGACGCTGAAGCAAGAGCAGACGGTGGCGCCCGGATCCGGTCTGCCGGCCCCAGGGCGGCCTGCTACCAGCGCGAAGCGTTTCCGCAGGTCACCATGCGGCACCGAGAGCTGCGAGATTGCCCAGTTGCGCGCCACGGCGACCGGCTCGCGCGCGAGGAACAGCGCGGCGAGCAGCGTCTCGCCGTCGAAGAAGGCGAGCCTGAGGTCGCCGGTTTGCCGGTCGGCGTAACCCAGCGGTTCGATTTCGTCGGGAATGGCAAAAACCGCCCGGCACCAGGCCGTCCAGTCCTCGACGGTTTCGCCGAAGGCAAGCTCCAGCCGCCAGCCGCCGTCGGCTTTCGCCAGCGCCCAATAAGCCGCCTCCGGCGTGGCCGGTTTGACGGCCGAGACCGCGAAGCCGTAATGCGCGGCGCGGAAGGGGCGGACGGCGACGGCGACGTTTTTCGATGCCGGCTGGCCGGAAATCGGATCGGTGATCGGCGCGACCACGGCGTCGATCCGCGCTTTTGCCGCGAACTGGTCGTTCCAGTGCATCGGCGCGAAAATGCTGCCGCGCGCCTGGCGATCGGTCACCAGCGCGCGGACGATCGCCTTGCCGTGCGGGCTGTCGATCTCGGCGAGACCGGCGCTCGATATACCGGTCTCGATCGCATCGCGCGGATGGATCTCGGCAAAGGGTTCGGCGATATGGGCGGAAAGCCGCGCGCTCTTTCCGGTTCGCGTCATCGTATGCCACTGGTCGCGGATGCGTCCGGTATTCAGCGTAAAGGGGAAGTCGGCATTGGTGCGATCGGTTGCCGGCGGTTCCACCGCAACGAAGCGTGCCTTGCCATCGGCATGGTAGAAGCCGCCATCGGCGAAGAAGCGGGTGACGCCCGGCGCGCTCCCTGCCGCCTGCGGCCATTGGAAGGGCGACAGTTCTTCATAGGCGGCGCCTGAGATACCGGCGCGGGCGCCGATGTCGAAGTCGCGGCTGCCGTTGTTTTCGAAGGCGGAAAGGGCGGCGTGTTCGGCGAATATTTCGGCCGGCGCATCGAAATCGAAGGCAGCGGCAAATCCCATGCGGCGTCCGACCTCCGCAAGCTGCCACCAGTCGGCCTTCGCATCGCCAGGGATGCCGAGAAACGGCCGCTGCCTGGAAATGCGCCGTTCGGAATTGGTGACGGTGCCGTCCTTTTCGCCCCAGCCGAGCGAGGGCAGAAGCACATCTGCATGCCGGGTCGTATCCGTCTCTCTCAGAACGTCGGAGACGACGACGAAGGGACAGGCGGCGATCGCGCTTTCGACGCTATCGGCATCCGGCATCGAGACGACGGGGTTGGTGGCCATGATCCAGAGCGCCTTGATGCGTCCGTCGGCGACGGCGCGGAACATGTCGACCGCTTTCTGGCCCCCTTTTGCGGCGATGACTGGCGAATCCCAGAAGCGCTGCACGCGGTCGCGGTCGTCAGGATTTTCGATCGCCATATGGGCGGCGAGCATGTTGGCGAGACCGCCGACTTCGCGCCCGCCCATGGCGTTCGGCTGGCCGGTCAGCGAGAACGGGCCCATGCCCGGACGGCCGATGCGGCCGGTCGCCAGATGGCAGTTGAGGATGGCATTGACCTTGTCAGTGCCGGAAGAGGATTGGTTGACGCCCTGGCTGTAGCAGGTGACGACCTTCGACGTTGTCTCGAACAGGCGGAAGAATTCCCGGATCTGCATGGCCGGCAGGCCGGTCCGCTCCAGGAGATCGTTGATATCAAGCGCTGCGGCGGCCGCAAAGGCGCCGGCGAAGCCTTCCGTATGGGAGGCGATATAATTCTGGTCGATCGCTGGGCTTGTGGCGAGATGGGCGAGCAGCCCCATGAACAGCGCGACGTCGCCGTCCGGGCGGATAGCCAGATGCAGGTCGGCGATATCGCATGTCATCGTCCGGCGCGGATCGATGACGACGATCCGCATGTTCGGCCGCGCCGCTTTTGCGGCGGCCAGCCGCTGGTAGATGACGGGGTGACACCAGGCGAGGTTGGAGCCGGTGAGCACCACGAGATCCGCAAGTTCGATATCCTCATAGGTCCCTGGCACGGTATCGGCGCCGAAGGCGCGGCGATGCCCGGCCACCGACGAGGACATGCAGAGCCTGGAATTGGTGTCGATATTGGCCGAACCGATGAAGCCCTTCATCAGCTTGTTGGCGACATAATAATCCTCGGTCAGTAACTGGCCGGAGACGTAGAAGGCAACAGAGTCAGGCCCGTGTTCGGCTATCGTTTCGGAAAAACGCCGGGCGACCAAATCGAGCGCCTCGTCCCAATCGCTCCGTTCGCCTGCAATTTCGGGATAAAGCAGCCGGCCGTCGAGATCGATGGTTTCGGCAAGCGCCGAACCCTTCGAGCAGAGCCGGCCGAAATTCGACGGATGCTCGGGATCGCCCTTGACGCTGACGGCGCCGGCCTCGTCCACCGTGGCGATAACGCCGCAGCCGACGCCGCAATAGGGGCAGGTGGTCTTGACCTCAGCCGCCATTATTCAGCCGCCATCATCAGGCTTTCGAGCGCGATGAACAGGGCGCCGTCCTCGTTGCGGACCGGTATGGTCCGCACCGCGCCATCGTCGGCGCCGAGCGCCTTGCCGGTTTCCAGAGAGATCACCCAATTGTGCAGCGGGCAGGTGACGGCCTTGGCATGCACGATGCCCTGGGAGAGCGGACCACCCTTGTGCGGGCAGTGATCCTCGATGGCGAACACCTCGTTTTCGGCCGTACGGAAGACGGCGATCTTGCCCTGCGGCGTCTTCACGCAGCGCGCGCCGCGCAGCGGGATATCGGAGATGTCACCGATTGCAACCCAATTCATGTCCATCTCCTTACTCGGCAGCCTGCGGATAGCCGATCGTCGCCATCGGCTTGAATTCATGCTTGTCCTTGCCGGAGACGCGCTCCGACCAGGGATCGACTTGGGCGAATTTCTGGCTGAAGACGAAGCGGTCGTAATAGGCCTTGCGCTTTTCGGCATCGTCCATGATCTGGCGGCGAATTTCATCCAGGCCGACGCGCTTGGCCCATTTGTAGATGCGCTCGAGATAGCGGGCCTGCTCGCGGTACATCTGCGTCAATGCCACGATATGCTCCAGCGCCTCGTCCTCGGTCTTCACCAGGCCGAGCACTTCGGTGCCCTTGATATCGAGACCGGCGGCGCCGGCGAAATGGATCTCGAAACCGGAGTCGACGCAGATCACGCCGATATCCTTGCAAGTCGCTTCGGCGCAATTGCGCGGGCAGCCGGAGACGGCCATCTTCAGCTTGGCCGGTGTCCATGAGCCCCACATGAATTTCTCGATGCGGATGCCGAGACCGGTCGAATCCTGCGTGCCGAAGCGGCACCAGTCCGAACCAACGCAGGTCTTCACCGTGCGCAAGCCCTTGGCATAGGCCTGGCCGGAGACGAAACCGGCTTTACCGAGATCGGCCCAGACGGCGGGGAGGTCTTCCTTCTCGATGCCGAGCAAGTCGATGCGCTGGCCGCCCGTCACTTTCACCATCGGGATTTCGAACTTGTCGACGACATCGGCGATGGCGCGCAACTCGTTCGAATTGGTGACGCCGCCCCACATGCGCGGAACGACGGAGTAGGTGCCGTCCTTCTGGATGTTGGCGTGGACGCGCTCATTGATGAAACGCGACTGGTAGTCGTCGGCATATTCGTCCGGCCAGTCGCAGACGAGGTAATAGTTGAGCGCCGGCCGACACTTGGCGCAGCCGCAGGAGGTCTTCCATTCCAATTCCTGCATGACGGCGGGGATGCTCTTCAGACCTTTCGCCTTGATCAGGCGGCGAACATCGTCATGGCCGAGTTCGGTGCAGGTGCACATCGGCTGCACGGCAGCCGGATTGTAGCCGTCGCCGAGCGTCAGCGCCATCAGTTGCTCGACGAGGCCGGTGCAGGAGCCGCACGAGGCGGAGGCCTTTGTATGGGCGCGTACGTCGTCGAGTGACGTCAGCCCTTTGCTCGTGATCGTCGAGGTGATCTTGCCCTTGCATACGCCGTTGCAGCCACAGATTTCCGCGTCATCCGGCAAGGCTGCAACGGCCGCCATAGGGTCCAGCGGCGACCCTCCCTGATAGGCTTGACCGAAGATCAGCGTCTCGCGCATCTCCGAAATATCGGTCGCCTTCTTCTTCAGATCGTTAAACCAGGCGCCGTCGGCGGTTTCGCCGTAAAGCACGGTGCCGATGATCTTGTTGTCCTTCAGCACCAGGCGCTTGTAGATGCCAGCGCTGGCATCGCGCAGTACGATCTCCTCGCGGTCGTCGCCATCGGCGAAATCGCCGAGCGAATAGAGTTCGATGCCGGTGACCTTAAGCTTGGTCGGGGTGTCCGCATGCACGAAAGCAGGCGAACGGTCGCCGGAGAGATGCGCTGCGGCGATGCGGGCCATTTCGTAGAGCGGCGCGACGAGGCCGTAGACCATGCCGCCCACCTCGGCGCATTCGCCGAGCGCGAAAATGTCGCCATCCGAAGTCTGCATGCCGGCATCGACGACGATGCCGCGATTGACCGCAAGGCCGGCGTCCTTCGCCAGGCCGACACTCGGGCGAATGCCGACGGCCATGACGACGAGGGTGGCCGGGATGATGCGGCCGTCGTCGAGTTCGATGCCTTCGACCTTGCCATTGCCGATGATCGCCTTGGTGTTGGCCTTGCAGATGACCTTGATGCCGCGTTCTTCGACCGCCTTCTGCAGCAGATAACCGGCGGCGGGATCGAGCTGGCGCTCCATCAGCGTCGGCATGACGTGCAGGACGGTGACGTCCATGCCGCGCTGGGCAAGGCCGGCCGCCGCTTCGAGGCCAAGCAGGCCGCCGCCGATGACGACCGCCTTTTCGCGCGACTGGGCGGCAAGCAGCATCGCTTGCACGTCGTCGAGATCGCGATAGGTGATGACGCCGGGCAGATCCTTGCCGGGAACCGGGATGATGAAGGGCACGGAACCGGTGGCGATCACCAGCTTGTCGTAGCTTTCGGTGACGCCGTGGTCGGAGGTGACGGTCTTGGCGGCGCGATCGATGTTGACGATCTTGTGGCCCTTGTAGAGCATGATGCCGTGCTTGATGTACCAGCCGTCACCGTGAATGATGATCTGCTCGTAGTCTTTCTCTCCGGAGAGAACCGGCGACAGCATGATGCGGTCGTAATTGACGCGCGGTTCGGCATTGAAGATCGTGACGTCGTAGCGTCCGGGCGCCCGTTCGAAGAGGTGCTCCAGCATGCGCCCCGGCGCCATGCCATTGCCGATGATGACGAGTTTTTCGGTCATACGTTCAAGTCCCTTGGATTAGGTTGCAGGCACGGGCGCGGAGTGCCCTTGGCGCGACAGTTGCTTGACGGACAGGTGCATCCAGATGAGCGAGATCGCGACGATTGCGAAGAGCAGCAGGAAGCAGCTGGACCAGAGGCCCGTCATGTCCTTGAGGAGGCCGAAGGCGATCGGCAGGATGAAACCGCCGAGACCGCCCATCATGCCGACGACGCCGCCGACGGCGCCGACGCTGTCGGGATAGTAGCCCGGAATGTGCTTGTAGACGGCGGCCTTGCCGAGGCTCATGAAGAAGCCCAGCACGAAGATGACGGCGATGAAGATGACGGGTGTGATTGTCGCGACCGGCAGCGACAGGATGAGCGTGGCCACGGCCGACACGGCGAACATTGCGTACATCACGCTGCGTGCGCCCTTCTTATCGGACAGCACGCCGCCGAAGGCCCGGAAGATGCTGCCGGGGATCGAGTAGGCCGCCGCGATCATGCCGGCAGTTTCGAGGTTGAAGCCGTAGACGCCGACCAGATAGCGCGGCAGCCACAGCGACAGGGCGACGAAGCCGCCGAAGGCGAAGAAATAGTAGAGCGAGAAGCGCCAGACCTGGACGTTCTGCAGCGGTGCGAATTCCTGGGCTAGGCTCTTCGAAGCGGCGCCGCGCTCGCGGCGAAGACGGAAGGCCGGATCGTCCGTGGTGGTGAACCAGAAGACGATGGCCATCACCGCCAGACAGACGGCCCAGATTTCCGCAACCGCCTGCCAGCCCCAGGCGAGCAGAACGAAGGGAGCGGCGAATTTGGTCACAGCCGCGCCGACATTGCCGGCGCCGAAGATGCCGAGCGCCGTTCCCTGCTTCTCCGCCGGGAAGAACGGCGAGACATAGGCGACACCGACCGCGAAGGAGCCGCCGGCAAGCCCGACGCCGAGGCCGGCGATCAGCATCTGCGTATAGGTGTGGGCGTAGGAGAGCAGGAAGGTCGCCACTGCGGCGGCAAGCATCGTGAGCGTGTAAACGAGACGGCCACCGTAACGCCCCGTCCAGATACCGAGCACGATGCGCACGAGCGAACCGGTCAGAACCGGAGTGCCGATCAACAATCCGAACTCAGCCTCGTTGAGGTTGAGCTCCTGCTTGATGCGGACGCCGATGATCGCAAAGATCGTCCAGACGGCGAAACAGAGGGTGAAGGCAACCGTGGAGATCCACAATGCTTTGGCTGGTTCGCCGGCGGACATAGGCTTCGCTTTCTCGATGACAGACATGGCTTCTCCGTGGCCCGACAAGGTCGCGCCGATCCATCGCTGGGGGTTAAAAACAAAAAAGCCGCTGGTCAGGCTGCGCTGCACGAGGTGCGCGAAATATCCTGATCAGCGGCTTTGCTGGTGGCGCCCGCCGTTGGACGCCGAATTCATGGTCTTCTGCGAGCGCCTGTTGCGCTCACATACTGCGCTGATCGCCATTGATCTGTGCGCTAATAGTCTTGCAAACTGCGTGCCAGTTTTGTGGTTTTTCTTTAAGTTGTTGGATATAAAGGGAATTTACCGCCAGCATCCATCTGCTCGTTTTTACGGCTGCCAAAAATCGTGCAAATCTTTTGTGCGTTGCGGTGATGGTGGGCATCGAACTTTGCTGGCGTTTTGTGCAGTCCGGCAAGGATCAGGTCTCATCGCTGTGGGGAGCGAAGGGCAGGGTGCTTTTGACGGCAAAGCTCGCTACATAGCTCGGCAGTTCCGTCGGATCGAAGACGTGGCCGTCCATGAAGCGGTCGCCCTCGTCATTGCCTTCGATACGGATATCGGCGTCGTCAGGTGCGTTGGCGTCGCCGAGAGCGGTGCGATAGAGATCGGGGCGGTAGGCGGAGGCGGCGGCCCGCGCCTTGACGAGGCTGGCCTCGGCCTGCCCCCAGCGCATCATCTGGCTGTAAATCCACAGCGCATGGCTCGGCCGGGGATAATTGGCGAAGCCGGAATGAAACTGGAAATAATCGGCGATGATGCGCCGGTTTCCCCTGCCATCGAGGCTGAATTCGCCGGCGAGAACGCGGCGAATGATGTCGACGGGGGCGGCAATATAGCGCGGATCGGCGAGGGCGGCGGCCAGCGCGTTGTGATTGTCTGGCCGGTCGCACCAGCGGGCAGCCGCGTCGAGCGCTACGATCAGCCGGGAAACGGTCTCCGGATGGCTTTCCGCCCAATCCGGCCGCATGCCGATCACCTTTTCCGGCGCCGACGGCCAGATGTCCTGTTTGGCGGCGACGATGCGGCCGAGACCGCGCTCCGAGGCGACCATGTTCCAGGGAGCGCCGACGCAGAAGCCGTCGATCGCGCCTGCCGCCAGCGCATCCGATGTCAGCGGCGGCGGCACGACGACGAGCTTGACGTCCTTGTCGGGATCGATGCCGCCGGCCGCCAGCCAGTAGCGGAATTCGTAATTGTGCGAGGAGAAGGGATAAGTGACCCCGAAGGTCGGCAGCGGCTCGCCGCGCGCCTTGATCGCGGCGATCGTTTTTGCCAGAGCATGGGCGTTATCCAGCGCGGTTGCTGTTTCCGGCAATCCGGTGTCATCCCGCATCCTGTCGAAGAGCCGCGCCGACAGCGTGATCGCATTGCCGCCCCGGCCAAGGGAAAACGGCGTGATTGTCGGCGAGGGATTGGAGCCGAGGCCGAGCATGGACGCGACCGGCATCGGCGACAGCATATGGGCGATATCGAATTGGCGGAATGCCAGGCGGTCACGGACATTCGCCCAGGAGACGTCCTTGACGAGATGGAGCGTCAGGCCTTCCTTCTGCGCGAAGCCGAATTCCGCTGCCGCGATCAGCACCGATGCATCGACGAGCGGAATGAAGCCAGCCCGCAGCACTTTCGGGCCTTCATTGTTGATCTGCGCGGGCGAGGGCAGCCCGCCGCTGGAACTGGCGGTCTTCGTCATCATGTCCACTCCGGTTTCCTCCGGAAATTTAGGAGGCCCGCCATCACATCAAAAGCCCCGCGGCGGTGACAACGCTCTGGGCGATTTCCGACATCTTCTTCTTCTCGTTCATCGCGGTCTGGCGCAGTAGGGCGAAGGCCTCTTCCTCGCTCAGGCCCCGTTTCTTCATCAATATGCCCTTGGCGCGCTCGATGAGCTTGCGTTCCTCCAGCGCCGAACGGGCATCGGCAAGCTCCCGCCGCAATCGGCTGAAGGCGTTGAAGCGGCTGACGGCCATGTCGAGGATCGGTTTGACGCGTTCCTTCTTCAGTCCGTCGACGATATAGGCGGATACGCCGGCCTCGACCGCAGCCTCGATCGAGGCGGTGTCGGAGCGATCGACGAACATGGCGATCGGTCGGCTGACGGTGCGCGTCAACTGAAACAGATGCTCCATCATATCGCGGTTGGGATTTTCGATATCGATGATGATCACGTCAGGCATCAGCGTTTCGATGGTTCGTGCAATGCCGTTGACTTCATGCACTACGGTAACGCGCGCGTGCCCAGCCTCGCGCAGCCCTTCCTCGATGATGGAAGCGCGAATGGTATTTTCGTCGATCACCAGAATCGTCAGATCGAGATGCGTCATGCCTCTAATAATGACGCAGTGCAGCAATTTTGGCAAGATATCCGCCCTAAAATTGTGCATAAATAAGATCGCACAAAAAATAGCCAGTGTGCTGCGCTTTTAAGCGCGGGATCGGAAGAAAATTTCGAAAGAGCTCCTGCTGGGCTGTGACAAGACCGATCAAAATTGATCGGTCTTGTCATCGCGCCAGCTTGCCGGGAAAAATAATGCCGGCGGAGGCTGCAAATCGAAAGAGCGTACCTTCGGTTATCGTGGTATATAGCTTAAAGAAATGCAGCGAAAACCGTGGGATGGGAGAGTTTTCCGCTCGCAGCCGATGCTATCCGGTCGATCGCAATTTATCACGACTGCGGCAGGCAGTCCCATGGCCGCCGTTTTGAGATAATGAAACCAACAACGGCTTTGGAGGGCCGACCATGAGCTTACGTATCAACGATATCGCTCCCGACTTTACCGCTGACACCACGCAGGGACCGATCAGCTTCCATGACTGGATCGGCAACGGCTGGGCCGTGCTGTTCTCACATCCGAAGAATTTCACGCCGGTCTGCACAACCGAGCTCGGCGCGATGGCAGGCTTGGCGGGCGAATTTTCCAAGCGCGGCGTCAAGATCATCGGCATCTCAGTCGATCCGGTCGAAAGCCACTCCAAGTGGAAGGGCGACATTAAGACGGCAACCGGCTTCGACGTCGATTATCCGCTGATCGGTGACAAGGATCTTAAGGTCGCCAAGCTCTACGACATGCTGCCGGCCGGCGCCGGCGACAGCTCGGAAGGCCGCACGCCCGCTGACAACGCGACGGTGCGTTCGGTTTTCATAATCGGACCCGACAAGAAGATCAAGCTGATCCTTACCTATCCGATGACGACGGGCCGCAATTTCAACGAGATCCTGCGCGCCATCGACTCCATCCAACTGACGGCCAAGCACCAGGTAGCGACACCGGCAAACTGGAACCAGGGCGAGGACGTCATCATCACCGCCGCGGTGTCCAACGAGGACGCGATCACGCGTTTCGGCTCCTTCGATACGGTTCTGCCCTATCTCCGGAAGACCAAGCAGCCGACGGCCTGATCGCTGTTTTCAAGCTGTTTCCAAGCCGCCGCGGCCATATGGTCCGGCGGCTTTTTCGTGCCGGCATTGCTGAAATGGGGAAGCTTCGCGCCTCGATTGATGTTATCTAAGATCAGCGTCGCGATGGAAGTCGAACCTGCCGAGATGATAGGGCGAAAACGTCAGTCCGACATGGGGAGGAGATCGGCGAAGGTCATGCTTTCGCTCGGCTTGCTGTTTTCCACGGCGGACACGCCAAAAGCCCAGCCGGAAGGAAGCGATGCGCCACCGGCCTGCCTCTATTCCGGGCCTGCTGCCTCAGGATCAGGCGAGACGCTCTGCATCCGCAAGGACAATTTCAATCGCGACCTCTGCGCCGCTATCGAGCATTTCGCCGGGGCCAATCGCTTGCCGCCGGATTATTTCGCCCGTCTCATTTGGCGCGAAAGCACCTTTCGCCCCCATGCCGTCAGCTATAAAGGCGCGCAGGGTATTGCGCAGTTCATGCCCGGCACGGCGAAACTGCGCGGCCTCGACGACAGCTACCAGGTGCTGGAGGCGCTGCGGAAATCGGCGCAGTATCTCGACGAATTGCGCAACCGTTTCGGCAATCTCGGCCTTGCCGCCGCCGCCTATAATGCCGGCGAAAACGGTCTTGCTTCTTACCTTGCGTCAGGGAGATTACCTTACGAGACGCGGAGCTACGTCATGGCGATCACCGCCCATACGGTCGAGGAGTGGAAGGACAATCCGCCGAAAGACGCGGCAGCCCCGCTCGACAAGGACAAGCCCTTTCTCGATGGCTGCGTGGCGCTCGCCGAAAGGCGGAGGTTGAAGGACACGCCCTGGCGTCAGGAGGGCAATTGGGCGCCCTGGGGCGTTCAACTGGCCGCGAATGCCGATGTGGCGGTGGCACGGCGCTTGTTTCTCGATGCCGTGCAGGATCTGCCTTCACCTCTGAATGCGGAACAGCCGCTGATCCTGCGCCAGCGCGATCGCAGCTTCGGTTTCCGCCCGCGTTATGTCGCCCGCATCGCCCGGCAGACGCGTGGGGAAGCCAACGACGTCTGCAACCAGATCCGCCGGCATGGCGGCACGTGTCTTGTTTTCAAGAATCGATAGCCGGCCCGCTCGCCACTCTCGGGGAAAACTCCGCTTGCAGGATCTTGGGCCGGCGCAGCATAGTCGGTGCGGATCACGCCAACGGAGGAACGACAATGCGGGTTTTGGTCATCGGGGCGACGGGCCATGTCGGAACCTATCTCGTTCCGCGCCTGGTGGAGGCAGGTCACGACGTCGTCACCATCAGCCGCGGCGCGGCAAAACCTTATATGGAAAACCGGGCCTGGGCCTCCGTCGACCAGCGCCGGATGGATCGAGCCGGGATGGAGCGGGCCGGCGAATTCGCCCCGGCCGTGCGCGCATTGAAAGCCGATATCGTCATCGACATGATCTGCTTCACGCTGGCAAGTGCCGAGCAGCTGGTGACGGCCTTGTCCGGGCATGTCGGACACTTCCTGCACACCGGCACGATCTGGACACATGGCTATCCCGTGTCTGTGCCAACCTGCGAGGAAGCCCCGAAGTCTCCGTTCGGTGACTATGGTATTCAGAAGGCGGCGATCGAAACCTATCTGCTGCAGCAGGCAAGGCTGCAAGGCTTCCCGGCAACCATCATCCACCCTGGCCATATTGTCGGCACCGGATGGGCGCCGCTCAACCCGGCCGGCAACTTCAACCTGGAGGTCTTCTCGACCCTTGCCCGGGGCGAAACCCTGACCCTGCCCAATTTCGGCCTGGAGACCGTTCATCACGTCCACGCCGATGACGTGGCGGCGATGTTCATGGATGCAATTGCCCACTGGAACGCGTCGATCGGTGAGAGTTTCCACGCAGTTTCCGAGCAGGCCTTGACCCTTCGCGGTTATGCGGAAGCCATGTCGCGCTGGTTCGGGCGGGAGCCGAGGCTCACGTTCGCGCCTTTCGATGCCTGGGCCGAAGGCCAGACGGCCGAGGATGCGGAGGCGACATGGGAGCATATTGCCCGCAGTCCAAATTGCTCGATCGCGAAAGCCCGACGCCTGCTCGGTTATGCGCCGCGATATACGTCGCTGCAGGCAGTGCAGGAATCGGTCGGCTGGCTGGTGGGGCAGGGGCGGATCAAGACGTGATCCGGCCGGGTCTCAAGCGATCAGGATGGCTCTGAAATCATTGACATTGGTGCCGGTCGGGCCTGTCTCGAAGAGATCGCCGACGGCAGCAAAGCCCGAATAGCTGTCATTGCCGTCCAGCAGCCGCCGCGCATCGAGCCCGGCGGCGCGAAGGCGCTTGACCGTGCCGCCATCGACAAAGGCGCCGGCATTGTCCTCCGAGCCGTCGATGCCGTCCGTGTCGGCAGCAAGGAGATGAATGCCTTCCTGTCCGTTGATCGCGAGCGCCATGGCGAGCGCGAATTCGCCGTTGCGCCCACCCCTGCCGCCCTTGGCCCGGAGCGTCACCGTCGTCTCGCCACCGGACAGGATGACGACCGGCTTCGAAAAAGGCCTGTTCCGGCCGAGCACTTCGCGGGCGATCGCCGCATGCACCTGCGCCACGTCGCGCGATTCACCTTCGATCGCATCCGAAAGGATCGCCGGTTCGATGCCATGCTCTTTCGCCTGGGCGGCCGCCGCCTCCAGCGATACGCCGGCCGAGGCGATGACGTGATGCTCGTGCCGTGAAAACACCGGATCGTCGGGCCGCGGCGCATCGGCCTTCGGCGAGTTCAGATGATCGAGGGCGGCCTGCGGCAGCTGCAATCCGTATTGCCTGATAATCTCAAGGGCCTCGTGCCGAGTCGAACCGTCGGGCACGGTCGGCCCGGAGGCGACATGGGCGGGATTGTCGCCCGGAATGTCGGAAACGATCAGGCTGACGACCTTCGCTTTCGTCGCCGCTGCAAGCCTGCCGCCCTTGATGGTGGAGAGATGCTTGCGCACGATATTCATCGCCGAGATCGGCGCACCCGAAGCAAGCAGCATCTCGTTGAGCGCGATCTCGTCTTCGAGGGTCAGCCCCTCCGGCGGGGCGGGTAGCAGCGCCGAGCCGCCGCCGCAGATCAGGGCAATCACCAGATCGTCTTCCGTCAGCCGGTTCACCGTTTCCATCAACCGTCTTGCCGCGGCAAGCCCCGCCGCATCGGGCACAGGGTGGGCGGCCTCGATGATCTCAATCTGGCGCGTTCCGCAGCCATAGCCGTATCTGGTAACCACCAGTCCCTCGAGCGGTCCGTCCCAGACGCTTTCGAGCGCCTGCGCCATTTGCGCCGCGCCCTTGCCGGCGCCGATCACCACGGTTCTGCCTTTCGGCTTCTCCGGCAGGCGCGCCTTTATGCCGGTCAGAGGATCGGCGGCACGAACCGCCGCGTCGAACAGGCTTTTCAGGAAGTCGCGGGGGGCGGCGGTTATTGTCATCATTGGTCTCTGCTGGCTGAGGTGTCGGTCACGACTGTCGGCGCATCGGCGTGCCGCCGTCAAGGTCGAAGACACTGCGATTTGACCACGCGGCACCACGTCTTGCCGCCGAACCAGTCAAATGAATAGAAAGCATTAACCATCGTCCCGTAGACAACATATAGGATCAAAGGAAACCTGTGTTCGATGGCCACTGAAACGACCCGCCGCCCTGCTATCTCTCATGAAGGCAAGGTTATCGCCTTTCCCTCCGGAACCGGAATCGCCAATATCGAGCGCTGCGCCCGAGAGCTCGGCCGCCGGCATGGCGCCGAGGCGATCGAATTCTGGAAGAGCGAATGCCGCAGGCTCGCCGATCAGCTTTTGGCCGCAGGGATGTCGGAGAGTGAGGTCGGTCAGCGAGTGCTGGAGTTTCAACAAGATGTCCAGATCGAGCTCGTCCTAAGCCACCAAAAACGGGCTGTTGCAAAATCTCAGAAAGGCTGATGCAGGTCGCCGGAGGCGCGCAGCGGCTGTGAAGAGAATGTTTTTAAGTACAACGATTTAATGCCATCCACGTGCATCTGGTCTAATGCAATGTACTGTGGCGGCAACTTCGAAGATTGAGCCGCCGCCCGCCCCCGGACAGGTCCTACGGCATGAGGAACTTCCGCCCGGATCTGGAGTTGATTTGTCGAATGACAGCATTGACGACGCGGGAGCCTGCTCAAATGTCGAACAAATCAAACTTCTTCTCTTCTTTTTCAACCGCCGTCGCCGAGCTTTCGGGAAGACCATATACCTTTGTCGCCGCTCTGGCGCTCGTCCTCGCCTGGGCGGTAACCGGACCCTATTTCGACTATTCTGAAACCTGGCAGCTTGTGATCAACACGACGACCACCATCATCACCTTTCTGATGGTGTTTGTGCTGCAGAACACTCAGAACCGAGATGGAAAGGCTCTGCAGGCCAAGCTCGACGAGCTCATTCTCACGAGCCAGGCCGCCAATAAATTCGTCGGCATCGAAAAGCTGGATGAGGGCGAACTGAGGGAAATGAGCAAGTCGCTCGCTGAAAAGGCCGAATGCGTCGAGGAGAAAGCGGAGGAGAAATCTGACGCAGAGGCAACATCCGCCTAAATTCGTCGCGCTTCAGGCTTGCCTTTCCGAAATCTGTGCTTGGTGTTGCCGGCGCATAGCCTCGATGGCGTCGGCATCTCTCTTCTCGGCCGCAATCCAGTGGTTTCCCGCCTCGCTTGAACGGATGAGTTCGTCAAGCTTGGCATGGAGCGCCTTCGTGTCTCGATTTTGGGCGTGTTGCACCAGCAGCACTACAAAGAACGCGATGAGCGTGCAGAAAGTATTGGTCAGCAAAAACCACCGCCGAGGAAAGGAAAAGTTCAGACCGACCGCCGTCCATATGACAACGAACGCGATCAGCGCGACGGGCAGCACACGATGTCCTGCCCAGGACGCGGCGAGGTCAGAAATCTGTCGAAAGCGCCAGCGCATACGGCTCTCCACAGCCTGTAATCAGAGATGGAGCAGATTGGAGCCTTGTCCATCACCCGAACGCGTGGCGAGCCTAAAGTTCGAAAGGTTGGCACCTACAAACTGAAGCTTTGCGGCGGCCCCGTGTTCGGCGCGAGCGAAGCCTATGACAAAAGCGGCCGCCTGGATGACGCCTCATCCGACCTGAGAGAGCCGAGGGTGTTTACATGGGGGCACAGCATTTCCGCGCCCCCATTGCTCATCCTCTACACCCGGGGGGTGACGATGAGATCTTCCTCTTCGTCGCGCTGCGATCCTCCGAGAGCCGCGGCCGCAGCGGCGATGAAAGCGCCGACCAGAAGCGACAGGGATCCAAGCAATGCCGTGGTGGAAGCGGCCTTGCGTGCCTCGTCGGCAGCCTTCTGGGTGGCGACCTTGGCGTCGTCGACACGTTTCAGAACCGTGTCAACGCGGGCGCGCGCATCGGCTTCGGAAAGACCGGTCCGGGCAGAGACGATGGTGGCAAGATAGGCCTTGTCCTCATCGGGAACTTGCCCCTCGGCGGCACCATTGAGGAGAATGCGGGAGACTTCCGATGTCGCCGCGACATCATTGGATGTGGCCGCCGCACGCGCCTGATCAGGACGCAGCAAGGCGTCGGTGAAATAGGCGGTGGAAAGATCCAGCGGCGACGTTGCTGACGATGCGGCTGCCGTACCGGCGGCTGTGGCAGTGGAACCCACGGCCTGTGCGGCCGATCCCACCGCTTGGGCGCCGGCGCCGGCGAGCGATGACAGCGACGATGCGAGGAACCCGGCGACAAAGATCGTCGCCAGAGCCCAGCTTAAGAACCCATGTGCGGTGTCCCGGAAGAACACCTCATCGGTGTGGACGGCCGCCCATTTGGTCCGCAAGCGGCCGGTAACATAGCCTCCAAGCGCAGAGGAGAGCCATTGCACGAGAACGAGCCAGATTGCCGCCGTAACGCCAAGTGTTCCGAGCGAACTGCTTTGCCCCGACCAGGGAGACACCATCGTCAGCCCGAGCCCGGATCCCAGAAGCAGAAGGATGAGGGTCACTCCGATGGAGGCGGCTGCGCCGCCGAAGATGGGTCCCCATGTCATGGCCGATTTGGAGGATTCGACCGGAGTGGCAACTTCTCCGGAACCTGTCATTGAAACCGACATGATCTGTTCCTATCGCATAAACAGAGCCAGAAGAATGATGATAGGCAGTGGAACACCGAGCAGCCAAAGTAGAATACCGCGACCCATGAGAGACCTCCTGTCAAAGTCGACGTTACATGGTTGATGCCACACAACTTTTAACCACGAGGTTTGTTCCCGGCAGACTATGTCGTCGCGCAACGCGCGGGGACGTCCTCAATCGCGCGGCAGCATCCGAAGGAGCAGCAGGTTGGCGGAGCGGTTGTCGCATTCCCGACATCTGAGGCGCTTGGCCAGCGTGGCGAGGGATAGGTTTTGGCCGCAGCGCCAGGCAACGTCCCGCCGGTCTATAGGCGCTTGGTGGCGGCAAGCACGGCAACGGGCGTAGATGACGAACCACTCCGGCAGGTTCGCCAGCGTTGCATTGTCGATTTCGATGGCATGACGATCAGGCGGCACGAGCTCGATGCTGCGACGATGTTTCATGTCCCTTCGCGAGACGTCGAGCGTTCACATGCCGTGCCGCGGCTCACCCCTCCATCTCGAAGGGCAAGCTGAAGTCGCAGGTGACGGCAATCCAGCAGCAGCGTCGTAATGGCGGCACGAATGTCGCCGTCGTGAAAAGCGACGACTGCGTCGACTTCTCCTTTCAGCGCGTCTTCTGCCAGTTTTTCAGCTGCCTGCGGACGCACGACCCCGATCTCCTTCAAAACTTTCGACCATGTTTTCAGCTTTTGCCATACGGATGTTCTCATTATGTTCCGACTGGTCGTCGAGTCAAGAAAGAACGCGTCTCGCGCATCGATCGTGCAAGTGCGAGACGCTGCACGCGAAAATATCGGTGGTGAAGGAGGTCGCGCAAAGCGAGGGTGGTGCGTGCGGGACAGAGCCTCCGTCTGCGCGATCCAGCTCAGGCAACAAAATCGGCGAGGGCGGAAGTTCCAGTACGCTTTCGAACTGAAACAATCTTCTGGGGCTCTTGTTTGCTGCCTATCGGCAATGAAGCCTCGAGGAGGATACCATGCTTCTGAGAATGATGGCAGTAACGGCAATTTCGATTGGCCTGGCAACATCGGCAATGGCGCAATCGGGCGGCGGGGGATCTGGCAGCGGTAGCAGTGGCGGAGCTTCAGGTTCCGGCAGCGGCACCACGTCTGGTACTGATGCTTCAGGCTCCGGCAATACCAACGCCAGCGGCACCGGCGCAAATACCACCATCGGCGCCGGCGCGACCGGTGCGAACAGCTCCGGTGGCGACCCGAACGACTGTCAGCGCCAGCAGGCCGGTGGCACCGGCAACCCGGCTCCCACTTCCGGCAACAGCTCGACACAGCCCGATGCTGCAAATGCATGCCAGTAAGCGCGGACGCCGCGTCACAAAGCTACCCCGGAAGGAACATCGCTTCCGGGGTACGCGTCCAATGCTATTCGAGATGCCTTAGCAAAGGCGGGCATATCGGACCGCCTGCACGCGAAATTCATGACGATCGGCAAGAATACGCGCTGCTGGAGCTGCGTCCCTTGCAGAAGTGCCTATATCTCTAAGCGCAAGCGATTTCGGAGTAAGTTTGGAAAACGACTCCCTTTGTTCCTGGGGAGCTCGCTCACCGATCGCGGCGACAATGGGAGAAGTAGAGATGAAGAGATTTCGGGCATTTTTAGCGGCCGGCACAATTACTCTGGCCGCCCTTGCCTCAGCCTGCTCGACCTCACCAAACTCATACGGCTCGGCATCGGGATATCAGCCGGGCGATTCAATGAACCCGGCCTGTGCCGACGGCTTCCGACCCGGCAACGGTCGGTCGTGCAGTTATTAGAGATGGTACCGTGGTCAATCCGCGGAGGCCACTGTGATTGATCTGTGGTGTGTGAATATTTTTCCGCAAGGTGGAACCGCCACCGCTGACCGAAGCGGAACCCTTATCGTTCGTCCCCGTTCCTCTATCCCAAGATAGGAGGAACTAACCATGGATTGGAATCGCGTCGAAGGTAACTGGAAGCAGATGAAAGGTAAGGTCAAGGAGCAATGGGGCAAGCTGACCGACGATGATCTTGATGTCATCAACGGTAAGCGCGATCAGCTCGAAGGCAAGATCCAAGAGCGCTACGGCTATGAAAAAGACCGCACCAGGAGAGATATCGACGATTGGTATAATCGCCAGACCTGGTAATTCACCTGCACCGCGCAGCGGCTGCCGTTAGCCTTAATCGCTGACCTGCTGCGCCTAATTTCGCGACGGGCGTTCTCATCTCTTTCGGCTGCGTCCCGTCGCAAGTTGGGCGCTGTCAATTGATCGATTTACATTGGCTTCCGCGGCGCTCGGAAAAAATGCCCCGCCGTGGCGGGGCAAGCTTGGCGAGCGGACCGCACAGAAAAAACGAGGAACACCCGTGCGATCCTACGCCTTAACGGCAGGGGCTCGGCCAAGTTCCTGTACGGTATTTGACAGAGGATATTCCGCTAGTCGCACCAGTCGTTACGCTGCTTCGAACTCCAGGGGGTCGAAAACCCTCCGTAAGCATCTTCTTCCCAATCTCTTCCCTTTTTTATGCTCCAGGTGACTCAGAATATCTTCGTTCCAATAAACCGTACTTGTTGAAAAACTTATGAGACGGGTATGGCGCACCTTCGATCCGCAGCGGAGAGCCGTTCATCCTAGGTTAATGCCTATTAACCCAGACTTGCGGGCTGGAAAGGATGCGCCGATGAACAAGCTTTTACCCGCAGTCGCAGCGTCAGTCTTGGCTGCATGTTTCGCTCTGCCGCTAAACGCCATGCCGATCGTCGTGCCAAAAGCGGTAGCTGTGCACACCTCCGACGTCGAGCAGGTCAAACACCGTCGTCACGGTAATGGACATGCGTATGGCCACTGGAAGAAACGCCGGTACGCTTCCCGCGACTGCCGGTACTACGACTCTTGCTACCGTCCGCGGTATTATCGCGAGCGTTACGGCTATCGCGATTATTCCCCCTATCGCCGTCGGTCGGGTGTGACTGTGTACTTCAATTTTTAGGCGGCAGTGCCCGGGCCACTTGGCCGTCGGCCTCACAGGCCGGCGGCACGCTTCCGTATCGCCGGCATCTTGTCTGAAACCGGCTGTATGCGAACACAACCCGTTTTACATCTCCGACAGAAACGCGTGCGCCATCGGGGCGCACCGATTTCGCTCGGAATAAACATGCATCACAAAAGAAGGCGCCCGCGCAAAGCTGCGTGCGGTGCAGAACTTCAACCGCGAATTATCACAGGATGCTAAAGCGGGGAGGGAAGGTGGGAAGTAAATGCCTGTCTTCGGATTTCTCAACAAAACAGGCAATTAAGAAATGGCTCCCCGGGCCGGATTCGAACCGGCGACCTGTCGATTAACAGTCGAATGCTCTACCGCTGAGCTACCAGGGATCACTGCTTGGCGCGGTGTGAGTGGGCTAATACAAATGCTTGCCCGATTTGCCAAGCGGTTTTTTCAAAAAAATGAAATGAACTTGTATTTGGGTGGCCTATGCCCATCTCTGGGAAATGACAAAAAGGGATGATCGCCAGAACACGGGTAGCGAGAAGCGCAGGGTGCGGGCACGGCGCTTCGGCATCGATCACGCTAGCCACAGGCTTATGCTCGGCTCCTTCAGCATCGGTATGCCGCGTTCGCGCATCGGGCGGATGGCAATCGGCGTGGCCCTCGTCTTGTGCGGCTTCCTGGGCTTTCTTCCGATCCTGGGTTTCTGGATGATACCGCTCGGCCTCCTGGTGCTCTCGCATGACCTTCCCATAGCGCGGAGGCTTCGGCGCCGGCTGGCAGTCTGGTGGCATAAGCGGGGAAGACCGGCCGGATGAGGCTGATCACCGCAGAGCCCCGCGGGAGTGCGGATCGCTTGCGCCAACACGGCACTACCGAGGGTGAGGTAATGAAAGTGTTCTTGATTGTCGTCCTGTCAGCGGCGGCGATTCTTTCGGCGAGGTCCGCCGGAGCCCAACCCGTCGACAGCCGCGGATTTGACGCCGGCGGTATTTGCCGCCGTCCGGAAGGCTGCGTCATCGATCAAGGCCAGGGCGGCGGATATAGCGGGCCTCGCAACTATCGCAATTTTAACGGCCGCAATGAGCGCGACGGCGAGAACGACCGTGGCCGGGACGATCGCCGCTACCGCTCCCGGAGCAGGACCTCGCTTGCGACGGTCAGCATCGTTGCCTGATTGCGCGCTGCAGGCTGTCGGGATCGAGACGCATGGACCCGGGGGCGCACGCGGTTCTAATTCGATCTCAGTTGGCTTTCCTCGAAAATCACGTCATGGCCCGGATCGAGATCGGTTGCCATCAACAGGCTGCAGGCGGCCAGAAGCAGAACGAGCTTCAGTCCGTAGGAGACCATCGAGATCGGCCCTCGACGAGCCGGCGAGAAGCGCGATGGCGCGATATAGTACTGGTAATAGAAATGGGGATCGTTCGTTTCCAGCAGGTTCTGGTAGACATGCGGCGGAATGTCGGCATGTCGTACCGCCGCGGAACCGGAGAACTTTACGCGGAGATCGCCGGTTTCGGCGTTATACGCCGCACGTCCCTGATTTGACTTGAGGGCAGCCCATTTCATACAGCAGCTCCTATACCCTCCCGGGGCGGAAGATGGCGGGTAGGCGTCCGAAGTCAAGTTAAGAGTTGGTTCAAATGCTGTGGTTGGTGCGAAACAGGGCGTGATCGCCGAGAGGAAGTTTCAGCCTGGGCCGCGGCGTGTCCCGGGATGGAAAAATGGTCTTCTCGGCTGCCGCGGAATGGCGTTTTTGCAAAATGCCCTCTTGCGATTTCCTTACGATCATTCTAAACGCTCGCCACGGCTCAGATGATGAGCATGTGAGGCCTCGTGGCGGAGTGGTGACGCAGAGGACTGCAAATCCTTGTACCCCGGTTCAATTCCGGGCGAGGCCTCCAATATTTCCCCACCGCTGATAAATGATTGTGAAACCTTGATATTTCAAGGCTATCGCGCCGAATTGCAGCCGCCGCTCGGTCCAGCCTATGCCAACCGGCGTGCGCAGCCCGCGTCCGCCCGGATGAGATCGTGACCGGCGCCAGCGGCTCCATGCCGCAGCGCGCGCTCCTCAGCTTGTTTCACCGTCCAGCAACCTGCAACAGAAGATGCCGATGAGCGCTGCGAGGATGAAGAAATCGAACAGCGTCAGATATTCGAAAATCGCAGACATGGCCTGCTCCTCCCATTTCCTCCGCTGCAAATCATACCATGAAGGGGCAGGGGATTCCATGTTTGGTCTGCAGCGCCTTTCCCCTCCTGTGGCTCGAAAGAGGCGTCCGCCGGATTCTTTTCGCCGACTGCTGCCAAGCCTTGAAAGCATTCGTGTCGGAGATTAAGAGACGGGGGACAGGAACCGCTTTCAAGAGCGAGAGGACATGATGGATTTCGAAGCAGCGCGCGCAAAGATGGTCGACAACCAAGTTCGCACGACCGACGTGACCTCGCATTCCGTGCTGACGGCGTTTCTCACGGTGCCGCGTGAGGCTTTCGTGCCGGAGAAGGCAAAGCTCCTGGCCTATGTCGACAACGATGTCGAGATCTCCGCTGCCGCACCGGGCAAGCCGGCCCGCTTCCTGATGGAAGCTTCGCCACTCGCCAAGCTGCTGCAGCTCGCTGCTATCAGCAAGGATGATTTCGTGCTCGAAGTCGGTTGCGGCACCGGTTACACATCGGCGCTGCTGTCGATTATCGCCGGCTCGGTCATCGCGCTCGAATGCGACGAGGGTCTGGCCGCCGAGGCGAAGGAAAAGCTTGCCGGCTACGGCAAGGTCGAAGTTGTCACCGGCCCGCTCGAAATGGGCTACGCTGCCGGCGCTCCCTATGATCTGATCTTTATCAATGGCGCGGTCGAGGAAGTTCCGGCCGCTCTTCTCGGCCAATTGCGCGATGGCGGCCGTCTGGTCACGGTCGAAGGTCATGGCAATGCCGCCCGCGCCAAGGTCTTCGTCGCCGAGCGCGGCGCCATTTCGGAGAACGTCTTCTTCAATGCTTCAGTCAAGCCGCTGCCGGGTTTCGCCAAGGCGCGCGAATTCGTTTTCTGACGCTGGTCTCCTCGACGAATTGCAGCGACGGGCGCCGATGGCGCCCGCTTTTATTTGCGCGCCGCGTGTCTTTTCAGACGCGCAAAGGACGCTGTGACAGTTTGCATCAGCGCATCCGCCCTCAAGATCGATTCCGATTTCCGGGCGGAGTCGTTCGCGCTGCCGGAAACCCTTCACAAACATCATTTATCCTGACGCCTCGGCCGCGAATTGCCGACGGCATTCATTGGGTAACAAAACTGTGCATGGCCGCATTCATTTGATTCGCGATGATTTTTTTCACGTCTGGGGTATTCTAAGGTCGTGGTGATTCGGATGAACGCTCCACACCATCCGGTCGTTGTTTTGGGATAACGGGGATAGATATGGCTCAGCCAAGTGTAGCGCGTGAACCGTCCATGGAAGAAATTCTGGCGTCCATCCGCCAGATCATCGAAAGCAATGAACCCGGCGCCGGCAAGGCGATTTCCGCATCCCTGCCGCCGGTTTACGGCTCCGACGAGGACGTGAACGGCTCCGAGATCCATCTGACCGTCGATGACACCTATGCCGGCGTCGAGTTCCCCGAGCCGGCCATGCGCTCTTCCGATCCGCGTTTCGTCGCCGCCAATTCGGCCGGGACCGCCCCCGAGACGGAAGCGCCGGCCCGCGCCCTGTCGCTTGCCGATGTCGCCGCCCGCGTGCGCGCCGCCTCCGAGCGCAGTGCCGTGCAGGCCGGTCAGGCCCTGCGGGAAATTCCGAGCGGCTTCCGTCAGCCCGAACCGCAGCCGGCCGTGACGCCGGAACCGTCGCGCGCGACGGCGCCGCAGCCGCAGCCGGTCCAGCCCGTTTTCCCGGCCGCTGCAGCACCCGTTCCGCCACATGGCATTCAGCAGCCGGCCGAGCCGGCTCCTGTCGAAACGCCACGGGTGGCCGTCGCCGAGCCGGCCCCGGTCGTCGAAACGGCGCCGCCTGCCTTAGAGCCCGCCGGTTCGTCGACCGAGCGCTTCCTGCCGAGCGTTGTCGATGAGGTCCAGTCGACGCTTCTCTCCGAAGATGCCGGTCTGCAGATCAGCCGTTCCTTCGAGGAGCTTGCTGCGGCGATCGACGGCGCGGAGCGCCGCTCGCTGGATGAAATCGCAGAGGACATGCTGCGCCCGATGCTGCGCGAATGGCTTGATGATAATCTGCCGACGCTGGTCGAGCGGTTGGTGCGCGAGGAAATCGAGCGCGTGGCGCGCGGCCCGCGCCGTTGATCGGATTGCTTTTTCTTGGAAAAGCCGCTCCGGTCTCCGGGGCGGCTTTTTTATTGACTTGGCCGTGGCCATCCTATTTACAAACGCCACCCTCGAACCTCGAAAATTGGTCAGAAAATGCTCGACAAGACCTATGATTCCGCCGCCGTCGAACCAAAAATCGCAGCGAAATGGGATGAAGAGGACGCCTTCCGCGCTGGCGCCAACGCCAAGCCCGGGGCCGAGACCTTCACCATCGTCATCCCGCCGCCGAATGTCACCGGTTCGCTGCATATGGGCCATGCGCTCAACAACACGCTGCAGGACATCCTGGTGCGTTTCGAGCGCATGCGCGGCAAGAACGTGCTCTGGCAGCCGGGCATGGATCACGCCGGCATCGCCACGCAGATGGTCGTCGAGCGCAAGCTGATGGAACAGCAGCTGCCGGGCCGCCGCGACATGGGCCGCGACGCCTTCATCGACAAGGTCTGGGAGTGGAAGGCTGAATCGGGCGGCCTGATCTTCAATCAGCTGAAGCGCCTGGGTGCCTCATGCGACTGGTCGCGCGAACGCTTCACCATGGACGAAGGCCTGTCGAAGGCCGTTCTCGAGGTTTTCGTCACGCTCTACAAGGAAGGTCTGATTTACCGCGACAAGCGTCTGGTCAATTGGGATCCGAAGCTGCTGACGGCAATTTCCGATATCGAAGTCGAGCAGCACGAGGTCAAGGGCAATCTCTGGCACCTGCGTTATCCGCTAGAAAAGGGCGTCACCTATCAGTTCCCGATCGCTTTCGATGAGGAAGGCAAGCCGACCGAATTCGAGACGCGCGACTATGTGGTTGTCGCAACCACACGGCCGGAGACAATGCTGGGCGACACCGGTGTTGCCGTCAATCCGAAAGACGAACGCTACCAGGGCATTGTCGGCAAGCATGTCATTCTGCCGATCGTCGGCCGCAGGATTCCGATCGTTGCCGACGACTATGCCGATCCGGCCGCCGGCAGCGGCGCGGTGAAGATCACGCCTGCGCATGATTTCAACGACTTCGACGTCGGCAAGCGCGCAGGCCTTCGCATCATCAATATCATGAATGGCGACGGCACGATCACCATCAAGGACAATGAGGATTTCCTCGAAGGTCTCGATAATCCGGCGGCGCTGCACGGCGCCTGGGATCGCCTGGAAGGGCAGGATCGTTTCTTTGCGCGCAAGGTCATCGTCGAGATTTTCGAAGAGGCCGGTCTCGTCGACAAGATCGAGCCGCACAAGCACATGGTCCCGCACGGTGACCGCGGCGGCGTGCCGATCGAGCCGCGGCTGACCGAGCAATGGTATGTCGATGCCAAGACGCTCGCCGAACCGGCGATCGCTTCGGTGCGCGAGGGCCGCACCAGGATGGTGCCGAAGAGCTGGGACAAGACCTATTACGAATGGATGGAAAACATCCAGCCCTGGTGCGTTTCCCGCCAGCTCTGGTGGGGTCACCAGATCCCCGCCTGGTACGGTCCGGACGGCCAGGTCTTCGTCGAAAAGACGGAGGAAGAGGCGTTGCAGGCGGCGATCCAGCATTACCTCTCGCATGAGGGGCCGATGAAGGCCTATGTCGAGGACCTCCTCGAAAACTTCAAGCCGGGCGAGATCCTGACGCGGGACGAGGACGTGCTCGACACGTGGTTCTCCTCCGCTCTCTGGCCCTTCTCGACACTCGGCTGGCCGGACGAAACGCCGGAACTCGCCCGTTATTATCCGACCAACGTTCTCGTCACCGGCTTCGACATCATCTTTTTCTGGGTTGCCCGCATGATGATGATGGGCCTGCACTTCATGAAGGATGATGACGGCAGCCCCGTTGAGCCCTTCAATACCGTCTATGTCCACGCGCTGGTGCGCGACAAGAACGGACAGAAGATGTCGAAGTCAAAGGGCAACGTCATCGATCCCCTGGAACTGATCGACGAATACGGCGCCGACGCGCTGCGCTTCACCTTGGCGATCATGGCGGCCCAGGGCCGCGACGTGAAGCTCGATCCGGCCCGCATCGCCGGCTACCGTAATTTTGGCACCAAGCTCTGGAACGCCACGCGCTTTGCCGAGATGAACGGTGCAAAAAGCGATCCGCATTTCGTGCCGGAGGCGGCCGAACTCACCATCAATCGCTGGATACTGACGGAACTTGCCCGTACGGAACGTGACGTTACGGAAGCGCTTGAAGCCTTCCGCTTCAACGACGCCGCCGGCGCGCTTTATCGTTTCGTCTGGAACGAGGTCTGCGACTGGTATCTCGAACTTTTGAAGCCGGTCTTCAACGGCGAGGATGCGGGCGCCAAGGCCGAAGCCCAGGCCTGCAGCGCCTATATTCTCGAAGAGATCTACAAGCTGCTGCATCCCTTCATGCCCTTCATGACCGAAGAGCTCTGGGCGCATACGGCAGGTGAAGGCAAAGAGCGCGACACGCTGGTCTGCCATGCCGAATGGCCGGCGCCCTCCTATGCTGACGACGCGGCTGCCGACGAGATCAACTGGCTGATCGACCTCGTCTCCGGCATTCGTTCCGTGCGCGCCGAAATGAACGTGCCGCCGTCGGCCACAGCGCCGCTCGTCGTGGTCAAGGCCAACAACCTGACCCGCGAAAGGCTGTTCCGCCACGACGCCGCCATCAAGCGACTCGCGCGTGTCGAGGCGATCTCGCTGGCCGACGATGCGCCGAAGGGAGCAGCCCAGATCGTCGTCGCCGAGGCCACCATCTGCCTGCCGCTCGGCAATCTGATCGACCTTTCCGCGGAAAAGGCGCGTCTCGAAAAGGCGATTGGCAAGATGGAAGGCGAGATGTCGCGCATCGACGGTAAGCTCTCCAACGAGAAGTTCGTCGCCAATGCCAATCCCGAAGTGGTCGAGGCTGAGCGCGAGCGTTTAGAGGAACTGAAGGGTCAGATGGCGAGCCTGAAGATCGCCCTTTCCAGGGTGAGCGAAGCCGGATAAGTTTTGCTGCCCATTTTGGCAAATCATTTCAAAGACGCGCCCGGCTAAGGCGCGTCTTTTGTCGTTCTAGGCGCCCGCGTGATTCGGTCCTGAAAGCGGCTGATTTCGGGCCCTGAGCCTGTGGATTGTGGCTATGCTGGCATCCCAAGGGCGAAAACTGCCACTGTTGTCGGATTGATACAGCTTTCGCAATGTGTGGAATGAAAACCCAAAAGCCAGGCTGAAACCCGGTGGTTTCGGAATAAAATTTTATTAACCAGATTTTTTGACGTGTCCGTCAATTTTTTTACGTAAGTTGGCCACTGCAATGCCCGGGAGCGCTGCCGTGGGGCGCGTTGCCATGTCAGGCGAACACTTACTACAGTGGCGTCACATCAATTGCTGGAGTGGGGGAGACACAATGGCATCGCGTAGGTTTTCCAAGGGCGTAACGTCGCTCGTTCTTCTTTCGTCGCTTGCATCGCCGTCCTTCGCCGGCGGTCTGGAGCGCGGCGGATACAATATCGACCAACTGTTCGACACGTCGCCTTTTTCGTTCCAGTCGGGTGTGACCTACGTCACCCCACAGCGCAAGCTGAAGGACGTCCGTGACACGAATACATCCGTCTTAACTGGGGGTGGCAATCTCAACACCCGTTCGGACACCGCCGACGAGACGTCGAATTACACCATTCCCTATGTCGGCTTCAAAGCCGGCTTCGCCGATACGATCGATTGCCTCGTCGATTATTCCGAGCCCTTCGGCGGCCACTCCGATCCTGGTCTGAACTGGGCGGGCGCCAACAACAACATCGAAACGGAAATCAAGACCCGCAACTATGGCGGCACTTGCTCCTATCGTTTTGACGTCGGTCCCGGCCAGCTTCGCTTCATCGGCGGCGCCTTTTACCAGGAAGTCGAGGGCTTCAAGGAACGTCTGGTTTCAACACTTCCGCTTCTACTCGGCGTAGGCACGGGCGTCGGCCGCCTTGATCTGGAAGATAGCGGTTGGGGCTGGCGGGCCGGCCTCGCCTATGAGATTCCGGAATATGCGATGCGCGCGAGCCTCGTTTATAACAGCCGCGTCAAGTACGACGACCTGACCGGAACTGTTGATCTCCGTCAGGTTCCAGTTGTGCCGGTTTATGGAGGTCAAGTCACACCTGTTTTTGGTTCCGCCGAAGCGCCGGATTCACTTGAGCTGAAGTTGCAAAGCGGTATTGCTCCAGACTGGCTCGCCTTCGGCTCGGTGAAATGGACGAACTGGAGTGTGCTTCAATCCGTGCCTTTCTGCCCGACCTCGACAAAGGGCTTGGCCGCCTGCAAATCCGGCGGCGCGACGGAACTGACCTCCCTCGACCTGCTTTATCGTGACGGTTGGACGATCTCCGGTGGTGTCGGCCACAAGTTCACCGATCAATGGGCCGGTGCGGTAAGCCTGACCTGGGACCGCGGCACCAGCCAGGGCTATGGTGCACAGACAGACAGCTGGACGCTGGGTGTCGGTGCAGCCTATACGCCGACCGAACATATCGAATGGCGCATCGCCGGCGCCGTGGGTCTGTTGACGAGCGGCTCGTCCGGCGTTGTGACCCAGAATGGTGTCACGTTTGGAGATGACGTCTCCTATTCCTTCGGCAACGATCTGGTCACTGCACTGTCGACGAGCCTAAAGGTCAAGTTCTAATACTCCGATTTGAAGAATTGAAAGCCCGGCAGTGCCGGGCTTTTCTGTTTTGCGTCCGTTAATCATACTATTCCCGCGCCGATTTTGTGACGATTCAGCAACACTTTTTTACGACGGTTGGCATATGGTGACTGCGCGGCGAATTTGTCTATTTCCCGCCACAAAGAGAGCGCAGCGATATTGGCAGGCGACGAGACGGCAGACGTAGGGTGCGTGTAAAGAGTAGCATGGGTCGATTTTTTTCCGACAACAGCAGGTCATACGACGCGATTGGCGACAGTCGTTCGATTGCGGCCGTTTCGCTTTCTGGACAAGGCTGTTCCGGCCGCAGATCCAGCCTTGCAACGAGGTTGTCGATCCGTCCACTGTCGGTATTTTCGACCAATACGCCTGAGCAGCGCGGCTTTGGCGGAGAAGCCGATACTGGTTTCGTCACATTTGCTGTTTACCAAAGCGATCAAGGCAGGAAGGCGGATGCCGCGCCTGCCAAAGGAATGCCAGGCAGATTGCAGTGGGGCCATGCCGGGAGCCGGGTGGTTCTAGATGACATGCTGAAAATTCGGCCGGGAAACGGCCAATGGGCTGGATGCGACGCGGGCGAAGGGGCCATGGAGCCCACCGCGGGATCGCTCGCCTCGAATGAATACATCGACCGTCTGCCCGGCGCCCGCGCCGGCTGCGTGCGATGAACGAAAGAAATCGGTTGAAATGGTAACGTCCGAGTTCAAGTTGTTCAAATTCATGCTGATAGGCATAGGGATCGCGCTGGCAATGTCTGGCCCGGTTCGCGCTTTCGACATCAAAAGCGACGTCAGCAAGGAATCCGGTCCTTTCGACCTCTTCAAGTTCGGCTTCAAGGCCTACAAAAACGGACAGAAGGAGGAGGCGGTCGAAGCTTACAAATACGCCGCCGAAAAAGGCCATACCGGTTCACGCTGGGCGCTCGCCAATATGTATGCCGACGGCGACGGCGTCACCCAGGATGATTTCGAAGCCTTCAAGATCTACAGCGAGATTGCCCAGCAGGGTGTCGAACCCGGCTCGGAGGACACCGGCTTCTTCGTCAACGCGCTTCTCTCGCTCGCCAATTACTACAAGCACGGCATATCCGGCAGCCCGGTCAAGATCGATCTCACCCAGGCACGCCAGCTTTATTTCCAGGTGGCCTCCACTTTTGGCGTTCCCGAAGCGCAGTTCCAGCTGGCGCAGATGATGCTGGCCGGCGAGGGCGGCAATGCCAGCCCGCAGCAGGCGAAGAAATGGTTGAACCAGGCGCGCAAGAGTGGCCATCCCGGCGCCATGGCAATTTTCGGAAATATTCTCTTCGACGAAGGCCAGACGGCCCGCGGTCTCGCGCTGATGACCGCCGCTCTCGACCGCTGCAAGCCCAAGGACTGCGGCTGGATGGAAGCCCTGCAGGAGCAGGCTTTCTCGGTTGCGAACGAGGCCGACCGCCGCACGGCAGTATCGCTGTCGCACGCCATCGCGAGCGGCTCCGACTGAAGCCTGCGATGCAGCGCCCTGATACGCGCTTGCAATGACGCGGTGCTATGGGCTGCGAATGTCAGGCCGCAAAATCGAAATAGGCGATGACAGGCACGTGGTCGGACGGCTTTTCCCAGGCCCGCACATGTTTTTCGATCGCCGCCGACGTCATCCGGTCGGCAGCCTCCGGTGAGAGCAGCAGGTGGTCGATGCGGATGCCGTTGTTCTTCGGCCACGCACCTGCCTGATAGTCCCAGAAGGAATAGAGCCGCGTCGCGTCCGTCGTTGCGCGCACCGCATCCGTCAGCCCGAGATTTTCGAGCCTGCGGAATGCCTCCCGCGTCTGCGGCAGAAACAGCGCATCGTTTTCCCAGACCTTGGGGTCGAAGCAGTCGTGCGGCTCGGGGATGACGTTATAATCGCCGGCAAGCACCAGCATCTCCTCATAGGCGAGGCGCTCTGCGGCAAAGCTCCGCAGGCGTTCCATCCAGGCGAGCTTGTAGGGATATTTCTCCGTTTCGACGGGATTGCCGTTCGGCAAATAGATGCAGCAGACGCGCAGGATGCGCGTGTTCGGCAGCGTGAACACCGCCTCGAGGAAACGCGACTGTTCATCCAGCGCATCGCCGGGCAGGCCGCGGTTGACTTCGGAAGGCGAAGTCTTGGAGAGAATCGCCACACCATTGAAGCCCTTCTGGCCGTGCGTCTCGACGTGATAGCCGAGCGCCTCGATCTCCAGCCTGGGAAAACCTTCGTCGATCGTCTTGATCTCCTGCAGGCAGACTATATCAGGATCGGAATCCTTGAGCCATTGCGTCAGATTGTCGATGCGCGCCTTGACGCCGTTGATGTTCCAAGTCGCGATCTTCATCTCTTCGTCCTATTTCGCTGCGTGCGCTTCTTTTATCGTGGTCTTTCACAACAGGACAAGACGATAAACCGGCCGGAAGCGCTTCTTCGGCCGGTTCGTTCGCACAGCGAAATGTTTCTGGAAGGTCAGATCGAGAAGCTGGTGCCGCAGCCGCAGCTTGCCACCGCATTCGGGTTCTTGATCTGGAAGGATTGACCAAGCAGATTATCGACGAAGTCGATCTCGGAGCCAGCCATATAGACGAGCGACAGGCTGTCGATCAGCACTTTCGCGTCGTTCTTTTCGACGATGATGTCATCGTCGCCCGCGCTGTCGGCAAGGTCGAACTTATAGGAAAAGCCCGAACAGCCGCCGCCTTCGACCGAAACGCGCAACGCGCTCTTGCCGGCCTCCGCGCCGATGATCGCAGCGATACGCTTTGCCGCGGCATCTGAAAGGGTTACACTCGTATCCGTCATGTTTCCTCCTGCCGGGGTCAAGATCCGGAGAGAATGGGTTTTGGCACTGAAATGTTCAAATGCCTGATATCAAAAGAACTTACCATGATCTTCGCAAAAAGGCCATGATGTGCGAAACGGTCGGCGGGCGCCTTTGTCGTTTCGTCGGGCTATAGGTATGAACAGGGCAAAGCGGCGTCAATGGGCAGATGCGGCAACAGGCAGAATGACGGTGAAGAATGACGGTTGACAGGCGGGCTTTGGGTTTCGGCAACAGCGAAAGGGCGGTCTATGCGGCGGACCCCTGGACGACGCGCGGGCGCCTCTATCAGGAGGATGAAAGTCCGACGCGATCCGATTTTCAGCGCGACCGCGACCGCATCGTCCACACGACGGCTTTCCGCCGGCTGAAGCACAAGACCCAGGTCTTCATCGCCCAGGATGGCGATCACTACCGCACCCGGCTGACGCATACGATCGAGGTGGCGCAGATCGCCCGCGCGCTCGCCCGCGCCCTGAAACTTGACGAGGATCTGGCCGAGGGCGTGGCGCTCGTGCACGACTTCGGCCACACGCCGTTCGGCCATACCGGCGAGGACGCATTGCACGAGGTGCTGCTGCCCTATGGCGGCTTCGACCACAATGCCCAATCGCTGCGCATCGTGACCAAGCTGGAGCGGCGTTATGCCGAATTCGACGGCATCAACCTGACGTGGGAAAGTCTCGAAGGCCTCGTCAAGCACAATGGTCCGCTGCTGACGCCGGATGGTGTCGGCACACGCGGCCCGGTTCCGCAGCCGATCCTCGACTATTGCGAACTGCACGATCTCGAGCTTGCAACCTACGCCAGCCTCGAGGCCCAGGTCGCGGCGATTGCCGACGATATCGCCTATAATACCCACGATATCGATGACGGCCTGCGCTCCGGCTACCTGACTTTCGACATGCTTGAGGAAATCCCGTTTCTGGCCGGGCTGATGGCCGAGGTGAGGGCGCGATACCCGCATCTGGAGCCGAGCCGCTTCACTCACGAGATCATGCGCCGGCAGATCACCCGTATGGTCGAAGACGTGATCGGCGTCGCGCAACAGCGTCTTTCACTTCTTCGCCCTGAGAGCGCAGCCGACATTCGCGCTGCCGACCGGGTTATCGCCACCTTCTCCGACGCGATGGCCGAAACCGACAGGCAAATCAAGGCGATGCTCTTCAAACGCATCTACCGCAATCCCGATATCATGCGTATCCGCGCCGGCGCCGCCCAGATCGTCTCCGATCTTTTCGGTGCCTACATGGCCAGCCCCAAGGAGATGCAAAGCCATTACTGGGTCGATCATATCGCCGGCCTCGCCGATGCGCCGAAGGCTCGCCATGTCGGCGACTATTTGGCCGGCATGACCGACACCTATGCAATCAGTGCCCACAGGCGATTGTTTGACCACACTCCGGATTTGCGATAGGCAGCGGTCGCCCGCCGAAGGCCGATTTGCGCCTTTGGCACAGCCTATGCATGGAAGAGTGCGATGAACCTTTTTACCGACTTCGAAGCCAGGATCAAAACCGCCCTTGAACAGATCGATCTGGTCAGGGAAAAGCGATCCGAGCTCGATTTCGGCCGCATCACCGTCGAGCCGCCGCGCGATGCGAGCCATGGCGATGTTGCGACCAACGCCGCGATGGTCCTGGCAAAGCCGCTCGGGTCCAATCCTCGCGCGCTTGCCGATGTCATCATCGCCAAGCTCAAAGAGGATGCCGACGTCGCCGATGTCTCGGTCGCCGGTCCCGGCTTCATCAACATCCGTCTCGCCGTCGGTTATTGGCAGCGGCTGCTCGCCTCGATGATCGCCTCCGGCACCGACTACGGCCGCTCGACCCTCGGGGAGGGGCGCAAGGTCAACGTCGAATATGTCTCGGCCAATCCGACCGGGCCGATGCATGTCGGTCATTGCCGCGGCGCCGTCGTCGGCGATGCGCTCGCCAACCTGCTCGCCTTTGCCGGTTACGGCGTCGAGAAGGAATATTACATCAACGACGCCGGCTCGCAGATCGACGTGCTCGCCCGCTCGGTCTTCCTGCGTTATCGCGAAGCGCTCGGGGAACGGATCGGCGAAATCCCCTCGGGTCTCTATCCAGGCGATTATCTCGTGCCCGTCGGCCAGTCGCTTGCCGCCGATTACGGCGTGCGGCTGCATAACATGCCGGAAGAGCAATGGATGCCGATCGTCAAGGATCGCACCATCAGTGCGATGATGGTGATGATCCGGGAAGATCTGGCGGCGTTGAACGTCCATCACGATATCTTCTTCTCCGAACGCACGTTGCATGCCAATGGCGCCGCCGCGATCCGCACGGCGATCAATGACCTGACGTTCAAGGGTTACGTCTACAAGGGCACTCTGCCGCCGCCGAAGGGCCAGTTGCCTGAGGATTGGGAGGATCGCGAACAGACGCTGTTCCGCTCGACCGAGGTGGGCGACGACATGGACCGGCCGCTGATCAAGTCGGACGGCTCCTACACCTATTTCGCCGCCGATGTCGCCTACTTCAAGAACAAGTTCGACCGCGGTTTCGACGAGATGATCTATGTGCTCGGCGCCGACCACGGCGGTTACGTCAAGCGCCTGGAAGCGGTTGCGCGTGGTGTTTCGGACGGTAAGGCGAAGCTGACGGTGCTGCTTTGCCAACTGGTCAAGCTCTATCGCAACGGCGAGCCGGTGAAGATGTCGAAACGCTCGGGCGATTTCGTCACGCTTCGGGACGTGGTCGAGGAAGTCGGCCGTGATTCGGTCCGCTTCATGATGCTTTACCGCAAGAATTCCGAACCGCTGGACTTCGATTTCGCCAAAGTGACGGAACAGTCGAAGGACAATCCTGTTTTTTACGTGCAGTATGCGCATGCCCGCTGCATGTCGGTCTTCCGGCAGGCGAGGGAGGCTTTCCCAGGCCTCGATGTTTCGTCTGAAGATCTGGCGAAAGCCGTTGCTGGCATTGGCGATCCGGCCGAATTGCAGCTCGTCGCCAAGCTCGCCGAATTCCCGCGTGTGGTCGAAGCAGCGGCTCAATCGCAGGAGCCGCATCGCATCGCTTTTTACCTCTACGACCTCGCCAGTTCCTTCCACGCGCACTGGAACAAAGGTAAAGATCAGACGGAATTACGATTTGTTAATGATAAAAACCGAAAATCAAGTATTGCCAGACTAGGGCTGGTGTACGCCGTCGCGTCGGTTTTGAAGTCGGGACTTGCCATTACAGGCACTGCCGCACCTGACGAAATGCGATAACGTCACCATTTCCCCACAATGCGCTGGCATTTGAGCGTTGGCGTTTGCGAGTGGGAAAAGCATGGCTGAGAAACAACTTGCGTATGATACGCGCGGAAGAGACGATCTGTTTGCTGACGACGATCCGTTGGCCGAGCTTGCTCGTATCGTCGGCTTCGAACCGCGTGTTGCAGCAAATACGGTGACCGAAGCCGCACGGCGCGAGCCCGCCTTCGATCTCGAAGATGAGCTCGGGCGCGAATTCGACCGTTACGATTCGCCGCGTCCGCTCGCAGAGCTCGACCATCCGGCCGAGCCGATTTCCGACGAGGTTGCGCCCGAGGATTATGTCGAGCCCGTTCTCGATGCCTCTCCCGCTGTCGGACATGCCGAGATTTCCGAGCCGGTTTCCGTCGCCCCCGTTGTGGTCGAAGAAATAGCTGCCGCACCTGCCGCAAGCGGTGCAGACGAGCAGGCCGCCGCCTGGGCGGTTGCTCCTCAGCCGGTCTCCATCGATCCCGCTTTCGAGGCGCCGGTGCAATCGGCCTTCGGCGGTGCGCGCGACCTCATCGAAGAGCTCGAATTGTCGATCGGTGCGGCGCCGGTCTCTGCTGTGCCGCAGCCTGTCAAGGCGCCACAATGGTCGGCTGCCAGCATCCGGCTGCCGCTTGCCAATTTTCATGCGACCAAACGCGAGGAGCCGGTCGTTCAGCCGGAGCGGGTCGAGCCGGTGGCTGAACCGACCGCCGCAGCGCCGGCCGAGACGTCGCTTGCCGATCTTCCCGAGGTGGAGCCGGCGCCCGTGATCGAGGAGCCGGCGCCCGTCGCCGCTATTGAAGCTTCGGCCGCCGTCGAACCTCCCGAGGAGTTCGCATCCGTTTCTCCGTCGCTCGGCTTCCCCGCCGAACTCGATCGTCACGATGATGAGATGGTCGCGCCGGAAGAGATTGCAGAGGCAGAGGATTTTGTTGAGATCGAGGAGGACCTTCAGGAATTTAGGCCCGACGCCGGTTTCGATCTCATTGCCGCCGCCGTCGAAGGCGAGATCCAGGCCGATGCGGCGCTGACCGAGGTCGTGCCTGAAGTGCCGCATACTGCCGGCACGTTCGATCTCGACGATCTGCTCGCCGATGTCTCGCGTTATCCCGTGCCGCATCCGGTATTGCAGCGTACCAATCCGGTGCCTGTCACATCGCAGCCTGCCTCGATCGACGTCGCGCCCGTGGCTGCTGCCCCCGTGGCCGAAGCGCCCGTCCGGCCTGCGCCGGCCGAATCGGCTCCGGCCCATGCTGTCGAAGCCGTAAGGCCGATCGCGCCGCCGCCTACTGCGGTTGCCGCACCCCAGCCTGCCGCGCCGTCATATTCGCGGGCGCCGCAGCCGGTGCCGGAAGCCGACGACCCCTTCGCCGGCCACGATTTCGAGCTGGATCTTGCCGGCATCGAGCTGGAACTTTCCGATCTCGATTTCTCGGAAGCATCCGAACCCGCGCCGCAGCCAAAGCCGCAGGCGCCGGTCATCGCGCCTCAGCCGCAGGCGGTCGCTCCCGCACCCCAGCCGATGGTGCCTGCGCCCCAGCCGGAAATGCGCCCGATCGCCGCTGCCGCTCCACGACCCGCGCCGGCTTTCGTTCCCGAGCCGCCGGCCCCAGTTGCGGCTTTCAACTGGGCGCCGCCAGTCGCAGAATCGACTGAAGACCTGCCTTTCGATCCGGCGATGATCTCTGACCCGGAGGAACGTCCCGAAACCGTCGACGACATGCACGTGCCGGCGCTGCCGCCGGTCGAGCAACCTGCTCCGGTCGCGAAAACGGCAGACTTCGATTTCGATCTCGACGCGGAGATCGCGAGCTTCTTCGAACCGGCCAAGCCGCGGGAAATGCCGGCGTCGCCCCGGGATACCGCAGCCGCGGCCAAGCCGGTCAAGCCGACCATTGCCGACGGCCTCGACGATTTTGAACGGGCGCTGGAGGAGGATTTCCGCCGCAGCGTGCGCGAGCCGGTCGAGCGCCGCGAGACCTCCGAGGTCCGCATCGAGTCAGCAAGCCAGGCCGCCGATTTCAGCCGCGCCCGCTCGATGCGCCGGTTGCTAGCCGGGGCTGTCGTGCTCGTGGTCTTCGCCGGCGTCGGTTATGGCGTCTATTCCTCCGTCTGGAACGGCGAGGGACTTGGCATTGTCGCATCCGGCGAGCCGCGCGTGATCACCGCCGACAAGGAGCCGGTCAAGGTCGTTCCGGAAAATCCCGGCGGCAAGACCGTGCCCAACCAGGACAAGGCCGTTTATGATCGGGTTGCGGGTTCTGCCGAGGATCCGAAGCAGAAGGCGCTCGTGTCGTCCGACGAGGCGCCCGTCGATGTCGTCCAGCGGACACTGACACCGGAAGCGCTGCCCGAGGACGACGAGAACGCCGGCGCCGACGATCGGGTCACGCCGACTGCGGTCGGTGAGACGGAGGATCCGCGTCTGTTGCCGAACCAGGCGAACGCCGACGACGCGCCCGCAAGCAGCGCCGACAAGACGCCGTCCGTTTCGCCGCGCAAGGTCCGCACGATGATCGTCAAGCCTGACGGCACCCTGGTCGCCCGCGAGGAGATTGCGCCGCTCGATCAGCCGGAGCCGCCTGCACAGTCTGCCCAGACAACGCCGTCTGCCCAGCCGCCGGTCACCGCCCAGTCCGCGCCGTCGACCCCCGCCGTGCCGCCGGTCGGCGGAACGGCTGCAAGCTTCCCGGCAAGCGCCGAGGTTGCTTCCGCCGATTCGCGTTCGGCAGCACCTGTTGAAGCAGCGCCGGCTCAGCCGTCGCCTGCGGCAACTGCCGATGTGCAGCAGGAAAATCCCGCCCCGGTCGATGCGCCGGTACGGCCGGTCAAGACGACGGCGGTCGCCGATACGGCCCCGGTTCCGATCGCCCGCCCGGCCGATCAGCCCGTCAATGTCGTCGGCACCGTCACCGAAAGGGGCAATGTCCGCACGCCCGCGCAGCAGCCGAAGCCGACGCAGGTCGCCTCTGCCGCGCCGGCCGCCGCCCAGCCGCAGCAGGCCGCATCCACCGGCGGCTACGGCCTCCAGATCGCGTCCCTGCCGTCGGAGGACGAGGCCAACAAATCCTATGCCAACCTCTCGAAGAAATTCGCCGGGGTGCTGGGTGGCCGTGCTCACGAGATCCGCAGGGCCGATATCGCCGGCAAGGGCACTTTCTACCGTGTTCGCATCCCGGTCGGCTCCAAGGATGAGGCCGCAGCACTTTGCGAAAAGTATCGCGCAGCCGGTGGAAGCTGCCTGATCTCCAAATAAAATCAGGTCACAGAATTGTGAGAGCGGCGGGCCGATCGGCCCGCCGCTCTTTTTTGTGCATCGCGCCCGCGCTTGCTCGCATTTGGCCCGGGGCGGTCTATGATTCCCAAATGACCGAATCAAAAGCGATGATCCTGGGCTGCAGCGGCCTTGCCCTCACATCCGAAGAGAAAGCCTTCTACCGGGGCGAACGGCCCTGGGGCTTCATCCTTTTTGGGCGCAACATTTCCGAAGCTTCGCAGATTGCCGATCTTGTCGCCGAACTGCGCGACAGCGTCGGTTGGCATGCGCCGGTGCTGATCGACCAGGAGGGTGGTCGCGTCCAGCGCATCCGCCCGCCGGTCCTGCCGCGTTATCCATCGGGTCAGGCGCTCGGTGATCTTTATCGCCGCGACACAGCACTCGGCCTGCGCGCCGCCTGGGTGATGTCGCGGCTGCATGCTTTCGACCTTGCGCGGCTCGGCATCAATGTCGATTGCCTGCCGGTGCTCGACGTGCCGGTCGAAGGCAGCAGCAATGTCATCGGCGACCGCGCCTATGGCGGCGATCCCGGGACCGTCATCGCCATGGGCCGGGCGGCGGCCGAAGGGTTGAAGGCAGGCGGCCTGTTGCCTGTGATGAAACATATGCCCGGCCATGGTCGCGGTTTTGCCGATTCCCATCTGGAACTGCCTGTCGTCACCGTCTCGCGCGATGAGTTGGAAACCCATGATTTCCCGCCCTTTATCGCCATGAAGGACGAGCTGATGGCGATGACCTGCCACCTCGTCTTCACCGCCATCGACCCCGACAATCCGGCGACGACCTCACGCAAGGTGATCGACGGCGTTATCCGTCAGCATATCGGCTTTACCGGTCTGCTGCTTTCCGACGACAGCTCGATGAACGCTCTTTCCGGCACAATCGGCGAGCGTGCGGCGAATATCATTGCAGGCGGATGCGATATCGTGCTGCATTGCAATGGCAAGATGGACGAGATGCTGGATGTCGTGGCAAACGTTCCGCCGCTCGCCGGCGCGTCGCTTGCGCGCGCAAAAGCGGTAGAAGCAGGTTTTGCCGCGCCGGATACAGCCCATGAGGCTGAGTTGCGGGCGGAATTCGAGGCGATGTTTGCGATTGTCTGATCGCAGAGGAGCAGGTTGGTGAACACGGTCAAGGGCACGGAGCGTCCGCAGGCGGCAACGCCGATGGACAAGCTGTGGCAGGACAACGGCGCCGAGCGCGCCAGCCATGAGCCGGCGCTGGTGATCGACGTCGCCGGTTTCGAAGGTCCGCTTGACCTGTTGCTCTATCTCGCCCGCAACCAGAAGGTCGATCTGTCGCGCATTTCGGTGCTGGCGCTCGCCGAGCAATATCTGCAGTTCGTCGAGAGCGCCCGGCGCATCCGCATCGAACTTGCCGCCGATTATCTCGTCATGGCGGCCTGGCTTGCCTATCTCAAGTCTCGCCTGCTCATTCCCCAGCAGGTCAAGGATGACGGCCCCTCGGGCGAGGAGATGGCGGCAACGCTCGCCTTCCGTCTGAAACGTCTCGAAGCCATGCGCCAGGCGGCCGAAGGCCTCGTCAACCGTAACCGCCTCGGCCGCGATATTTTTGCGCGCGGCGCGCCTGAGCATATTCCCGACCGGCAGCAGTCGGCTTATGCGGCCAGCCTCTACGATCTCCTGACCGCCTATGCGGCGCTGCGCCAGCGCCACGCCATCACCCAAGTGACGATCGAGAGGCGCAATGTCTGGTCGTTGACCGATGCCCGCGAGCTACTGACCCAGATGATCGGCGAGGTCGGGGACTGGACGGCGATGGAGCACTATCTGCTGCGTTATCTCGCGGCGCCCGAGAAACGTGTTACCGCCATCGCCAGCGCCTTTGCCGCTTCGCTGGAACTGGTGCGCGAGGGCAAGCTCGAAATCCGCCAAGACGGCGCCTTTCAGCCGATCTATATGCGCCGAGGCCCGAAACATGCGACGCTGCAGGTGGTGGAACAGGAGCGGCCGGCTTGATCGATCTGAAGGGCGACGAGGATTTCGAGGACGAGGGCCGCGATCTGCAGGCCGCGATCGAGGCCGAGCGCATCGCCGAGGCGCTGGTCTTCGCCTCATCGCAGCCGGTCCCCGAAGCTTTCCTCGCCGAGCGCCTGCCTGAGAAAGTCGATGTGCGGGCGATCATGCTGCGCCTGAAGGCGCAATATGCGCCGCGCGGCGTCAACCTCGTGCAGGTGGAGGGAGCCTGGGCCTTCCGGACTGCCGCCGATCTCTCCTTCGTCATCCGCCGCGATGAAAACGAGGTGAAAAAGCTTTCGCGCGCCGCCCTGGAAGTGCTTGCAATTATCGCTTATCACCAGCCGGTGACGCGCGCCGAAATCGAGGATATCCGCGGCGTGCAGACTTCGCGCGGCACGCTCGACGTGCTGATGGAAGCGGGCTGGGTGCGGTTTCGAGGCCGCCGGCGCACGCCGGGCCGGCCGGTTACATTGGGCACCACGCGGGATTTTCTCGACCATTTCGGCCTCGAGGAATTGCGCGATCTGCCCGGTCTCGAAGAATTAAAGGGAGCAGGCCTGCTCTCGGGCCGCATTCCGGCGAATTTCAATATTCCCTCGCCATTGATGAACGACGAGCTGAGCGAGGACGAAGACCCCATTACCCAGATGGATCTCGAAGAACTTGGGTTGCTTGCCCCGCGTTCTACGTCCGAAGATTGAAGGACTTCCTCTTGCTTTTGCCATGCTTGACGAAAACAATGGTGCTCACCATTTTTCGGCGGTTCTGTGGCTTGTCACAAAGGGCGATACCGTGACATTAAGCGCAGTTCGAAGGGCTTGATGTTGGAAACGGTGTGGGAAATCCTTACATCGAGGGAACATCACAACAGGGAGTAAGCGTAATGGGTTCTTTTGGCATCTGGCACTGGCTGATCGTTCTGGTCGTCGTGCTGTTGTTGTTCGGTCGCGGCAAGATCCCGGAACTGATGGGCGATGTCGCCAAGGGCATCAAGAGTTTCAAGAAGGGCATGACGGACGAAGACGCGCCGGAAACGGCAAAGACCGTCGATCACAAGGCCGACGAAACGAAGTAACCAAGTCCGGGAAAAAGCGCCGCCCCCGCGCTTCCCGTCCAGGAGCCTTGCATGTTCGATATTGGTTGGACCGAGCTTTTGGTCATCGCGGTCGTGCTGATCGTCGTTGTCGGTCCCAAGGATTTGCCGCCGATGCTGCGCGCTTTCGGCAAGATGACGCAGCGCGCCCGCAAGGTGGCGGGTGACTTCCGTGCGCAGTTCGATGAGGCGTTGCGTGAAGCCGAGCTTGACGATGTCCGCCAGACCATCGGCGACGCCCAGAAGCTCAACCCGGTCAACAGTCTGCGCGAGGCAATGAACCCCCTTCGTCAGATGGGTAACGAGATCAAGGCCGATCTGCAGAAGGCAAGCACACCTCCTCAGAACAAGACCGAAGTGCCGCCGACTGCGGCTTCGGCCCCGGCGCCTTCGATGAGCCTGCCGGAAACGCCGCCACTGGTGCCGACACCGGCGCCGACGCCGGAACCCGTCGCCGCAGCGGCCGTCCAGGCCGACACGATTGCCGCCAAGCCGAAGGCTCCGAGGAAGCCGCGCGGCAAGGCCGCTGATAAGGCCGATGCCGTCGCGGCCACTGCAGCGCAGGTGGAAAAGCCGAAGCGCGCGACGGCAACCAGGAAGCCCGCAACGCCGAAAACGCCGGCGCAGACTGAGAAGAAGGACGAGGCATGAGCGGTGATATCGAAGACAAGCCGCAGCCGTTGATCGAGCACCTGATGGAGCTGCGCACGCGGCTTATGTGGTCGATCGGCGCGTTCTTCATCGCCTTCGTCGTGTGCTTCTTTTTCGCCAAGCACATCTTCAACTATCTGGTCTATCCCTATAAGCTCGCCGTCAGCTGGGCCAACCTCGATGTCGAGAAGGCGCAGCTCATCTACACCGCGCCGCAGGAATTCTTCTTCACGCAGGTCAAGGTCGCCATGTTCGGTGGCCTTGTGATCGCTTTTCCGATCATCGCCGCCCAGATCTACAAGTTTGTCGCTCCAGGCCTCTATAAGAATGAACGGGCGGCCTTCCTTCCGTTCCTGATCGCTTCCCCACTTCTGTTCCTCTTGGGCGCCGCGCTGGTCTATTTTTTCTTCACGCCGATGGTCATGTGGTTTTTCCTGTCGATGCAGCAAGCGCCGGGCCATGACGAGGTAGCGATCTCGCTTCTGCCGAAGGTCTCGGAATATCTGAGTCTGATCATGACGCTGGTCTTCTCCTTCGGCCTCGTCTTCCAGCTGCCTGTTGTCACGACACTGCTTGCCCGTGTCGGCCTGCTGACGTCGGAATGGCTCGCCGAAAAGCGTAAATTCGCCATCGTGCTGGCCTTTGTCGTCGCTGCCGTGCTGACGCCGCCGGACCCCTTATCCCAGATCGGCCTTGCGATACCGGCGATCCTTCTCTACGAGATTGCCATCTATGCGGCGCGACTCGTGGAGCGCCAGCGTGCCCGGCAGGCGGTCGAGAAGGAAACCGGATCCGCAGACGTTGCCAAGACGGACAGCGTCTGAAGCGGCGATCCGGCAATCCTTTCATGAGCGCCGTCCCATCCGGTCGAAGCCGATCAGGCTTTGGCCGGGTCACTTCTGTTGCAACGACCTGGAACGACGATGCTCGATATCAAATGGATCCGTGAGAATCCCAAAGCGCTCGATGCCGCCCTTGCCAAGCGCGGTGCGGAGCCTCTTGCGCAAAGCCTCATTTCCCTCGATGAAAAGCGCCGCTCCGCCGTGCAGAAGGCGCAGGACCTGCTGTCCCGCCGCAATCTCGCCTCCAAGGAGATCGGCGCGGCGCTGTCCCAGAAGAACGGCGAACTCGCCGAGAAGCTGAAGGCCGAGGTCGCCGAGCTGAAGACGTTGCTGCCGATGGTCGAGGAAGAGGACCGGCAGCTGACGGCCGAGCTCAACGACGCGCTCTCGCGCATCCCGAACGTGCCTTTCGACGACGTCCCGGTCGGCAAGGACGAGCATGACAATGTCGTCACCCGCACCGTCGGCGAAAAGCCGCGCTGGAACCACACGCCGAAGGAGCACTTCGAAATCGGCGAGGCGCTCGGCTATATGGACTTCGACCGCGCCGCCAAGCTCTCCGGCTCGCGCTTCACGGTGCTGACCGGGCCGCTCGCCAGGCTCGAGCGCGCGCTCGGCCAGTTCATGATCGATCTCCACACCCGCGAGCACGGTTATACCGAAGTAAGCTCGCCGCTGATGGTTCGGGCTGAAGCGGTGTTCGGCACCGGCAGCCTGCCGAAGTTCGAAGAGGATCTCTTCAAGACGACGGATGGCCGCTATCTCATTCCGACGGCGGAGGTGACGCTGACCAATCTGGTGCGCGAGGAGATCCTCGACCAGGAAGAGCTGCCGCTGCGCTTTACCGCGCTGACGCCGTCCTTCCGCTCGGAAGCGGGCTCGGCCGGCCGCGACACGCGTGGCATGCTGCGCCAGCACCAGTTCTGGAAATGCGAGCTCGTTTCGATTACCGACGCCGAGAGCGCCATCGCCGAGCATGAAAGGATGACCGCCTGCGCCGAAGAAGTGCTAAAGCGTCTCGGCCTGCACTTCCGCACCATGACCCTTTGCACCGGCGACATGGGCTTCGGTTCGCGCAAGACCTACGATCTGGAAGTCTGGCTGCCGGGACAGAACACCTTCCGCGAAATCTCCTCCTGCTCGGTCTGCGGCGATTTCCAGGCCCGTCGCATGAACGCGCGCTATCGCGGCAAGGATGACAAGACCAACAGGTTCGTCCACACGCTGAACGGCTCCGGCACGGCCGTCGGCCGCTGCCTGATCGCCGTGCTTGAAAATTATTTGAACGAGGACGGTTCGGTCACGATTCCGGACGTTTTGCTGCCTTATATGGGCGGATTGACCAAGATCGAACGGGCGGCCTGAGGCGATGCGCATCCTGCTTACGAATGACGACGGCATTCACGCAGAGGGCCTGGCCGCACTGGAGCGGATCGCCCGCACGCTGTCCGACGATGTCTGGATCGTGGCGCCCGAGACCGACCAGAGCGGTCTTGCCCATTCGCTGAGCCTGTCCGAACCTCTGCGGCTGCGCAAGATTTCCGACAAGCATTTCGCCTTGCGCGGCACGCCGACCGATTGCGTCATCATGGGTATCCGCCAGGTGATGGACATCAAGCCCGATCTCGTTCTATCCGGCGTCAATTCGGGTTCGAACGTTGCCGACGATGTGACCTATTCCGGTACGATCGCCGGTGCCATCGAAGGCACGATGCAGGGCGTGCGCTCCTTCGCGCTCAGCCAAGCCTATCTCTATGAGGATGGCGCACGCATCGTGCCCTGGGAAGTCTGCGAGGCACATGCCCCGGCTCTTCTGGAAAAGCTGATGGGTCTGGACTTGCCGGAGGGCACGTTCCTCAATCTCAACTTCCCGAACTGCCGTCCCGATGAGGTCGATGGCGCCGAAGTGACCATGCAAGGCAAGCTCGCCTTCAATCTGCAGGTCGGTGCCCGCTCCGACGGCCGGGGCTTTCCCTATTACTGGCTGAAGTTCGGCGAACGCGCCGGCGCCTTCATCGAAGGTACCGATATTCACGCCCTCAAGCATAACAAGATTTCGGTAACGCCTTTGAAACTGGATCTGACCGATTATTCCGTGACGGACCGCGTGGCGCGGGCCCTGGGATACGGAGCACAGGTTTGACGGCAAGACTGGCGGAGAAGGAGGGCTTTGCGGCGCTCGTCCTCAGATTGCGTGCCGAAGGTATCTCCGACCTCGATCTGCTGACGGCGGTCGAGCAGACGCCGCGCTCGCAGTTCGTGCCGGCGCAATTTTCCGACAATGCCTATTCGAGCCGAACGATCCCGATCGAATGCGGATCCTTCCTCGAAGGCATCGATTTTGCGGTCCGCATCCTGCATCACCTGAAGCTCAAGCCGGGCCAGCGGGTCCTGGAAATCGGCACCGGCAGCGGCTTCACCGCCGCCGTCATGGGGCGCCTGGCCGAGCGTGTGCTGTCGATCGACCGCTACAAGACGCTGACATCGGCAGCGCAGCGGCGCATGGAATGGCTTGGCCTGCGCAACGTCGTCATCCGCCATGCCGACGGCAGCGCCGGCATGCAGGGCGAGGGCACCTTCGACCGTATCCTGGTGACGGCGGCGTTCAATGCGATGCCGCGCTTTTATACCGACCAGCTCGTTTCCGGCGGTTCGATGATCGCGCCGCTGATGATTTCCGAAAACGAATGTCGCATGGTGCGGCTGACGAAAACCGGCAGCCGTTTCGAACGCGAGGAACTGTTCGAAGCCCCTTATCTGCCGATCGTTCCGCGTCTTGCCTCGCTGCTGTAGGCACTGCGATTTTTCACCCGTAAGCTATGGTTATCAACTCCTCAAAAATATCGCACTGATTCCAGCATCTTAACCGCGTGGTAATACTAACGCGTTTTAATAGACTCACAAATGGTTGCGTTCTCAGTGGGTCGAGTCAATGCGTTTCAGTCTTTCGCCAAAGTTCGGTAAGTCGGCCGGTAATCTTCTGGTTGTGGGCCTGCTGGCGAGTGCCGCAACGGGCTGCAGTTCCGATGTGACACGGTTTGGCAGTTTGTTTTCCTCCTCCGGTCAGGATCAGATCACCACAAGTTCCATTCCGCGCCGGGGCGGCGTCCAGGGCGATCCGGTGCCGCGTGCCGATCTCGGCGGTACGGCCCTCGCCAGCCAGCCCGGTTACGGCGGCAACAATGCGCCGAACCAGCCCTATCCGGTAAACCCGGGCTACGAGCCGGTCCGTCCATCGAGCGCACGTCTGGCTTCCTCGCCGGTCTCGATACAGCGTTCCGAGCTTGCCGCGCCGACCGCTGCCGCGCCATCCCGTCAGCGGGAAAAGGAAGTGGCGCTCGCCCAGCCGTTCCCAGCTTCGCCACGGGCTGAAAAACCGCGGCTGGTGGCGCCGAAGGCGGCGCCCGATTCGCTGACGACCGGCACGACGCCGAAGATTTCCGGCTGGTCGGCGACCAATGCGCCTTCCGTGACACTGCGTCCGGGCGAAAACATCGCCACGCTGTCCAGACGTTTCGGCGTTCCGGAAAAGGAAATCCTGCGCGTCAACAATCTGAAGACGGCCTCTGCCGCCCAACCCGGCCAGGCGATCCTGATACCGACTTTCAATGGCGGCAATGCCGCCAAGGCGGCATCGCAGGCGGCCGACCTTTCCAAGCCCGGCAATATGCCGGGACCGGCCAAGGCGCCGGAGCAGAAGGTCGCCGTCGTCCCGGGCGCCAATTCCGCGCGTGACAAGACCATGGCGAGCGCCGATCCGACCGGCAAGCTTCCCGCCGGCGCGGGCAAGGATCCGAAGGCGCCTGCCGGCACTTATGTCGTCAAGCAGGGCGATTCGCTGGCAAAGATTGCCAAGGCGACCGGCGCCAATATCGACGATCTCAAGGCCGCCAACAATATTTCGGCGAGCTCGCTGCGTGTCGGCCAGGCCCTGAAGATTCCGAACGGCAAAGCCGACACGATCAAGACCGCCTCGATCCCGGCTGAAAAGGTCGAGTCGAAGCCGGTCGAGCCCGCGCCTGCCCAGCAGACGGCGTCCGTTCAGCCCGCACCCTATAAGGCGCCGGCCGCCACCCAGACCCTCGACGAGGTCGAGAAGAAGGCCGATGTCAGCGCCGACGCGCCGGAATCCACCGGCATCGGCAAGTATCGCTGGCCGGTGCGCGGCCAGGTCATTGCCGCCTATGGCGCCAACGTCAATGGCAACCGCAACGACGGCATCGATATCTCGGTACCGCAGGGTACGCCGATCAAGGCGGCCGAAAACGGCGTCGTCATCTATGCCGGCAACGGCCTGAAGGAACTCGGCAACACGGTTCTCGTCCGTCACGACGACGGCACCGTCACCGTCTACGGCAATGCCGACACGCTGAGCGTTGCCCGCGGCCAGAAGATCCAGCGCGGTCAGACCGTCGCGGTCTCCGGCATGAGCGGCGACGTCAAGCAGCCGCAGGTCCATTTCGAGGTGCGCAAGGACGCGTCACCGGTCAACCCGATGACTTTCCTGGAATAGGTACAGCGTACCAGGAAGCGCAAAAGCCCGGCCAACCGCCGGGCTTTTGTCATTTTAGACTCTATCGATATGGACGCGCATGCGTCCCGCCAGATCCTGAATATACTGCCAGGCAACGCGGCCCGAGCGCGCACCGCGCGTCGTTGCCCATTCCAGCGCCTCGGCATGCAGCGTGTCGCGCGCGAGCCCGAGTTTGAAGTGATCGGCATAGCCGTCGATCATGCCGAGATAGTCTTCTTGGCTGCATTTATGAAATCCGAGCCAGAGGCCGAAACGGTCAGACAGCGAGACCTTCTCCTCGACGGCTTCGGACGGATTGATCGCCGTCGATTGTTCGTTTTCCATCATGTGGCGCGGCAGCAGGTGGCGCCGGTTCGAGGTGGCGTAGAAGAGCACGTTGTCCGGCCGTCCTTCGACGCCGCCGTCAAGCGCCGCCTTCAGCGACTTGTAGGCGGTGTCGTCGTGATCGAAGGAGAGGTCGTCGCAGAAGACGATCACCCGGTACGGCGTGTCCTTTAAGAGGTCGAGCAGGTTGGGCAGGCTGGCGATATCCTCGCGGTGAACTTCGACCAGCTTCAGCGCGACGCCGCTTTCGCGCCTGACATCCTCGTGCACGGCCTTGACCAGCGATGATTTGCCCATGCCCCGTGCACCCCAGAGCAAAACGTTGTTGGCCGCATAACCCTCGGCGAAACGCACCGTATTTTCATGCAGGATATCGCGCACGTGGTCGACACCGCGGATGAGCTTCAGCGCCACCCGGTTGGGTTTCTTGACAGGCTGCAGATGCTGGCGCAGCGGCGCCCAGACGAAACAGTCGGCCGCATCCCAGTCATTGACGGAGGGTGCCGGTCCGGCAAGACGCTGGACGGCATCAGCGAGGCGCTTGAGCTCGGCAAGCAGGGCGGTGTTGATTTCCTCGGTCATCGCAAGCTCCTGATTTCTTGCTGCGGCTATCCGCTTTATCTTTCGATGCGGGTAGCATGGCGTTTTGCCGCCGGAAAGGTTATGAGGCAGCGGAATCGGTACTGTTCCCGGCTGTTTCTGTTGCATTCATCGAAGCGGCAACTATAGTCCGGCAACCTGAAAAACGAGGCGGAGTTCCGCCGCCAAGCCTGAGGAGTTTAGCATGTTCATCACCCCGGCATTCGCCCAGAGTGCGACCGATACCGCAACCGGTTTCGGCGGCTCCGGTTTCGAAATGATCATTCTGTTCGTGCCGCTGATGGTCGTCTGGTATTTCCTGCTGATCCGCCCGCAGCGCGCCCAGGCCAAGAAGCGTGAGGAAACCCTGAAGGCGATCCGTCGCGGCGACCAGGTCGTGACCGGCGGCGGTCTCGTCGGCAAGGTGACGAAAGTCGTCGACGACAAGGAAGTCGAAGTCGAGATTGCCGAAGGCGTTCGCGTGCGCATCGTCCGCAGCGGAATTTCGGAAGTTCGCGTCAAGGGTGAACCTGTAAAGGCCGACGCGGCGTAACAGGCGATAACGGCAAACCGCCGGATCGGAAGATCGTCGAGAGAATGTTGCATTTTTCCCGCTGGAAAACACTTCTGATTTGGCTGGTTGCGTTTGCGGCCGTCGTCATCGCTGCGCCCAATCTGCTGAGCGAGGCACAGCGTGCCTCTCTGCCGGATTGGCTGCGAAACGATCGCGTGATGCTCGGCCTCGATCTGCAGGGCGGTTCGCATATCGTTCTGAAGGTCGAGCGTTCCGATATCGTCAAGGACCGCCTGGAAGAGGCAGTCGCGAATGTGCGCAACGCGCTGCGCGGCGCCGGCATCCGCTATACCGGGCTGACCGGCAACGACCGGACCGTCACTGTCCGGATCACCGATCCTGCCGAGACGCAGAAAGCGGTCGATCGTCTGAAATCCCTGACGATGACCGGCGGCGATTCCGCCGCCGGACTCGCGCTGCAGCAGGGCGGCGAAGGGCAGCTTTCGCTGCAGATTTCCGACGCCGGCATTACAGCTGATGTCGCCTCCGCCCGGACCCGGTCGCTCGATATCGTCGGCCGGCGCATCGCCGGATTCGGTTACGAGAATTTCCTCGTTCGCCCCGACGGGGACGACCGAATCACCGTGCAGGTGCTGGGATCGGTCGATGCCGAGCGGTTGAAGAATCTCCTTAACCAGCCGGCCAAGCTTTCCTTTCATCTGATCGATGAAAGCATGTCGGGGCAGGAGGCGCTGAACGGCCGCTGGCCGGCGACATCGCAGGTGCTCTATTCGCTGGACGATCCGCCGGTTCCCTATCTCGTCGACCGTACGGCCTTTGTCACCGGCAGCAACATGGTCGACGTCGAGCCTGTGGTGGATCCGCAGACCCAGGATGTCTCGATCACCTATCGCCTGGACGCGGAAGGCACGCAGCGGCTGGCTGAGGCGACGGCGCGGAATATCGGCAAGCACCTTGCCGTCGTCTTCGACGACCAGGTTATGTCGGCGCCGGCCATCGATGCGGCGATAACCAACGGCGAAGGTCGGATCTCAGCGAACTTCTCCGAGGATGGCGTCCGCGACCTGGCAGTCATGCTGCGGGCAGGGGCCCTGCCGGCAACGCTGACGAGCGTCGAGGAACGCAGCGTCAGCCCGCGCTTCGGCGCCGACTCCATCTTCTCCGGCCTCATCGCCGGCTTCAGCGCCGTCGTGCTGGTCGCAGCATTGATGATCGCGCTCTATCGTATTCTCGGCCTTGTCGCCGTCGTCTCGCTCTTCTTCAATCTGATCTTGATCATTGCGGCGCTCAGCCTTGCCGGCGCGACGCTGACCTTGCCCGGTATTGCCGGCATCGTGCTCATCGTCGGCATGGCGGTCGATTCCAACGTGCTGATCTACGAGCGCATCCGCGAGGAGGAGAAAACCGCCCATTCCTTTGCGCAGGCCGTCGAGCGCGGTTTCTCGCGCGCCTTCGCAACCATCGTCGATGCGAATGTCACGATCTTCATCGCCGCCGTCATTCTCTTTTTCCTCGGCAGCGAATCCATTCGTGGATTCGCCGTGACACTGGCGGTCGGCATTCTGACGACGGTTTTAACGGCATTCACGCTGACCCGCTCGATCGTCGCCGTATGGCTGGCGCGACTCCATCCACGGCACCTGCCGAAAAGCGTCCTGACCCATCTCTTCGAGCACGCCAATATCCGGTTCATGGGGATCCGCCGCTATGTCTTCACGGCGTCGGCTGCGATCTCGCTGATTGCCATGGCGGCTTTTGCCACTGTCGGCCTGCAGCTCGGCATCGACTTCACCGGCGGCTCGCTTATCGAGGTGACGGCGAAACAGGGCAATGCCGACATCGCCGATCTCAGATCGCGCCTCAACGATCTCAATCTCGGCGAGGTCGGGGTCGAACGCACCGGCGGGCCGGCCAACGCGCGAATCCGCATCGCGTCCCAGGGCGGCGGAGAGAATGCCGAGCAATCGGCAGCGACGCTGGTGCGCGGCGAGCTCGAGGCGGATTATGATTTCCGCCGCGTCGAAGTCGTCGGCCCTGCGATCTCGGGCGAATTGACGATGATGGCGACGCTTGGCGTCGTTGCCGCGCTGGCGGCAATCCTGCTCTACATCTGGATCCGCTTCGAGTGGCAGTTCGCCATCGGCGCCATCGTCGCAACGCTGCACGACGTCATCATCATGCTGGGGCTTTTCGTGCTAACCGGTATCGAATTCAATCTGACGAGTATCGCCGCGGTGCTGACGATTGTCGGCTATTCCCTGAACGACACCGTCGTTGTCTATGACCGGATGCGCGAGAACCTGAAGCGTTACACGAAGATGCCGCTGCCGATCCTGATCGATGCCTCGATCAATCAGACATTGTCGCGCACCGTCCTGACGGCGGCGACGACGCTGCTTGCCTTGCTGGCGCTCTACCTGTTCGGCGGCGACGTCATGCGGTCGTTCGCCTTTGCGATGCTCTTCGGTGTCGCTCTCGGAACTTTCTCTTCGATCTATATCGCCGCTCCCGTGCTGATCGTCTTCCGGCTGCGGCCGGAAAGCCCCGACGGGCAAGAGAGCAACAAGACGGATGCTAGTGTAAGATCCGGCACGGTGGTTTGAAAACATGGCAAAAGGCATAGAAATCCGCGCCGCGCATTTTCCCGGCCGCGCCCCGATCGATACTTACGGCAATGGCGGTTTCCGTTTTGCCGACATGTCGCATCGCGGCTCGATCCTTTGCCTGCCCTCCGGGGTTCATGGCTGGGACATGGACATGTCGAAGCCGCTGTCGCCTGAAAATTTTCGCCGCGTGTTGGAAGAGGCCGGCGATATTGAGGTTCTGCTCGTCGGCACAGGAACCGAGCTTCGCCGTCTGCCCGAGGAATTGAAGCAGGCGCTGAAGGCGCGCGGCGTCGCCTCCGATCCGATGAGCACGGGTGCCGCAGTGCGCACGTTTAATATCATGCTCGCCGAACAGCGCGCCGTCGCCGCGGCATTGATTGCGGTCTGACGATGGCGGAAGGAAATATTGCGACGAACCAGGATATCTGCCTGGCGATGCTGCGCGACAATGATCGCGACCGCTATCTCGCCTGCCTTCTGTCACCGCAGGACAAGCGCGGGGCGCTTGCGGCGCTTTACGCTTTCAATGCCGAGCTTGCCCGCATCCGCGACCTGGTGCACGAGCCGCTGCCAGGCGAGGTGCGCATGCAATATTGGCGTGACCTGCTGGAAGGCAGTGCGCATGGCTCGACGGCGGCCAATCCCGTCGCCGTGGGCCTTCTGGGCGCAATCGAAACGCATCGCCTGCCTCGTAAGACGCTGATCGATATGATCGAGGCTCGCACTTTCGATCTCTACGACGACCCTATGGAAACGCGTGTTTCGCTTGAAGGTTATGCCGGCGAAACGGCGTCCGCGCTGATCCAACTCGCAAGCCTTGTGTTGTCGCCTGAGGCAGCCGCCCAATCGGCCGGCGCGGCCGGCCATGCCGGTGTCGCCCAGGCGGTCGCCGGCCTGCTGCTGCTGATGCCGCTGCATCGTCGCCGCGGCCAGCTCTATATTCCGCTGCAGATCCTTTCGGCCACCGGCCTCGACCGCGATACCTTCCTTGCCGGCGAAGACCGGCCGCGCATCTCCGCCGCCGTCGAGGCCTTCGCCGGCCTCGGCCGCGAGCATCTGGCAAAGGCAAGGGGGGCAGGACCGATTGCGCCGGCCGTCTTTCCGGCCTTCCTGCCGGTCACGCTGGCCGAGCCGGTGCTCCGCAAGGCACAGAGGCGTGGTGCCCTTGTGTTCGAGCGGCCGCTGCAGCCGCCGCAATGGCGCCGCCAGCTCGCAATGGCGCTGGCTGCATCGCGCAGGAAAATCTGAGATCGGTCAAATTCGCGCAAGTCTCGCGCGCTACAAGCTCCTCACCGCTACCCATTGAACGGAGACTCGGCGTGGGCATTATCGTCTGGTGCGTCCTTTTCGCCATCGTCATTTTCTTTGCCTTCGTGGCAACACGCATGGCTGCGCAAAACAAGGACGACAGCCTGCACGACACCGGTCTCGCCATCATCGAGTTCGGCCGCGCCTTTCCCAACGAGGCGATCCGGCAGTTGCAGGCGACTGAAAACGGCCAGGCGATCTTCGTGCGTCTACACGACAACAAGGCTGGCCTGATGCGCAACATGGCGCGCCACTTCTCCTGCCATCTGATCGAGCCCGGCCGTGTGCGCGTGGTAAGCTCGGAGACGGGCAGGGGACTGGCGATCGATTTTCTCGACGCCCCTCATCACAACGGCAAGTTCGAATTCGCCTCGCCCAAGGAGGCGTCCGAGGTCGCGCTCTGGCTGCTCGGCAACTACATCGCCGAGCCGGATAAGGATCTGCCTCCGGGCACTATCGCCGCGGCGAACAAACAGTAGAAGTGTTGCTTACGGCTTTGCGCGCTTGAAAAGACGCCCAAAAACGGTTTCAGCATTATGCAGAGGCGCTTTCGGCAACCCCCTGCGTCTGGCCGAGCCAGGCGGCGCAGTCAGCAAGCGCGCGACGCGCGATCAACTGCCGTTTCATGATCGTCTTGTCCTTGCCGCGGAAACGCTTCACGCCCTCGGGCTTGACGATCGAACCCGGCTGAAGCTCCGGAAACAGCCCGAAATTGATGTTCATCGGCTGGAATGACCGTTTGCCGGGCTCCTCGTCGGAGACGATGTGGCCGCCGGTGATATGACCGAGCAGCGAGCCGAGCGCGGTCGTTGCCGGCGGCAGCAAGATCGCTTCGCCCTTGCGTTCGGCGGCGGCGAAACGGCCGGCCATCAGCCCGACGCTGGCGCTTTCGACATAACCCTCGCAGCCGGTGATCTGGCCGGCAAAGCGCAGGCCGGGCCGCGATTTCAATGTCAGCGACGGATCGAGCAAGGTCGGGGAGTTGATGTAGGTGTTGCGATGCAGACCGCCGAGGCGGGCGAATTCGGCATTTTCCAGTCCGGGGATCATCCGGAAGATTTCCGCCTGCGCGCCGTATTTCAGCTTCGTCTGGAAACCGACCATGTTGTAGAGCGTGCCGAGCGCATTGTCCTGGCGCAATTGCACAACGGCATAGGCCTTGACTGTCGGATTATGCGCGTTCGTCAGCCCCATCGGCTTCATCGGCCCGTGGCGCAGCGTCTCGCGGCCGCGTTCGGCCATCACTTCGATCGGCAGGCAGCCGTCGAAATAGGGGGTGCCTTCCCATTCCTTGAAGCCGACGGTGTCGCCCGCTATCAACGCATCGACGAAGGCATTGTACTGCGCCTCGTCCATCGGGCAGTTGATGTAGTCCTTGCCGGTGCCGCCGGGGCCGACCTTGTCGTAGCGCGACTGATACCAACAAATATCCATGTCGATGCTGTCACGATAGACGATCGGCGCGATGGCGTCGAAGAAGGCGAGCGAATCCTCGCCCGTCTGCGCCTGGATGGCGCTGGCGAGCGATGGCGCCGTCAGTGGCCCGGTGGCGACGATGGCAAGATCCCAGTCGCGCGGCGGCAGGCCGGTGACTTCCTCGCGCACGACGGTGATGAGCGGGTGATCGTGGATCGCCTTGGTCACGGCTTCAGAAAAGCCGTCGCGATCGACGGCCAGCGCGCCGCCGGCCGGCACCTGGTGGCGATCGGCGGCGGCCATGATCAGCGAGCCCGCCATGCGCATCTCGGCGTGGATGACGCCGACGGCATTGCTGGTCGCATCGTCGGACCGGAAGGAATTGGAGCACACGAGCTCGGCAAGAGCGTCAGTCTTATGTGCGTCCGTGCCGCGCACCCCTCGCATTTCATGCAGAATGACGGGAACGCCGGAGCTGGCGATCTGCCAGGCGGCTTCCGAACCGGCAAGCCCGCCGCCGACGACGTGAATAGGAGGATAGGAGATCGTGTTCATTCCGGGCTGATATCATGTCGGCAGATGCGATCCAACACCCCCGAATCAAAAACGGCGCCCTGATGGCGCCGTCTTGAAGCATCGTGCCGGTTACCCGCTATTAGCGGAACGAGCGGGATGCAATATTGCGGATGTCGTAGCGGCTGACGCCGATGTCGGACAGGGTCTGGTTCGACAGGCTGCCGAGTTCGTTGAGTGTACGGCGGTAGCTGAGCCAGCTTTTTGCAATGCGGATCGGGTTCATTGTCATCTTCCTCGAACAAATGTCCGCTGGACGGCGGGATCGCCTGTCTCTCTGCGGTTGATGTTTATATAGGCGCAAACCCTCTCATTGTGCAGTGCAAATAAAAGGCGTCTGCCATGCAAATGTGCAATATGATGCTTCAGAAATAAGCGGTGAACATTTTTTGAGCGGACAAAGGAACCAGGAAGATCCTGTAACCGCGACGACCGTCGATCGCCGAAAAAGAAAACGCCCGCTGTGGTGCAGCGGGCGTTTTAATCTTGGAGGGATCTGCTTGGGAGGAAGCAGAAACCTTTGAATTAACGCGAAGAAGCTTCGCGGGCAACGCGATGGATGTCCGAACGGTCGATGCCGAGGTCATGCAATTCGCGGTTGGTCATGCGGCCGAGTTCGGTGACCGTCTGACGATACTTGCGCCAGTTGTTGAAAGAGCGTGTGATGTTCATGTTAAGCCCCTTTCCGAGGGTTTGATCTGCCAGCAGCCACCCATCGGCGCTGACCTCTATTTGATGGCCGGAATATATGTTGCGGCGCGAAGAACGAAAACAGCCAAGTTTTCAGGTCACCTATGCGAGATATGCAATGCTTTACACAATCTTACCGCACTCTGGTCAACGATTAGGCAAAGTCACTTGAGCGAATACTCGAGCTTTGAAGTGGCGAAGGGGCTGCGATGAGGAAAACCCGCCTCTGGCGAGTTGCGCGCTGGGCAAGTGATCCGGTGCCGGTTCGACAAGCCTGTCCGTCATTGCGTCTGGCCGCCGCAAAGCGTCGCGATCACGAATCCGGCGCCACGGCTTGATGCGAAGAAAAATCCGGTGAACCTTGTTTTCTCGGTGGCGCAGCGGAACCAGCCTCGAGGTGCTAACGCCTTGAACTTACGTAGTATGCCGTCATCAAATAAAACGCCCGCCGGGGGAGGATCCGGCGGGCGCATTATAGTGACTGGCAACTGGGAGGAGGAGTGTCGCCAGTCTATCGCGGCGCGCTTGGGAGGAGGAGTGCGCGGCTGCGAATCTCGTCACGGACAAAGCCATCCGCGGGCGTCCGGCAGTGCCGGGCCGGGGCGCCACCCCCGTGCTTCGATATGTCGGTAAATAGTATGACTAATTGATATTTTGCAGTGCAATAATTACATGTGAGATATGCCGATCGCGCATACCTCGTCCTTCATATGCTGATGTTAGCAGTTCCGACGTTAGCGCCCGGTTAACACCTGACCCAAATTAGACCAATGAGGAATTTGCATATTCAGCGCTGAGGCGTTTGCGAAGCTGCCTGCTGCGTCTATAAATGACGAAGCCGCAGCGCCGGGCGAGCGTCGCGAAACTGAGGGGTGGAATCATGTATCGCGGCAGATTGGAGCGGGATCTCTCGCTCTGGGTGGGCAAGGGTCTGCTGGCAAAGGAAACGGCCGGCGCGCTTCTCGCCGAATATGACAGCCGCCCGGCCAGCTTCAGCCTCGGCCGGGTGCTGATGGGGCTGGCGGCGGTGCTGCTTGCTGCTGCCGTTCTGCTGGTCGTCGCCTCCAATTGGGAAGCCATTCCGCGCCTCGTCCGCGTCGGCGCCATCCTCGCTCTGATCTGGGCGGTGCATATCGCCGCCGCCCTGATGCTCGCACGCGGTGCGACAGCCGCTGCAAGCGGCCTGCTGGTCATCGGGGCGATGAGCTTCGGGGGTGCCATTTCTCTGGTCGGGCAGATGTATCATCTCTCCGGCGACCAGCAGACGGTGATGTATCTCTGGTTCGCCATCGCGACGATCTCGGCGATCCTGTTCCGTTCGGGCGCTGTGGTGGTCGTCGCCGGCTTCCTCTCCTGGGCCTCCTTTGCCGTTTACCTCGAGAATAATGACACGCATTGGATCGGGCCTGATCCCTGGATGGCGCCTGTTATGGCGGTGATCGTCATCGCGCTGGTGCGTTACACCGGCGCTGCGCGGGCTCGTCATCTGGCCTATTTGCTGATGATCGGCTGGCTTGCATGGCTCTACACGCTTTATGAGGAGATGGCGGTAGCGCTTGCCTTCGCCATCGGCGGCATGGCGGTTTTCGTGCTGACGGCGTTGCCGCATCCCCGTATCGCGCCACTGGTCAGGAGTGCCGGCGCGGCCCCGGCATTCTACAGCTTCCTCGTCGCGGCGATCGGCTTGCTGCTGCTGCATATCGAGATAGAGCAGGGATGGCGGCTGGTGGTGCTCGGTCTGGCGACACTTGCCGCCGCCGTGCTGGCGATCGCGCTGCATGGCAGGAACAACGGTGCCGTGCGTTACCTTGCCTATACGGCCTTCGCTGCAGAGATGCTCTATCTCGCTTCCGTGACCGTCGGCTCGATCCTCGGCACGTCGAGCCTCTTCCTGTTTTCCGGTCTCGTGGTTGCGCTGGTCGCATGGATCGTCATCCGTCTCGAGCGGCGCTTTTCGGCAAATGCACGGGAGGAGCTCGCATGAGCTCGTTGATGGCACGGCTGCAGTCCGGCAAGGGCTACCTGCTTTCGGCAATCATCGTCGCCGGCCTGCAGACTGTGATCCTCGGCACGATCATCCAGAGCCGGGCGTCGATTCTCACCAACGGCACCGAAGTGCTGCTGAAGACGGCCCCGGTCGATCCGCGTGATTTCCTGCGCGGCGATTATGTCGTCCTGAACTACGACATTTCCACTGTGCCGGTGCAGACAGTTTCCGGCGGCATTCCGGCGGAGCCGGGCGAACGCACGCTGTGGGTCCGGTTGAAGAAGCAGGGGGACGGTTTTTGGACGGTGACCGAATCGTCCTTCCAGACGCTGCCGCGTCAGCCGGAAACGGTGATCCTGCGCAGCCAGCCATTCTATAGCGGCGGACTGGCTGCGGGTGACAGCATCCGCGTCGAATACGGCATCGAGCGCTATTACGTCCCCGAAGGTCAGGGTAAACCGCTGGAGGAGGCGCGCAATGATGGCAATGTCGCCATAGCGGTGCGCGTTTCGCCTGACGGAAGCGCGCAGATTCGCAGTCTGCTCGTTGACGGCAAGCCGGTTTACGACGAGCCGCTTTACTGATCCCGCAAGCCTTCGGAGCAGGGCGGCTGGAGACCTTAAATCCCTTGTCATTTGCCGTTCATTTTTCCTTTGCCTCGACCAAATCGGGTGATATAGAGACGCCGCGCTCCGGAAGGCCTCATGCGCAGGCATAGGCATGCGGTTCTGTGGACGCGGGTATGGTGAAATTGGTAGACACGCCAGATTTAGGTTCTGGTGCCGCAAGGCGTGGGAGTTCAAGTCTCTCTACCCGCACCAGGCTGTTTGCAGGGGGAGACTAAGATCTTAGTTGTCCCCGAATGACCGAAGGTTGTTCCGAATACTCGGAAGTGAGTGCCGTTCCCCTTTTTGGCGGAATGATACAGGAATTGGGAAAAGCCACGCGCGGCACGCAGCCGGCGTCGTGCTCATCGAAACGAACGGCGTCTGGGCACGGCCGCCACGACATGAAGGTAGGAAGACATGCAGGTTATCGAAACGCTCGCTGAAGGGCTGAAGCGCGAAATCAAGGTCGTTATCCCGGCCAAGGACATGGAAGACAAGATGAATGCGCGTCTTGCCGATGTGAAGGACAAGGTTCGCATCAACGGCTTCCGTCCGGGCAAGGTCCCCGCAGCTCACCTGAAGAAGGTCTATGGCAAGTCGATCATGGCCGAACTCGTCAACGAGATCGTCCGCGAACAGCCGTCCGCCATCCTGTCCAGCCGCGGCGAAAAGTCGGCCACGCAGCCGGAAATCGCCATGACGGAAGACAAGGACGAAGCCGACAAGATCCTCTCCGCCCAGCAGGATTTCGAATTCACCCTTTCCTATGAAGTGCTGCCGCCGATCGAGCTGAAGTCGGTCAAGGGCATCAAGGTCACGCGCGAAGTCATCGACATCTCGGATGACGAAGTCAACGAGCAGGTCCTGAAGGTTGCCGAAAGCGCCCGTTCCTACGAAAGCAAAACCGGCAAGGCCGCCAACGGCGACCGCGTCACCATGGATTATGTCGGCAAGGTCGACGGTGAAGCCTTCGAAGGCGGCACCGACCAGGGCGCCGAGCTGGTGATCGGTTCCGGCCGCTTCATCCCGGGCTTCGAAGACCAGCTCGTCGGCGTCAAGGCCGGCGAAGAGAAGACCATCACCGTGACCTTCCCGGCCGACTACCCGGCCAAGAACCTCGCTGGCAAGGACGCGACCTTCGACATCACGGTCAAGGATGTTGCAGCCCCCGGCGCTGTCGAGATCAACGACGAACTCGCCTCCAAGCTCGGCATCGAATCCGCCGACCGCCTGAAGGAGATCGTCCGTGGCCAGATCGAATCGCAGTACGGCTCGCTGACCCGCCAGAAGCTGAAGCGTCAGATCCTCGACCAGCTCGACGAGATGTACAAGTTCGACACTCCGGCTTCGCTCGTCGACGCCGAATACAACGGCATCTGGAGCCAGGTGAACAACGACCTCGCCCAGTCGGGCAAGACCTTCGAGGACGAAGACACGACCGAAGAGAAGGCGCGTGAGGAATACAAGACGCTCGCCGAGCGTCGCGTCCGCCTCGGTCTCGTTCTCTCCGAGATCGGTGAAAAGGCCGGCGTCGAAGTGACCGAAGACGAAATGCAGCGCGCCATCTACGATCAGCTGCGCCAGTATCCCGGCCAGGAAAAGCAGATCCTCGAATTCTTCCGCAGCCAGCCGGGCGCCGCCGCCTCGATCCGCGCCCCGATCTTCGAAGAGAAGGTCATTGATCACCTGCTGACCGAAATCGACGTCACCGACAAGAAGGTGACGAAGGAAGAACTGCTCGCCGAGGGAGAAGGCGAGGCCAAGGCTGACACCAAGAAGGCGGCGCCGAAGAAGAAGGCTGCCGCCAAGGCCGAAGCTGCCGACGCCGCTGAAGGCGAGGAAGCCGCTCCGAAGAAGAAGGCTGCTCCGAAGAAGAAGGCAGCCGACGAAAGCGCCGAATAATCGCTTTTCAGTTCTGAAGCTTGGAAAGGCCCCGCCATCGCGCGGGGCCTTTTGTTTTTTCGGATCATCCGGACGGTTCATTCTCCAATGCCGTCTTCGTGGTCTTGTCTTGAATGCAACAACAAAGAGTTGAAATGAAGTAGTATTCAAGGCAGATTTTACGGGGGAATGGGAGGACCGGAAAATGACTTCAACGCATGAGATGAAAAAGCTGGTAGAGGAAATCTATGCTGTGCGTGGTCGCGGCGATATCGAGGGCACGCTGGCGCTGCTCGGCGAGAATTGCACCTTTCGCATTGTCGGCAATACGCGGATGGCGCCTTTTTCTACTGAAACAGGCGGACCTGCCTTTCGCCAAGCGATTACGCAGCTGATCAATGACTGGGATCTGTCCGGCATGAGGACAGCTGGGATGTATGCCGATGAGGACCATGAGGTGGTCGTTGCGCATCGTGAAGGCGAGGTCCGACATATCCCGTCAGGGGTGCGCTTCCGCACCGAGTTCATCGACAAGATCCATTTCAGTGGCGGCAAACCAGTGAAGATCGTGGAATTTCTCGATACCCTGCAGGTGGCTGAGACCAGCCAAATGATCCGAGTGGCTTAGTCGCCGGTCAAAGTCGGAGCGCCAGGCTTCGCCTTTGACGTCTCCGGTGATTTCCGGCCAACAGGGCGTCAGCCGCCGTTGCCGGGATTGCAGCTCAATGCCGTGTCAGCTCCGCGACTTTCCGGACATGGCTGACGGCCGCCGCTCCCCCGGCGGTTTTGGTGAAGAGGCTGAGCGTCTCTTCCTCGTCGTCGGCGACCGGCGTCAGAGCCTGATCCGTGTAGCTCTTCGATTTGGCATCCCACGAAATCAGGAATGCCGAAATTGTCAGGCCGATAATCGTGGCGGCGAGCGAAGCATGTTTGCTCAAAGTTTCCCAGGCAAAGCGCGGCCAGAAGACCAGCGGGTTTTCGCGCGGCAGTTCCGGGCGTCGCTCGGCCGGCGTCTTCAGGCGCATGAGGCCGCTCTGCAGCGGATGCACGTTTTCCAGCGGAACGGTGGTCGCGAAGGAGACGAGAACCTTGACGAGCCTTGCGAGCGGCACCCCGGTCGCGACAGCGCGGCGCAGCAGCGTCTTCATATGATCAGGCGAATAATAGAGCGACCAGGCCTCGTGGTAGATGTCCTCCCACTCCTGCTTGCTCATCTTCTGATGCGCGGTGCAGACGTGCTCGACATCGTAGATGTTGAGGTCGCCATCCATCTCGACGCCCTTCTTCCACAGGACCTGATGGTCCTCGGAACCCGGCAACGGCGTCAGGATGAAGAATTCGATGACGTCGAGCGGCAGCTCTTCCTGAATGATCGCAATATCGCGGCGGATCGATTCCGGCGTGTCGGCGGGGAAGCCCAGAATGTAACCGGCCAGCGTCATGATGCCCTGCGCCTTCCAGCCGAGCAGCATCTTGCGGTATTCGGTGATCTTGTTCTGGTTCTTCTTGGCGGCGGTCAGATTGTCCGGATTGACGTTTTCAAGACCGATGAACACGCGGGTGACGCCGGCGCGCCGGGATTTCTCGATGAAGTTCGGGATTTTGTGGCAGAGCGTGTCGACCTGGATCATCAGGCCGAGCGGAATTCCGTCCCGCTCCTTGAGCTCGATCAACCGGTCGAAGATCGCTTCCCAATCTTTGTTGCGGGCGAAATTATCGTCGGTGATGAAGAATTTGTGGATGCCCTGCGCCCAGTTCATCCGCACCAGCTTTTCGACATCGTCGGCCGAGCGGAAGCGCGACTTGCGTCCCTGCACGTTGATGATGGTGCAGAACGAGCACTGGTAAGGACAGCCGCGCCCGGCATCGAAGCTGGTGCTGAGGCCGAGCGTGCGCTGGATATTGTCCTTCGGCAGGAAGGGAACCGGTGTGCCGCCGATGCCGGGAAGGTCGTTCATGAAATTGTAGAGGGGCTTCAGCTCGCCGTTGGCGGCATCGCGCAACACCATGTCCAGCCGCCCCTCGGCCTCGCCGGCGAACATCGAGATGCCCATGTCGCGGCAGGCGTCGAGCCCGACCGCCTTGCCGTCGAGCATCGACAGGCAGCCGGATACATGAAAGCCGCCCATCGAAACCGGCAGGCCGGCATCACGGAAGGGGCGGGCGATATCGAGCGCGCGCGGATACTGGTTTGACTGGACGCCGACCAGCGCGACCATGCCGAAATTGCCGTGGCGCTTGAACTGGGCGAGCAGCCTGGGGAAATCGATCCGCGTATTGGTCTCGTCGATGACGGTGATATCGATTGCGGTATCGGGCCCGAGCACCTGGCGCTCGGCGCATTCGGCGGCGATGCCGTAGAGAGCTGCGAGTGAATTGGAAGGGATCATCGCCCGCCACCAGCGGATGACGTAGCCGTCGTCATCATAATGCGACGGCTTGATCAGGATGAGCTGAAAACGTCTGCGTGCGGCTTCCAAAGCATGGGACAAGAGTATCTATCTTTCTTTAGAAACGTCTGCCCGGAGGCAAAATGGCGTTGAGGGCACAAATCAGGCACGGCGTATTAATGCGATTGATCACGGTTCAACCTAAGGCGTAAAATCGTACATTGCGCGCAAAAGTTTGGGCGGCGCGCGCCGTTCCTCAATATACTACACGATATCGAGCAGCAATGCGCGGTGGTCGGAGACCTCGGGGCTCGCCACCACCTCGAACTTGGCAATTTTCACCTCCGGCGTCACCAGCATGTAGTCGGCAAAGCGGCCTTGCTTCAGATAGTAGGAGGTCCGCGTATCGACAAGGCCGTTTCCGGTGACGAGATCAGAAAGACCTAATCGGGCGAGGATCTTAAAGGTCGCACTGTCAAAGTCTATCGCCTGGGCGATGACGGAATGCGATTTGCGCACGAAGGTCGCCAGCCCGAATTCGGCGACAATGGCGGCATCGCCGTCGAAGAGCGTGCCTCGCGATGTCGGGCAGAAGAAGCCGTCATGGCCGGGCAGGGCGGCGCTGATCTCCGCAAACAGATTGGCGCGCTGCGGCAGCTCCAGCCCCGAATCGCGATAGATCGGCCATCCGGAACCAGGATCCGGCGCCCGCAGCACCTCCTGCAGGCACAGCACATCAGCATCGGACTGCCTGACATAATCGATCAGGGCTTCATGCAGCCTGCCGCCCCATGCGTTCAGGGAAATGATGCGCAATGCCTTCGGCGCCCTTCAGGTGGCGGGATTGAGATGGCTGCTCTGTCGCCGTGCGGCTACAGTTCCGACTTGATGTCGCCCATCCGGTTCCAAGCATCGAGCCCGGCGATCTTGTAGGCTTCGGCGAGCGTCGGATAGTTGAAGGTGTTCTCCACGAAATATTCGACCGTGCCTTTGAGATTGAGCACCGCCTGGCCGATATGCACCAGCTCGGTGGCGCCTTCGCCGACGATATGCACGCCGAGCAGGCGGCGCGTCTTCAGCGAGAAGATCAGCTTCAGAAGTCCGGTGTCGAGACCCATGATGTGGCCGCGCGAGGTCTCGCGAAAGCGGGCAATACCGCATTCATAGGGAATACCGCGCTCTTTCATTTCCTCTTCGGTCAGGCCGCAAGTCGAAATCTCCGGCACGGCATAGATGCCGTAGGGGAAATATTTCTGCGGCTCCTTGGCAACCGCCCCGATCGCTACGCGCGCGGCGATGCGGCCCTGTTCCATCGAGGTCGAGGCGAGGCTCGGAAAGCCGACGACGTCGCCGGCGGCGTAGACGTTGGCAACCGATGTTTGAAACGTCTCCGGGTTGACCTTGAGGCGGCCGCGGCTGTCGGCTTCGAGGCCGATGGCCTCAAGGTTCAGCATGTCGGTCGCCCCCATACGGCCGGCGGCGAAGAGCACCATATCGGTGGTCAGGCGCCGACCGCTATCGAGCGTCAGCTCGACCTTGCCGTTTTCGAGCTTCTCAACTTTGTCGGCCTTCTGGCCGAGCAGTAGCTTCATGTTGCGGTCGCGCAGCTGATAGGTGAAGTCCTCGATGATTTCCTTGTCGATGAAGTCGAGCATCGTCGCCTTGGGGTCGATGACGGTGACGGCGGTGTCGAGTGCGCTGAAGATCGTCGCGTATTCGATGCCGATGACGCCGGCGCCGATGACGATCATCGAGCGCGGCAGCTCCTCGATGTCGAGCAGTTCGTCGCTGTCGAGGACCGTCTTGCCGTCGAAGGGCATGTAATCGGGGCGGAACGGCTTGGTGCCGACGGCGAGCAGCACGCTGGCGGCGCTGACCTGGGTGATCTCGCCGTCATCCTTGATGACCTGCAGCGTCGACGTATCGACGAAGCTCGCCCTGCCGCGCATATGGTGCACACGATTGCGGGCGAACTGATGCTCCAGCACTTCCACTTCATGGTTGAGCGTAATCAGCAGGCGACGGCGCAGATCTTCGGCGCTGATCTCCTGCTTGACGCGGTAGGATCGGCCGTAAAAACCGCGTTCGCGCCAGCCGGAAAGATTGAGCGCGGTCTCGCGCAGCGTCTTCGAGGGAATGGTGCCGGTATGGACGGACACACCGCCGACGCGCTTACCCTGCTCGATGACAAGCACTTTCTTGCCGAGCTTGGCAGCCTGGATCGCGCCGCGGCGCCCCGCAGGACCGCTACCCACCACAACGAGATCGTACTGAAACATCATCAAGCCCCGGATTGGAATGGAATCATTTGCGACAAAAATGTCGCGCCTCATCGGTAGCCGGTCAATGTTACAGATTGTTTTACGACCGCCGATTCAGCCGGACCTGTGTTTTATCAGCTTCAGCATCTTCAGGCGACATGGCCGTTCTTGCCGATGATGATCTGGTCGTGGACGATGATATCAAGTGCTTTCACCGCGTCGATGATCAGCTTCGTCCTATCGATGTCAGCACGCGACGGCTTTTCATGCGCGGGTGATGTAGTCCGCAGAAATATCGCCCACCTTGGTAACGCCGAGCAACGCCATATTGCTATGCAGTTCCGCCGTCAGGATATCCGCCGCCTTCAGCACGCCCGGCAGCCCCGCGACGGCTGCGGCATAGAGGAACGGCCTGCCGACGAACACGAAACGGGCCCCCAGCGCCAGCGCCTTCATGATATCAGTTCCCCGCCTGATGCCGCCGTCGATCATGACGGCAATGCTGTCTCCGACGCGTGCCGCAATCTCCGGAAGGACCTGAAGGGGAGATGCGGTGCCGTCGAGCTGGCGGCCGCCATGATTGGAGACGATCACGCCATCCGCCCCGGTATCGGCCGCCCGTGCTGCGTCTTCGGGATGCATGATCCCCTTGACCACGAGCTTGCCGGACCACCTCTTGCGGATCTGCTCCAAATGGGCCCAGTTGAGATGGTCACGCCTGCCGAAATCGCGCATGACGTTGGAGGAGATGATCGGCGCGCCTCTTGTGGCATAGGAATTTTCAAAATGCGGAATGCCGTGCCGGGCGATCGTGCGCAGCAATGTGCCGGTGGTCCAGCGGGGATGCGAGATGCCTTGCCATGCCAAGCGGAGGCCGGGACGCAAAGGCGTCGAAAATCCAGCCCTGACATTGTTTTCGCGGTTGGGCAGCGTGGCAGTGTCCACGGTCAGCAGAAGCGTGTCGATGCCGGCCGCACCGACGCGATCGATGAGGGCATCAATACGATCGGGTTCGCCGGGCAGATAGGCCTGAAACCATGCTTGTGGCGAAGCCGCAGCGATCTCTTCCAAGGGGATAAGCGACGAGCCGCTGATGATCATCGGGATTCCCGATTGGTCCGCGCCTTGCGCGAGCACGATGTCCCCCCGATAGGCCATCAGCGCGCTGATCCCCATCGGCGCGATGCCAAACGGGGCGGCGTGGGTCTTGCCAAAGAGGCTCGTCTCGGTGCTGCGCGTCGAGACGTCTCGAAGGACCCGAGGCCGGAAGGCATAGGCCTGGAAGGCCTCGGCGTTACGCCGCAGCGACGCATTGGTCTCGGTCGCGCCGGCGATGTAACCGAACAGCGGCTTCGGCAAATGTCGCCGTGCCTTCATTTCAAAGTCGTCGAGGCAGAGCACGCCGCGGCAGAGCCGGGTCGATCGATCAATGTTACCGCTGCGGATCGTCATGGAGCTTCATCTTCTCGGTATCCCCAGCGGGCATTGTTCAGCGAATGGAGCGCAGATTGCATACAATCGCGCGCCACCGACTGCTGTCAACTCCAGCCTTGCTTCTCAGATCAGCTTCAGCCCCTTGAGGCTGACATGTCCGTCCTTGCCGATGATGATGTGGTCGTGGACGGTGATGTCGAGCGCCTTGGCCGCCTCGATGATCACCTTCGTCATGTCGATGTCGGCGCGAGAGGGCGTCGGGTCGCCGGAGGGGTGGTTGTGGACGAGGATGATCGCTGTTGCCGAAAGCTCGAGCGCGCGCTTGACCACTTCGCGCGGATAGACTGGCGTATGGTCGACCGTGCCGCGGCCCTGTACCTCGTCGGCGATCAGCACGTTGCGCTTGTCGAGGAAGAGGATGCGGAACTGTTCGCGGGTCTCGTGCGCCATGGCGGCGTGGCAGTATTGAATGACCGAGGACCAGGAGGAGAGCACCTGTTTGCTTCTGATCTCGCTTTTCAACGTCCGGTGGGCCACCGTCGAGATCAGTTTCAGGTCGAGGGCTACATTCTCGCCGACGCCTTTGACCTCGGTCAGCAACGCCGCCGGCGCGCCAAAAACGCCGGAAAGTGAGCCGAAGCGTTCGATCAGCGCCTTGGCGATCGGCTTGGTGTCGCGCCGCGGGATCAGGCGGAAAAGCAGGAGCTCGAGGATTTCATAATCGGCCAGCGCCGTGTCGCCCTGCTCGCGGAAGCGGTCACGCAGCCGCTCGCGATGACCGTGGTAATGTTCCGGTGCGGAGAGCGAGGCGGGCAGGGCGGTCCGGGCATTCGGCACGGTTGGGTTTTGCGGCCGGCCGCCGAAGAACGAACGTTCGTCGGCAACAGGCTCTTCAGTCGCGAAAGGCAGCTCGTCGTCAGAAGATGTTGCAGCAGGCCCCTTCGCCATCGGATCGTCACCTGGCAAGCGACGGCAGTCCGGGCCGGTCGAGCCCAGCAGGTGACAGCGTGAAGATCTCGCAGCCGTCGGCGGTGACGCCGACCGTATGTTCGTATTGTGCCGAAAGCGAGCGGTCGCGGGTCACCGCCGTCCAGCCGTCGGCCAGCACCTTCACATGCGGCCGGCCGAGATTAATCATCGGCTCGATGGTGAAGATCATGCCTTCACGCAGTTCGGGCCCTTCATTGGCGCGGCCGTAATGCAGGATGTTCGGTGAATCATGGAACAGCCGGCCGACGCCGTGGCCGCAGAAATCGCGCACCACCGAACAGCGCTCGGCCTCCGCATAGGTCTGGATCGCTTCGCCGATCGCCCCGGTGCGGGTGCCCGGCCTGACCGCGGCAATGCCGCGCATCAGCGATTCATAGGTCACTTCGAGCAGTCGCTCGGCGGCGCGCTTGACGGTGCCGACGGGATACATCCGGCTGGAATCGCCGTGCCAGCCGTCGAGCACGAAGGTGACGTCGATATTGACGATATCGCCTTCGCGCAGCGGCTTGTCGTTCGGAATGCCGTGGCAGACCACATGGTTGATCGACGTGCAGGTCGACTTGGTGTAGCCGCGATAGTTCAGCGTCGCCGGATAGGCGCCGTGGTCCATGCCGAAATCGAAGACGAACCGGTCGATCTCATCGGTCAGCAGGCCGGGCTTGACGATATCGGCCAGCGCATCGAGGCAGCGGGCGGTCAGCTGGCATGCCTTGCGCATGCCTTCGAATGCTTGCGTGTCGTAAAGCCGGATGGCGCCGGTGTTCTTCGGCGGCGCGGAAGAGGCTTCGATATAGTTCACCATTGCAGGGCCTTAGCGGAGAATATTAGCTTTGTTCATAATTCAGCTATGACGGGTTCGTCCATCGCGATCAACCGTCGGGGCGAGATTTCTCAAGGGATTTGGCCGCCTCAAGCAGCCATTCGCAGCCGAATTATTCGTGCCGAACGAAATATCCACAATCTTCCCAAAGGGATAGGATTGATCGGAGGAAGCCTCCCCGCTACTCACCGATTGGTGACAGCGGGGAAGGGTCGGTCATGCTGAATGAAGCAATAAATCTTGATAGTTCGCCCGGCGCCGGTGGCGAGCCGGAACGGCGGGTGCGCGATCGCGGCGCCACCGAGCGCGCCATCCTTGCCGCCGCAAAGGGCCTGCTGGCGGAAGAAGGCTTCCAGAATTTCGGCATCAATGCCGTCGCCCGCCGCGCCGGTTGCGACAAGCAACTGATCTACCGGTATTATGGCGGCCTTGACGGTCTGGTCGAGGCGATCGGCGCCGATCTCGGCACATGGGTGAGGGATCGCATTCCGGAAGATGCTGGCGGCATGTTCCTGCTCACTTACGGCGATCTGATGGAGCGGTTGGCGCTGCTTCTGCTCGACGCCTTGAGAAATGATCCGCTGATGCGCCGCATCCTCGCCTGGGAGGTATCGGAAAATACCGAGCAGGTGAGGCGCCTTTCCGAAGCACGATCGAAGGCTCTCGCCCTTTGGCTGGATCGCATGCGCGGCTCGCTGGCGCCGCCGAAGGGTGTGGATGCGGCGGCTGTCAATGCCGTCGTCATCGCTGCAATCCAGCATCTCGTGCTTGCCGGGTCCGCCGGCGGCCAATGCGCCGGCCTGTCGCTCAAGACATCAAAGGACTGGGAGAAGGCGGCGACGGCGCTGAAGCGTCTCGTTCGCGGCGTCTATGGCTGACATTTCCGTTATCCACAGGAGGCGGATGCGGCGTTAACCTTAACGAATGGTTTACGTTGCGTGGGGCGGGTTAAGCCGACACTGTGACACCAGCAGAGATGGTACGAGTGAAAGTCCCCGAGTTGACATCCATGGGAAGCAAGATCGCCAAAGCCGCATTTTTGGTGACGGCAATGATGTTCTTCGCGCTCCTGGCGCTGGATATTGCAATTCCGACGCTGGTGCTTTGCACCATGGCATTGTCGACTTGGTTGGTCTCCCTCGATCTGCCCGTCGCGCGCAAGCATGGAGGAGAGGCCGCATGAAGTGGTTTCTGATCTTCTGGGCCGGCCCCATCGTCTTTCTGGGCGGATGGTACTGGCTCTCCTATTACGACATCAATTTCGGCATCTTCATGCTGACACGGCAGGTCCATGACCTGACGTTCCAGATCTACGGCGAGGCGCTCGGCATGCCCCCGGAGGCTATCCCGCCGCTCGTTGCCCGGGCAATCGCCGTCGACAGTGTCATCGTCTTCGCCCTCCTTGGCTTCAGAAAGCGCAAGTCGATCATTGCCTGGTGGCAGGCGCGTCAGGCGCTGAATTCCTCCCCTGCAGATCTTGCCAGCAAGGAAAGTCTGTCGAGCGCGCCCTGAAGAATGAAGCTGGCCGCGGCCGAATCGATCCGTTCGGCGCGTTTGGCGCGCGAGACGTCCATTTCGAGCAGCGTCCGTTCGGCCGCAACCGTTGAAAGCCGCTCATCCCAATAGACGAAGGGCAGCGCCGTTTTCTGCTCCATGTTGCGTACGAAGGCACGCGTCGCCTGCACGCGCGGGCCCGCCGATCCGTCCATATTCATCGGCAGGCCGATCACGAAGCCCGCGACCTTTTCCGTTGCCGCGAAACCCAGCAGCGCCTGCGCATCGATGGTGAATTTGACACGGCGGATCACCGGCCGTGGCGTGGCGAAACGCCGTCCGAGGTCGGACATCGAAAGCCCGATCGTCTTGGTGCCGAGATCGAGGCCGGCAATCGCCTTCCCGGGGGCGAGGGTTGCGGCCATTTCCTCGATGGTCAGCACCGTCATTGCCATTTCATCCCGTCAAAAGAAATTGAAGTCGCCGCCGCTTTCCTTCGCCGGCGCATGAGATATGTCCTTACCATCGAAATCAGATTTTGCATCACTTAAGGAGAGATTTTATGAAGATCACCTGGCTTGGCCATTCCGCCTTTCGCATCGAGACCGGAAAGGCGAAGATCCTGCTCGACCCGTTCCTCAATCATAACGCTTCCTTTGCCGGCCAGGACATCAAGGATGTTTCTTCAGGCATCACCCATATCCTGCTGACGCACGGCCATGGCGACCATGTAGGCGATACGGTCGCGCTCGCCAAGGAAACCGGCGCCGTCGTTCTCGCCAATGCCGATCTCGCCGGTTGGCTGGGTTCCAAGGGCGTCGACAGGATCGAAATGGGCAATACCGGCGGCACGATCACCTTCGGCGGCTTCTCGGCGACCTTCACCAATGCGCTGCATTCCTCCGCCCAGATCACCGAGGACGGCGTCTCGCATGCGCTTGGCAACGCCAACGGACTGATGCTGCATTTCGACGACGAAGCCTCGATCTTCGCCATGGGCGACACCGATATCTTTTCCGACATGGGGCTGATCAACGAACTGCACCAGCCGGATATCGGCTTCGTGCCGGTCGGCGACCGCTTCACCATGGGCGGCGCAGTGGCGGCACTCGCCTGCCAGCGTTACTTCAGCTTCAAGACCGCGATCCCCTGTCATTTCGGCACCTTCCCGATCATCGATCAGACGGCCGATAAGTTCATTGACGGCATGGAGGGATCGAAGACTGAGGTGAAGGCGCTGAAGCCTGCCGAGAGCCTGTCGATCTGACGAAACCCCGTTGCACCGGGCGGACATGGCCTTTATAGCGATAGGAAAAATCCTATCCGGAGAATGCCATGTCCGTCGATCTTGCCACCGTGAAGCGCGTCGCCAAACTTGCCCGTATTGCCGTCTCCGAGGACGAGGCAAACCGCATGGTCGGCGAGCTGAACGGCATCTTGGGCTTCGTCGAGCAGCTCTCCGAAGTCAATGTCGACGGCGTCGAGGCGATGACGTCGGTCACCCCGATGGCGATGAAGAAGCGGACCGACGAGGTGACCGATGGCAACAAGGCGGCCGATATCGTCGCTAACGCACCGGTCACCGACCACAATTTCTTCCTGGTGCCGAAAGTCGTCGAATAGGGCGCCACAAGCCTCTTTCCGACCCTGTTGCCATTTAAGATCTGAAGCGAAAACACGATGAGCGAACTTACCAGCCTGACCATTGCCGAAGCCCGCCGGAAGCTGCGCGCCAAGGAAATCACCGCACTCGAACTGACCGACGCTTACATCGCGGCGATCGATGCGGCCAATGAGCGGCTGAACGCCTATGTGAAGGTCACGCCGGATCTGGCCCGCGTCATGGCCAGGAAATCGGACGAGCGCATCGCCGCCGGCACGGCGGGCGAGCTCGAAGGCATTCCGCTCGGCATCAAGGATCTCTTCGCCACCGTCGGTGTCCACACCCAGGCCTGCAGCCATATCCTCGATGGGTTCGAGCCGCGTTATGAATCAACCGTCACGCAGAACCTTTGGGACGACGGCGCCGTTATGCTCGGCAAGCTGAACATGGACGAATTCGCCATGGGCTCGTCCAACGAGACCTCCTATTACGGCCCGGTGATCAATCCCTGGCGGGCTGAGGGCTCCAACCAGCAGCTCGTTCCGGGCGGCTCCTCCGGCGGCTCGGCCGCCGCCGTCGCCGCGCATCTTTGCGCCGGCGCCACCGCAACCGATACCGGCGGCTCCATCCGCCAGCCGGCTGCCTTCACCGGTACGGTCGGCATCAAGCCGACCTATGGCCGCTGCTCGCGCTGGGGCACCGTGGCTTTCGCGTCCTCGCTCGATCAGGCCGGTCCGATCGCCCGCGACGTGCGCGATGCCGCGATCCTTTTGAAGTCGATGGCAAGCGTTGACGCCAAGGACACGACCTCGGTCGATCTGCCCGTGCCGGATTATGAGGCAGCCCTCGGCCAGTCGCTGAAGGGCATGAAGATCGGCATCCCGAACGAATATCGCGTCGACGGCATGCCCGAGGAGATCGAGACCCTGTGGCGCCAGGGCATTGCCTGGCTGAAGGATGCCGGCGCCGAGATCGTCGATATTTCGCTGCCGCACACCAAATATGCGCTTCCGGCCTATTACATCGTCGCCCCCGCCGAGGCCTCCTCGAATCTGGCGCGCTACGACGGCGTGCGCTACGGCCTGCGCGTCGACGGCAAGGATATCGTCGACATGTACGAGAAGACGCGCGCCGCCGGCTTCGGCCAGGAAGTCAAGCGCCGCATCATGATCGGCACCTATGTGCTGTCGGCCGGCTATTACGATGCCTATTACATCCGCGCCCAGAAGGTCCGCACGCTGATCAAGCACGATTTCGAACTCGCCTTCGACGCCGGTGTCGACGCCATCCTGACCCCGGCCACCCCATCCTCTGCCTTCGGCGTCGCCGACGAGAACCTCGCCGCCGATCCGGTGAAAATGTATCTGAACGACATCTTCACCGTGACGGTCAACATGGCTGGCCTGCCGGGCATCGCCGTGCCTGCCGGCCTCGACCACAAGGGCCTGCCGCTCGGCCTGCAGCTGATCGGCAAGGCCTTCGACGAGGAAACTCTCTTCAAGACCGCTTACGTCATCGAACAGGCCGCCGGCAAGTTTACGCCGGCCAAGTGGTGGTAACGGATCTCACGATCCGAACGATAGTCCCCGCCGACCACGAAGCGGTCGGTGCCGTCGGCTTCGCCGCATGGGCCGCAGGCGGCGCCTTCGAGGATTGCTATCGCGATCCTCATGTGATCGCCAAGGTACAGCAAGAGTTCGCCGCCTTTCCACATGAGACGAAGGGCGAAATCTTCGTTGCTGAACAAGCGGGCGAGATCGTCGGCTGGACAGCACGGGAAGGCGAACGGAATTATGTGTCCGATCTCTGGGTGCATCCGTATTCTCAGGGCAAGGGTGTCGGCCGGGCTCTGCTGTCGTATTTATATGAGCTGATGGCGGCCGAAGGGCTGGCGACGGTCCGGCTCGACACACATGCAAGGAATGAGCGCGCGATCCGTCTCTACGAACGCTGCGGCTTCACCATCATCTGGCATGGCGTCGAATTCTCCAAGAGCATGGGCGTTCCGCTCGAAAAGGTGCATATGGAGAAGCAATTGGCTGATCGACCAAATCGGAGATGAGGTCTTATGGCGAATAGTGATCTTGTGCGACTGATCGAGGCAATCGATCGTCTGGCGGCAGGCGGTTTCGTCATGGGCGCGGATTGGCAGGCGGTTCACGATATCTGTCAGCGCCATGAAGGCGAACAGCCGTTCGACTGGGGCCATGCCCTCTGCCACCGCATCGAGGGCGACGACTGGAATGCCGATTACTGGTATCGCCGCGCCGGCAAGACGCGCGGCACCGGCACGATGGCCGACGAATGGTCGGCGATGCGAGCGGTATTGTCTCAGAAGGCTTGAGGCCGTGCCCTGACCGCGCCGGTTTGAGGCGCGATCAGGTTGATGGCCCTATTATCTGTTGTCCAGCTGTGATCTGACCAGCTTCAACCCCCTTTCGGTAATCCGGTAGGGCTGGCCGCCAGACGATTTGATCGCCTTCAGCCGCTTCAGCCTGCGGAAGAGATCGAGGTCGACGCCGGGATAGAGCCAGCCGTCACGGGTGAAGCAACTGACGTTCTCGATCTTCCTGTCGTCGTCGCGGGTGATTTCGATGCGGCCGCCTTGGGCCATGAGATGCAGGATGCGCTGATCCGTGCGGGAAATATCCATGTGTTGAGATCCGGTATTGCGCCCGGCAGGGCGCACAAAAACGGTCTGACGCTCAATCGAACGTCAGGGCTTCGTTTTTTCGGGCCCATGCGCGCAAGAAAACTTGCGGGCAGGGCCTTTACCGGGTCTCAGGCAGGTTCAACATAAACACCTCGATAATGTTTTGTATTGAGGTCGCAAAAAGCGGTCAAGAGCGCCCTTGTCGTTCAAAACCGGTCGAAAACCATGGTTTCCACCAGTCATCCTTTTGGGGGCACTGGTAAAATCCGCGACTCAATGGTCTAGTTGTGGGCTAACGCGGAGGTGTCGTTGATCCACATTCGCAATGCCCGCGACGGGGAAGCGGAACTTTTGAGTGAGATCGGGCTGAGGGCCTGGCAAAAGGCGATGGCGTCGATCGGCGAATCGGACGCGATGATCGACGCAGCGCGTAGCGCCTTTCGCAACTTCGTGGAAAACGACTGGCTGACCATCACCGTCCTCGAACAGAACGGCCAGGTCGCCGGCTGGGCGGCGCGCGAGGGCCTGGATGAAACCATCTCGGATTTCTGGATCGACCCCGTCTTCACTCGACAGGGGCTGGGTTCGGCGCTCCTCGAGCGCATTGAAAAGGAGATCGCCGAACAGGGCTTGGAGAAGGCGGCGATGCAGACTCACTCTGGCAACAGCGAGGCGATCGGTTTCTTTCGGAAGCACGGCTACAGCATCCATTGGCTCTCGGTCGCCTATAATCCGAAGCTCGACCGCGACGTACCCTCCGTCGGACTGACGAAGCAGCTCGTCTCCGACGGCGGCGGATACGGACAGGAATTCTGAGGTTTCAAATCCCCGCAGAAGGCGGATGAGTGCTTGCGGCGCGCATGTGCAAATGTCGCCGGGCGCCGTACGCGAGGCTATTCGGAGGTGACGCAGAAGTTGTTGCCTTCGGGGTCATTCAAGACCGTGTAGGCATCCGTCTCACGCACGAAAGTCGCGCCGAGGGATAAGAGCCGTTCCACTTCTTGTCTGCGATCCGAAGCGGCGATGTCGAGATGGACACGGTTGCGGGCGGGGCGCTCTCCCTGGCGAAGGTGGAAGCAGAGGCGTGTTCCGGGACCGTCGACCATCACGGTCGGGTCCGTCTCAGGTGTCAGCCCCATCTCGGCAAGGCGGGCCAGCTCCGCATCGTCATAAGGCATCACTTCGTAGCCATCGAGCGCCGCGGCCCAGAAACGGGCGACACGCGAGGGGATGTCGCAGTCGATGACGATCTCCTTCAGCCTTCCCATGACGCTTCTATGACTTGCGGGATCGGCGCTGGGAAACGCGCTCGACGATCGCGCCACCGATAGCCGGTAGCAGTGCGAAAAGCATGAGCTGCGGTGTTCCCTGCAGCGTCAACAAGGCGGAAATGATGAGCGCGACCAGCACCCCCGTGAGGGTTCCGACCAGATAGGGCAGATAATCCTTCAATCGAGCCTCCATATTGTCAGGGCCTCAAGTCCGAACGGTATTTTGAGACAAACATAGAGAGGACTGCGGTATCGACAATCGGGGACGGTCGAAGCTCGTTTCGGTCGCTTCGCATATCGGAGCATACCGCGCTCCGGTGCAAAGCAGCGTCTCGGCCTTAAGCGACCATAGGCGGCTGCTAACGCCGCGAAAGCCTTGCACCGGCACGCCATTTCCTTTACCTCACCAATGGAAAAGAACAGCCTGCAAAGAGTATCAGATGACCCTTGTCGACGTCCGCACGCCTGATCCGAAACGCTTCATCCCCGGCGCCACCGGCGACTGGGAAGTCATTGTCGGCATGGAGGTTCATGCCCAGGTGCTGTCCAATTCGAAGCTCTTCTCCGGCGCCTCGACGGAATTCGGTAAGCCGCAGAATTCGAACGTGTCGCTGGTCGATGCCGCCATGCCCGGCATGCTGCCCGTCATCAACGAGGAATGCGTCAAGCAGGCGGTGCGCACCGGTCTCGGCCTCAAGGCTCGGATCAACAAGCGCTCGCTCTTCGACCGCAAGAACTATTTCTATCCCGATCTGCCGCAGGGCTATCAGATCTCGCAGTTCAAGGATCCGATCGTCGGCGAGGGCAAGATCGTCATTTCGCTCGGGCCGGACCGTCAGGGCCAGTTCGAGGATATCGAGATCGGCATCGAGCGCCTGCATCTGGAACAGGATGCCGGCAAGTCGATGCATGACCAGCATGCGACCATGTCCTATGTCGATCTGAACCGGTCCGGCGTGGCGCTGATGGAAATCGTTTCCAAGCCCGACATGCGTTCCTCCGACGAAGCCAAGGCCTATATGACCAAGCTGCGTTCGATCGTGCGTTATCTCGGCACTTGCGACGGCAACATGGACGAGGGCTCGATGCGCGCCGACGTCAACGTCTCCGTCCGCCGCCCGGGCGAGGCTTTCGGCACCCGTTGCGAGATCAAGAACGTCAACTCCATCCGCTTCATCGGCCAGGCGATCGAATATGAAGCCCGTCGCCAGATCGGCATTCTCGAGGATGGCGGCGAGATCGAGCAGGAGACGCGCCTCTTCGACCCGAACAAGGGCGAGACGCGCTCGATGCGCTCCAAGGAGGATGCGCACGACTATCGTTACTTCCCCGACCCGGACCTGCTGCCGCTCGAATTCGACGATGCCTTCGTCACGGCGCTGGCAGCCGATCTGCCGGAACTGCCTGACGACAAGAAGGAGCGCTTCGTGCGCGAGCTCGGCCTGTCGGTTTACGACGCCTCCGTGCTTGTCTCCGAAAAGGCGATCGCCGACTATTTTGAGGCTGTGGCCGCGGGCCGCGACGGCAAGACAGCGGCAAACTGGGTGATCAACGACCTGCTCGGCGCGCTGAACCGCACCGGCAAGGACATCGAGCAAACGCCGGTCTCGCCGGCCCAGCTCGGCGCCATCATCGACCTTATCAAGGCTGGAACCATATCAGGCAAGATCGCCAAGGACCTCTTCGAGATCGTGCTGACCGAAGGCGGCGACCCCGCCGAAATCGTCGAAGCGCGCGGCATGAAGCAGGTGACGGATACCGGCGCGATCGAAAAGGCCGTCGACGAGATCATCGCTGCCAATCCCGATCAGGTGGAAAAGGTCAAGGCGAAGCCGACCATGGCCGCATGGTTTGTCGGCCAGGTGATGAAGGCGACCGGTGGCAAAGCCAATCCGCAGGCCGTCCAGGCGCTGGTCAAGGCAAAGCTCGGCATCGAGGAATAAGCGGTGTATTTCGTCCGCACCGCCGGCGAGGGCGACCTGGAGAAGGTTCGCGCTCTTCTGGTGGAGAGCTTTCACGCCACCTATGACGACCTGCATGGCAAGACCAAGGTGGACGAGCTGATCGCCCATCTTTTCACACCGGCGGCGCTGAAGGCGCGCCTGGCGCGCAAAGATGCCGAGTTCCTCGTTGCCGACGACGGCCGCAAGTTCGGCGGCGTGGGGTATGCGGCGATGTCGCAGGCGTTGACGAAAACGGTCATGCTGCATCTGCTCTATGTCAGCCCGACGCTGCAGCGCCAGGGCATCGGCCGCGACATCTTCGCTGAACTCGAAACCTGCTTTCCCGATGCGGAAATCATGCGTCTCGAAGTCGAGCCGCAAAATGCGGCGGCCATCGCCTTCTACCATGCGCACGGCTTCACCGAGGTCGGACGCAACGAGTATAGCGCGCCCGGGCAATCCGGCATTCCGGCGCTGATCTTGGAAAAACCGCTCGAGGGGCACTGAGCCATGCAGGTCGGGGTGCCTGATATTCTCGTTCGTCAGGCGCGAAAGGACGATCTCCCGGCCCTCGTGGCAATCTTTGCCGCCGATGCGCTCGGCGGTCATGGCGATACGACGGATCCTGAGGCCTTTGTCGATTATGTCAGGGCTTTCACAGCCATCGAGGCCTCGCCCAACCAGACGCTTTACATTGCCGAGCGCGGCGGCGAGGTCGTCGGTACGTTCCAGACGATGCTGACGATCTCGTTAACCGGCCGCGGCTCCTCGGCGATGATCATCGAGGCGGTGCAGACGCGCTCCGATATGCGCGGGCAGGGGATCGGCGCGCGGATGATCGAATTCGCCATCGCCGAGGCAAAAGGCCGCGGTGTGCGCCTTGTGCAATTGACCTCGAATGCGATACGCAAAGACGCCCATCGTTTCTATGAAAGGCTTGGCTTCAAACCTTCGCATCTGGGCTTCAAGATGGCCTTGAAATGACCCTTGGCTCTCGTGGAATCGCTGGACAATTCGGCTTGGCGACGGCATAAGCGAGAAAACGAATTCTGGTTTGGTCCGCGCTGGCGGGCACAAGGAAAAGACATGTGGAATCTTCTGGTTCAGACCTTCACCTGGTGGAATAGTCAGACGATGGGCACGCGTTTTGCGACCTGGCGTTTCGGCAAACGCGTCGGCGAGGATGAATTCGGCAACGTCTATTATGAAGGCGGCATGTCGTCCTACGGTCTGCCGAAGCGCTGGGTGATCTACAAGGGTTATGCCGAAGCCTCGGCCATTCCGCCGGGCTGGCACGGCTGGATGCACCATCGCACCGATGTACCTCCGTCCAAGGAAAACTACGTCGCCAAGGAATGGCAGAAGACGCACCGCCCCAACCTCACCGGATCGCCACAGGCTTACCGCCCGCCGGGCTCTCTCGCGGTTCCCGGCGAGCGTCCGCGCGTCACCGGCGATTACGACGCCTGGACGCCAGGCAACTGAGACGGCTGACCGGGCGATCCCCAAGCCCGGCTTTTGGCCACAATTGACCTTTACCCGCAGGTTGGCCGCGCTTGACCGCGGATGAAACTGAAAATTATCTGGAGACGGGTACATGAAGCTCTTCACGCGGAACATGGTCCTGCGTGCCGCCGGATCGCTGCTGGCGCTCACGGCTTTGCTTCCGATCGGTGCGGCACATGCCACCCGCATCGAAAACCCGGTTGCCGTCTTCTCCGGCCTCGACAAGATCACCGGCCGCATCACGACCTTCGACGTCTATGTCAACGAGACGGTGCAGTTCGGCGCGTTGCAGGTGACGCCGAAGGTCTGCTATTCGCGCGATCAGGCTGAAGCGCAGAAGATCGACGGTTTTGTCGAGGTCGACGAGATCACCCTCGACCGCAAGATCCGCCGCATCTTCACCGGCTGGATGTTTGCCGCCAGCCCCGGCCTCAACGCTGTCGAGCACCCGATCTATGACGTCTGGCTGAAGGACTGCAAGACAAGCTCCGACGTCCCGGCTCCTGACGGCACCAAGGCGACCGCCCGTTAACACGTGCCGCGCGAGGGCACCGCAGCGTCAGCGCGTCTTTTGAGACACGCAGGGGAAGCCGCAGCACTTTGCTGCGCTCGCGCGCGTACCGGTGGTGTTTTGTTCCTCGATCGCGCTTAAAACTTGAGGTGTGGCGATTCCATCGCGGCGGCAAGCAGCAGGGCATAATCGGCCTTCGGAACGTCGATCGCTCCGAACGTCTTCAGATGCTCGGTGGTGAACTGGGTGTCGAGCAGGGTGAAGCCCTTTTGCCGAAGCCGGTCGACCAGATGCACGAGGCAGATCTTCGACGCGTCCGTTCGGCGTGAAAACATGCTTTCGCCGAAGAAGGCCGAGCCGAGCGAGACGCCGTAGAGGCCGCCGACCAGTTCATCGCCGTGCCAGGCTTCAACGGTGTGGGCGTGGCCCATGTCGAACAGCGTCGAATAGAGCGATCGGATTGTCTGGTTGATCCAGGTGCTCGGGCGACCCGATGTCTCCTCGGCGCAAGCCGCAATCACCTGCTCGAAGGCGTGGTCGAAACGGATCTCGAAAGGATGCCGGCGCACCGTCTTGGCGAGGCTCTTCGATACATGGAAACGATCGAGCGGCAATACGCCGCGCATTTCCGGCTCGACCCAGAAAATCTCCGGGTCGTCTGCGGATTCGGCCATCGGGAAGAGGCCGATGGAATAGGCGCGCAGGAGAATGTCAGGGGTGATGCCTGGTGATTTCCTGCGCGGTCCTGCCATTCCTATCCTATGCCGCCGGTGTGTTGGCGAGGTGGTGTTCCAGCCAGTGGATGTCGTAGTCGCCGTTGGCGATATCCTGGTTGGAGACGAGTTCCTGGAACAACGGCAGCGTCGTCTTGATGCCGTCCACGACGAATTCATCGAGCGCGCGGCGCAACCGCATCATGCACTCGACGCGGGTGCGGCCGTGCACGATCAGCTTGCCGATCAGGCTGTCGTAATAGGGCGGGATCTTGTAGCCCTGATAGGCGCCGGAATCGATGCGCACGCCAAGGCCGCCCGGCGCATGGAAGTGCGTGATCGTGCCGGGCGAGGGCACGAAGGTGCGCGCATCCTCGGCATTGATGCGGCATTCGATGGCGTGGCCGGAAAAATGCACTTCGTCCTGCGTCACCGACAGGCCGCCGCCGGAAGCGACACGGATCTGCTCGTGCACGAGGTCGATACCGGTGATCGCTTCGGTGATCGGATGTTCCACCTGCAGGCGGGTATTCATTTCGATGAAATAGAACTCGCCATTCTCGTAGAGGAATTCGATCGTGCCGGCGCCGCGATATTTCAGCTTCTTCATGGCGTCGGCGCAGATCTGGCCGATCTTCATCCGCTGCTCGACATTGAGCGCCGGCGAATTCGCTTCTTCCCAGACCTTCTGGTGGCGGCGCTGCAGCGAGCAGTCGCGTTCGCCGAGATGGATGGCGTTGCCTTCGCCGTCGCCGAACACCTGGATTTCGATGTGGCGCGGCTTGCCGAGATATTTTTCCATGTAGACGGCATCGTTGCCGAAGGCGGCTGCCGCCTCCGTGCGGGCCGTCGACCAGGCCTCGATCAGATCGGCCTCGCTCCTGGCGACCTTCATGCCGCGCCCGCCGCCGCCGGCGGTTGCTTTGATCAGCACGGGATAGCCGATTTCGGCGGCCGTCCGCAGCGCATCCTCTTCGGTCTTCACTTCGCCGTCCGAGCCTGGAACGACGGGAATGCCGAGTTCCAGTGCCGTCGTCTTGGCGGTGATCTTGTCGCCCATAATGCGAATATGATCCGCAGTCGGTCCAATGAAGGTGATGCCGTGGGCTTCGAGAATGTCGGCGAACTTTGCGTTCTCGGAGAGAAAGCCGTAGCCCGGATGCACGGCGTCGGCGCCGGTGATCTCGCAGGCGGCGACGATCTGGTGGATATTGAGATAGCTCTCGCGCGAGGAGGGCGGACCGATGCAGACGCTTTCGTCGGCAAGGCGCACATGCATGGCATCGGCGTCGGCGGTGGAATGCACCACGACGCAGGCAATGCCGAGCTCTTTGCAGGCCCGGAGCACGCGAAGGGCGATTTCCCCGCGATTGGCGATGAGGATTTTCGAAATCATGGGCATAGGCCTATTCGATGACGACGAGGGCTTGGCCGTATTCGACGGGATGTCCGTCATCGACGAGGATCTCAGTGACCTTGCCCGACTTCGGCGAAGGGATCTGGTTCATCGTCTTCATCGCTTCGATAATGATCAGCGTCTGGCCTTCCTTGACGGTGGCGCCGATCTCGATGAAGGGGCGCGCGCCCGGAGCCGGCGCCATGTAGACGGTGCCGACCATCGGCGCATTGACGACATTGGCCGGATTGCGGGTGGGTGCTGCGGCCGGTGCTGCGCCTGCCGCTGCCGGAGCGGCGACTGCGGGCGCGGCAAAGGCCGGTGCTGCGATCGGCGCCTGCACGTATTGCGTCGCGCCGGCGCGCGAAACGCGGATGCGCAGGTCGTCCTGCTCGACCTCGATCTCCGTCAGATCCGTCTCATTGAGGATGTTGGCGAGATCGCGGATCAGTGCCTGATCGATACCCGATTTCTTTTCAGCCATGGTGTTGCCCTGTCTTCTTCTTATGCCGTGATGTTTTTCAGCGCATGCAGCGCCAGGATGTAGCTGTGAGGCCCGAAACCGCAGATCACGCCCTTGCATGCAGGCGCGATCATCGATTTGTGGCGGAATTCTTCCCGTGCATGGACGTTGGAAATGTGCAGTTCGACGACGGGAATGGAAATAGCGCGGATCGCATCATGCAGCGCGACCGATGTGTGCGTATAAGCGCCTGCATTGATGGCGACGCCGACGGCCTTTTCGTCGGCCTCGTGAAACCAATCCACAAGCGTACCTTCGTGATTGCTCTGGCGGAAATCAATATCGAAGCCGAGTTCGCGGCCGGCGGCCCTGCAGTCCGTCTCGATGTCCTTCAGCGTCTTGCCGCCATAAATGCCGGGCTCTCTTTTACCGAGCATGTTCAGGTTGGGGCCGTTCAGGACAAAAATCGTTTGCGTCATCGAATGTTCCGTAAAATGCACGACGGCAACCTATAGACTCCGCGAGGGCTGAATGAAAGCCCTTACGGATTGGCCGGCCGGAATCGCGCCACATTTGTCCACATGGCTGAAACGCTTCGATTTTGGCGATTTGATGAGATGGCCGCTTTGCTCAGCAGGCGGTCTTGCCGCAGTTGCGCATATTCTTGACCTTGGCTTCGAGATCGTCGAGGCCGACGGCGCCCGGCACCAGTTCGTTGCCGATTACGTAGGACGGCGTGCCGCTGATGCCGAGGCTGGAGGCGAGCTGGTAGGTCGCCTGGACGATGCCGTCATTCGGGCTCTTCGCCATCTCGGCGCGGATCTTGTCTTCGCTGACGCCGAGCGAGGCGGCAACCCCGATCGCGCTTTCGTCGGAGGCGCGGCCCTCGCTGCTGAGCAAGGCAAAATGGAAATCGGCGTATTTCTCCGGCGCCAACTTGCGGAAGGCGTCCGCCACCTTGTGGGCGGCAACCGAATCCGGCCCGAGGATCGGAAATTCCTTGAGCACGAATCGGACATTCTTGTCCTTCTTCAGCATCGCCTGCATGTCGGAAAGCGCATGACGGCAGTAGCTGCAATTATAATCGAAGAACTCGACGACGGTGACATCGCCCTTCGGATTGCCGAGCGTGACGTCGTTCTTCGAATCGAAGATCGCGGCCGTGTTCTCTTCGATCGCCATATTGGCCTTCACCAGCCGCTGGGCTTCCTGCTTCTTCTGCAGCGCCTCCTGGACATCGAGCATGATCTCGGGATTCTCGATCAGATATTGCTTGATGAATTCGCCGAATTCCTTCTTCTGCTGGTCGTCGAGCGCTGCCGCCGGAAACGGAAGGGCGATCGATGCGGCAAGCGCCAGTGCGGTGAAGGTTTTCGGGAAGAAGGCCATGATATCCTCGTCAACGGCGATGGGTGGTCTCCTATTGAGAAGACCGTCGCCGGGTTAATGGACTTGAATGCGTCGCGTCAAGGTAGAGGGCGTTCGGTTCCGCTCAAACAGGAATTTTTCATCCCCGCGTAACGCTCGCGGGATTGTGATGAGCCGATTAATGCGGCAATTGTCGGGCCGTCATCGAAGAAGCCGAGCGAGAAACGACCTTGTTTTCCATATCCAAACGCAGCGAAGTCGAGCCTTTTCACGCCATGGATGTCCTGGCCGAGGCGACGAAGCGGCGCGCCGGCGGCCATCCCGTCATCTCCATGGCGGTCGGTCAACCCTCGCATCCGGCCCCTCAGGCGGCCCTCCAAGCGGCCCGCGAAGCGCTGGCAGAAGGCCGGATCGGTTACACCAATGCGCTGGGAACGGCGCGGTTGAAATCGGCACTTGCCTGGCATTACCGGAATCGCCACGGCCTGGAGATCGATCCGGCGCGTATCGCCGTCACCACAGGTTCCTCGGCCGGCTTCAATCTCGCCTTCCTGTCCCTCTTCGATGCCGGCGATGCGGTGGCGATCGCAAGACCCGGTTATCCCGCCTATCGCAACATCCTGGGCGCGCTGGGCCTGAAGGTTGTCGAAGTGCCGGTAAGTGCCGAGACTCACTTCACCCTGACGCCCGAGAGCCTCGAGGCGGCGCAGAGGGAAAACGACGTGACGCTGAAAGGCGTGCTGCTCGCAAGCCCAGCCAACCCGACCGGAACCGTGACTGGCCGGGACGGACTGAAGGCGCTTGCGGATAATTGCGCGGCGCATTCCATCGCCTTCATCTCCGATGAAATCTATCACGGGCTGACCTTCGCCAGTGAAGAGGCGAGCGCGCTGGAGCTGACCGACGAGGCGATCGTCATCAACTCCTTCTCCAAATATTATTGCATGACCGGCTGGCGAATCGGCTGGATGGTGCTGCCCGAGCGCCTGGTGCGGCCGATCGAGCGGGTGGCGCAGAGCCTTTATATCTCCCCGCCCGAGCTCTCCCAGATCGCCGCCACGGCGGCGCTCGGCGCAGCCGAAGAGCTTGACAAAGTCAAAGCAAGTTACGCCGCCAATCGTGATCTGCTGCTCGACCGCCTGCCGAAGATCGGCCTAGCACCCGCTTCACCGATGGACGGCGCCTTCTATGCCTATCTCGATGTCTCGCGCTTCACCAATGACAGCATGGGCTTTGCCAAGCGGATGCTCACCGAAATCAATGTCGCCGCAACCCCTGGGCTGGACTTCGATCCGCTGGAGGGACACCGCACCCTGCGCGTGTCTTATGCGGGATCGCAGGCAGAGATCGCTGAGGCGGTGGAGCGAATCGCTGCCTGGTTGAAGTAGCGTTCGGCGAGAGCAAAACTGCTTGTTCTCTTATCCATCAGCTGCGAGATGAAAACAGCGAGGCAAGCGTCGAAGCCGGCTTGTTGTTCAGCCGCGGCACGACCACGAGCTGCTTGATCTCGCCACGCTTGTAGGCGGCCAAGAAGCGCTTGTAATCCTTGAAGGAAACGCAGCCGTTGGAATCGCCGTTCTTGCCGAGCATGTAGGTGTGGGCGAGCAGGCCGACCCGATCGTAGATGGCGTCAGAGCCCTCGACCGGCGTCAGCCGCAATGCCTCGACGCCGTGGAACGGGGCCTCGCGCATGGTGAGGACATAGGTGTGGGGCGGTGTCGGTCCGCGCATCTTCTTGTTGGCGTAACGCGGATTGTCGCGCATCTTGCCGAGGCCGGAATGGGCCTCCAGCCGCTCGCCGTTCGGCAGATAGACGGTGCTGTTTTCGATATCGTAGATGGCGACGCCGGCGCGCAGCTTCGGCGAGAAGACCGGCTTGTCGTAACGCGGGACGGCGTCGTCCTCATCGTCCTCGATCGGCGCGTTCGGCTTGGCATAGGCAAGCACGGGCGCGGCGGAACGCTGCACCTCCTTGGAACCCAGGGCCGGTTTGCCGATCAGGCCATCCGGACGCGCCATCGGCAGCGGCACTGAACCGGCATCCGGCGCCAGCACGAGATCGAAGGGTTGCTGTTCTTCGGCCTCGGCAACTTCTACCGGCGCAGGCTTTTCCTGCGGCAGCGACGCCGTCTTGAGGGCGGGTGCGGCCGGCTCGACCGGGGCTGGCGCAATCTGCTGGGGCCCGGCATCCGCAAGGGCGAGCAGGGCAGGAAGTTCAACGGCTGCGACGGTTTCCTTGGAAGGAATGATGATGCGGTCGCCGTCGTTCTCTTCCGTATCCGCCCGGGCAAGCTCGACCGACGGCGTGATGCTGTCGTCCTTGACGAATTTCGCGGTGTCGGAAGGCGTTGCTGCGGCAACGGCGACCGGCGGTTCGGCAGGGGTGACAGGGCGATTCTTTGCAAGCGCCAGCGATGCCGCTGCGGCAGCGTTGGTCTTTTGCGCATGCGATTGGATGAGATGAGCCGTCAGGGCAACGACCGGCTTGGCATTGAAGGCGGCCAGCCGATCGGCTTTGCCGACATGGATCAGTCGTTCGTGCGACGTCGCCGGCTTAGACTTCGGCGCCGACGCGACATGCGTGAAGCTCTCGGACGGAGAAACGGGTGCGCCGATCGAATGCATTGTCGCGAAGGTCGCGATCAGCCATGTCGAGGTCAGGAATCCGGCGCCGACGACGCCGTAAAGAAAGCCGCGAGATCTGCGCAAACGAACAGCAGATCCACCAAGTGAGGTGGCGCCATTAAACGCCCCGACCGCAAACGCCATACCAGACTCGTCTTTCAAACTCGCTACGCAGGCCGGCGGCACTGACTGACTACACTTCGCCGGGGCCGGTAATGGCGCAAATGGGCCGAATTTAGACCATTCGCGACATCCGACTGTTTCGCAAGAATGACGAATTATGGTTTCTAATTTGTTTACGCGGGATTGCTCTTTCCCAAGACGTCTCAAAGAGAGATGCGGGTAGGCTTCTCAGACACGTTCCATCACGTAACTTCCCGGCGCTTCCTCGATCGCATTCAGCGCATCGCCGCCGGGTTTGCGCGCCGCAACGCGTCTGCCGTCATGCGTCTCGATCCAGGCCCGCCAATGCGGCCACCACGATCCCGGCGTCTCGGTCGCCTGCTCGAGCCAGGTTTCGTACTCGCCCTTGGCCGGGCCGCCCGTCCAGAATTGATACTTCTTCTTGTCGGGCGGGTTGACAACGCCGGCGATATGTCCCGAGCCGGTGACGACGAATTCCACCTTGCCGCCGAAGAACCGGCTGCCGAGGAAGACGGATTTGGCAGGGGCGATGTGGTCCTCGCGGGTGGCGAGATTATAGATCGGGATCTTCACGTCCTTCAGCGACACGGGCTTGCCGTCGAGGATCATCTCGTTCTGCGTCAGCGCGTTGCGGAGATAGCAGTTGCGCAGATAGAAGGCATGATTTGCCGCCGCCATGCGGGTCGAATCGGCGTTCCAGAACAACAGGTCGAAGGGCAGTGGCTCCTGGCCCTTGAGGTAGCTGTTGACGAAATAGGGCCAGATCAGCTCGGAAGCGCGCAGCATGTTGAAGGCCATCGACATTTTCGAGCCGTCAAGATAGCCGGCGGACTTCATATGCTCTTCGAGCGCGGCAAGCTGCTCCTCGTCGACGAAGACTTTCAGGTCGCCGGCATGGGTGAAGTCGACCTGGGTGGTGAAGAGCGTCGCAGTCTTGATGCGCTTGTTCTTCTCCTTGGCGTGCAAGGCCAGCGTCGCCGCCAGCAGCGTGCCGCCGACGCAGTAGCCGACGGCATTGACCTCCTTCTCGCCGGTCGCCTTCTCGATTATCTCGAGCGCGAAATCGATGCCTTCTCGGGCATAGGCCGCCCAGTCCTTCTCGGCGTGCCGCGCATCCGGGTTGACCCAGGAAATCACGAAGACGGTCTGCCCCTGGTCGACGCACCATTTGATGAAGGATTTCTGCGGGTTGAGGTCGAGAATATAGAATTTGTTGATCCAGGGCGGGCAGATCAGCAGCGGCCGCTTCAGCACCGTCTCGGTGGACGCCTCGTACTGGATGATCTGGCAGATATCGTTCTGGGCGATCACCTTGCCCGGCGTCAGCGCCATGTCGCGGCCGACGGCGAATTTCGTCATGTCGGTCTGGCGAAGGCGAAGCTCGCCCCTGCCGGCGGCGATATCCTCGGCGAGCATTTTCATCCCGCGCACCAGGTTTTCGCCGTTGCTGGCAATCGTCTCGCGATAGAGCTGCGGATTGGTGGGGATGAAGTTGCTCGGCGAAAGCGCTGCCGTGATCTGCTTCACATAGAAGCCGGCCTTGTGCTTCGTGTGCTCGTCAAGGCCGTCGGTCTCCGACACCAGCTTCTCCACCCAGTCGGTGGTTACGAAATAGACCTGGCGGAGAAAATCGAAGAAGGGATTCTTCTGCCAGTCCTCGTCGGAGAAGCGCTTGTCCTTGCGGGTGTCCGGCTCGGGCGGCAGGGGCTCGCCTGGCAGACCGCTCATGCTTTGCATGCGCTGCATCGAGCGCATCCAGATGCCGAAGAACGAAGACATCAGCTGCGTCTGCGCCTCGAAGGTGCGGCGGGGATCGGAAATCCAGTATTCGCTGACCTTGGAAAGCGTCTTGACCATGTCGGCCATCGGATCGATGACGGTTTCGCTGATCTCGCCGCGTTCGCGCGGCGCAAGCCAGGCCGAAGCGGCTTGCCCGAGATTTTCGAGCGCCCGGGCGAAATTCATCGCCATGGTCTCGGGATCCTTCAACACATAGGGATCGAGATCGGTTGCGTCGAAACCGGCCTTGCCGCCATTCTTCTGGCCGCCACTCTCCTGCTTGCTGTCGGTCACCATTTCCTCCGGCGGCAGCACCCTATTTATCCGTTCGTTGTACATCGTGATCGAACGAGAAAACAAGTTCCACCCGCATCGGCTCGTGCTATTGCTTTGTGGCTGCGACAAATTTAACAGTCGAACCAGTCAGAACTGGATTTTGAGGCATGACGAAGAACGGCATTCGGCGCATCGCAACCTTCAACCGCACCGCATTGATTTGCGCCGCGGCGGCGATGGTCCTTGCCGGATGCAATCTTACGGCGGAGGAGAAGGCCGCGGCCGCTGCCAAGCGAGCGGCGCCGACCGCCGTCGTCATGCCGGCCACCAAGGGCGATGCGGTCGAAGGTGGGCTTGCGAAGTCGCCGGACGGCTATCCCAATTTCGGCGCGCCGCTGACGGCCGCCAATGTCCAGATGAGCGACGAGCAGGCGGCCGAACTGCAGCATCAGCTGACAGCACTTGCCGCCCGGCGCAAGGCCGGCACGATCTCGGAAGCCGAATATAAGGCCAGGGTTGCCGAAATGCGCCGCCTGGCCGCCGAGCACGGCGAGCAGACGCTCTCCGAAATCTCCAAATAAACCTTGCCTTTCAAGCAATTTGGACGCAAAGCCTTCGGCAAGGATCGGAAGATGCAATTTTCCTGATAATGCGCTTTGCGCGGCCTTTTCGTCAAAGATTTGCCGCGTGGCTTGGGTCTGATGAATACGGCGCTGCGATTCTGAAGTTCGTGTCGCAGCCGCCGGGAGACGGAACGAACTTCGACTGCGGCCCGAATGCCGCCTTTCCATGGGGAATGAAATGGAAGAGTTTCACAAAGTCCGGCGTTTGCCGCCTTATGTTTTCGAACAGGTCAACCGTTTGAAAGCAAGCGCGCGAGCGGGCGGCGCCGATATCATCGATCTCGGCATGGGAAACCCTGACCTTCCCACTCCCCAGGCGATCGTCGACAAGCTCTGCGAAGTCGTGCAGGACCCTCGCACGCACCGTTATTCGTCGTCCAAGGGCATTCCGGGGCTGCGTCGCGCTCAGGCCGCCTACTATGCCCGCCGTTTCGGCGTCAAGCTCAACCCGGATACGCAGGTGGTCGCCACCTTGGGCTCCAAGGAAGGCTTCGCCAATATGGCGCAGGCGATCACGGCGCCCGGCGACGTCATCCTCTGCCCGAACCCGACCTATCCGATCCACGCCTTCGGCTTCCTGATGGCGGGCGGCGTGATCCGCTCCATGTCGGTCGAGCCGGACGAGAGCTTTTTTCCGCCGCTCGAGCGCGCCGTCCGGCATTCGATCCCGAAGCCGCTGGCGCTGATCATCAACTATCCCTCGAACCCGACCGCCCTCGTCGCGACGCTCGATTTCTACAAGGACGTCGTCGCCTTCGCCAAGAAGCACGACATCATCGTGCTGTCCGACCTTGCCTATTCGGAGATTTACTTCGACGGCGCTCCGCCGCCGTCGGTTCTCGAAGTGCCGGGCGCGATGGATGTGACGGTCGAGTTCACCTCGATGTCGAAGACCTTCTCCATGCCCGGCTGGCGCATGGGCTTTGCCGTCGGCAATGAGCGGCTGATCGCGGCGCTCACCCGCGTCAAGTCCTATCTTGACTACGGCGCCTTCACGCCGATCCAGGTGGCGGCGACGCACGCGCTGAACGGCGATGGTTCCGACATTGCCGAAGTCCGCAACGTCTATAAGCGCCGTCGCGACGTCATGGTCGAAAGCTTCGGCAAGGCCGGCTTCGAAGTGCCGCCGCCGGCTGCCACCATGTTCGCCTGGGCGAAGATTCCGGAGAAGTTCCGTCATCTCGGCTCGTTGGAATTCTCCAAGCTCTTGGTCGAAAAGGCCGATGTCGCCGTTGCCCCCGGTATCGGCTTCGGCGAACAGGGCGACGACTATGTCCGTCTGGCGCTTGTCGAGAACGAACACCGCATCCGCCAGGCTGCGCGCAACATCAAGAAGTTCATGTCGACGGCGGACGAGACGATGCATAACGTCATTTCGCTGAACGCACACCGCTAATCTCAACGCTCGGCAGCCGCCTTCCGCGGCTGCCGCCACACAGACATTTCAGGATCGATCCATGGCAGATGCCCTCAAAATCGGCATTGCGGGCTTGGGCACCGTTGGCGCCTCGCTTGTCCGCATCATTCAGCAGAAGAGCAACGAGCTTGCCGTCACCTGCGGGCGTCCGATCACGATCACGGCGGTCTCCGCACGCGACAAGACGCGGGACCGCGGCATCGACCTTTCCGGCGTCACCTGGTTCGACCGGCCGGAAGAGCTTGCCGAAAAGGGCGACATCGATGTCTTCGTCGAGCTGATGGGCGGGGCCGAAGGGCCCGCCAACGTCTCGGTGCGTACAGCACTGCAGCGCGGTCTCCATGTGGTGACGGCCAACAAGGCTCTGCTTGCCTATCACGGCGTCGAGCTTGCGACGATCGCCGAAGAGAAGGGCTCGCTCCTGAACTTCGAAGCAGCGGTCGCCGGCGGCATTCCCGTCATCAAGGCCCTGCGCGAATCGCTGACGGGCAATGCCGTCTCGCGCATCTACGGCATCATGAACGGCACCTGCAATTACATCCTGACCAAGATGGAGAAGGAGGGGCTTTCCTTCGCCGAATGCCTCAAGGAAGCGCAGCGGCTGGGTTATGCCGAGGCCGATCCTGCCTTCGATATCGAGGGCAACGACACCGCCCACAAGCTCGCCATCCTGACGACGCTCGCCTTCGGCAATCGCATCGCGGCCGACGACATCTATCTCGAAGGCATCACCAACATCTCGATCGAGGATATTCATGCCGCGGCCGAGCTCGGCTACCGCATCAAGCTGTTGGGCGTTGCCCAGCGCACCGATACCGGCATCGAGCAGCGCGTCCATCCCACAATGGTGCCGGTCGATTCGGTCATCGCCCAGGTGGACGGCGTCACCAATGCGGTGGCGATCGAATCCGATGTGCTCGGCGAGCTGCTGATGGTCGGTCCCGGTGCCGGCGGCAATGCCACGGCCTCGTCGGTGCTCGGTGACATCGCCGATATCGCCAAGAGCCGGCCGGGCGCCCAGCGCGTGCCGGTGCTCGGCCATCCTGCAAAGGCGCTCGAGCCCTACCGCAAGGCGCAGATGCAGAGCCACGAGGGCGGCTATTTCATCCGCCTGACGGTGCTCGACCGCACCGGCGTCTTTGCAAGCGTCGCCACCCGCATGGCCGAAAACCACATCTCGCTCGAATCGATCGTCCAGCGCTCCAAGCAGCATCTGGCGCCGTCGCACCACCAGACGATCATTCTCGTTACCCATGCGACGATGGAGGAATCGGTGCGCAAGGCCGTCGCCTCGATCAGGTCGGAAGGTTATCTCTTCGGCGAGCCGCAGGTCATCCGCATCGAGCGGCCGAAAGAGGAAGCTTGATCCTATCCCGTTCGGGAACACGAGCCGCCCTGTCTTCTGGAACTGACCCGCGAAAGTTGGACATCAAACTTCGGGGCAGTTCACGATGGCAGCGCGGCTATTTCTGTTGATCGTGCAACCCGCCCGTACTGAAGTCTATATTAACAAAGACGCAAATATTGATATAAATAAAACCATAGATGGTGAGTCGTCGGCGTGGAGAATTTCATGAGCAAGGACAGCCATGCCGGGAAGGGGTATGGCTGCCCGAGCGAGGTGCCGCCAAACCGTCCTGATGTGCCTGGGGCAATTCTCAAGCCGGTCCATCGCGACATTCGCGGGGAGATTGCCGATGACGTTGACGACGAAGAAAACACTGAGGGCCGCAACTGGGCCATTCTGCTGACGCTCTTTTCGTTCCTGCTGGTGCAAATCGGCGGCATTGCCATGATCATCTGGGCGATCTTCTGGTAAAAATCCGTGTCTGCACGTCGATCCCTATGTTATCTCCGCTGCTCCTGTAGAAAGAACAGATGACATCAGCGGAGTTTGGCATGGCAGATCTCGTCGATCCGGTACAACGCGCGTTTCTCGGCGTGGAGAAATCCGCGCTCGACAACCGTTGGGTTGCGCGGCTCGACCAGGCCGGCCAGAATCGGGCGCTCGCAATGTCGCAGGTTCACGGGCTGCCGGATCTGATCGCTCGCGTGCTCGCCGGACGCGGCGTCCCGGTGGACGAGGCGATCGAATTTCTCGATCCGACGATCCGCAGCCTGATGCCCGATCCCCACACGCTGACCGACTGCGAGAAGGCGGCGACCCGCCTCATGCGCGCGATCGAGAGCGGCGAGAGCGTGGCGATTTTCGGCGACTACGATGTCGACGGCGCGGCCTCATCGGCGCTGATGTTTCGCTTTCTCAGCCATTTCGGCGTCAAGACGAACATCTACATTCCCGACCGGATCTTTGAAGGCTACGGCCCCAATCCGGCAGCGATCAACCAGCTGATCGACAACGGCGCCCGGCTGATCGTCACCGTCGATTGCGGCTCCACCAGTCACGAGGCGCTTGCGGCGGCTGCGGCGCGCAATATCGATGTCGTCGTTATCGATCACCACCAGGTGACACACGAGCTGCCGCCTTGCCATGCGCTGGTCAACCCGAACCGTGAAGACGATCTCTCGGGGCAGGGGCATCTGTGCGCGGCCGGCGTCGTCTTCATGGTGCTGGTCGCGACGCTGAGGCTGCTGCGCGCGGCCGGCAACAAGGGCATCCTGGCCATCGACCTGTTGCAATGGCTGGATATCGTCGCACTTGCGACGGTCTGCGATGTCGTGCCGCTGAAGGGGCTCAACCGCGCCTATGTGGTGAAGGGGCTGGTCGCCGCCCGCCACCAGAGCAATGCCGGACTTGCCGCGCTCTTCCGCAAGGCCGGGCTCGCCGGCCCGGTGACACTCTATCATTTCGGCTTCCTGATCGGCCCGCGCATCAATGCCGGTGGGCGAATCGGCGATGCCGCACTCGGAAGCCGCCTGCTGACGCTCGACGATGCGGGCGAGGCGGAAATGATCGCCCAACGCCTCGACGAGCTCAACCGCGAGCGCCAGGCAATGGAGGCCGTGATGCTACAGGAGGCGGAAGCCGAGGCGCTGGCCGAATACGGCGACGGCGAGGGCGCCTCCGTCATCGTCACCGCCCACGAGAAATGGCATCCTGGCATCGTCGGGCTGATCGCGGCGCGGCTGAAGGAAAAGTTCAAACGGCCGGCCTTCGCGATAGCCTTCGATCCCTCCGGCCGCGGCACCGGCTCGGGCCGCTCCATCAACGGCTTCGACATGGGCAAAATGGTGCGGGCGGCGGTCGACGAGGGGCTGCTCGTCAAGGGCGGCGGCCACGCCATGGCCGCGGGCCTGACCGTCGAGCGCGCCGATCTCGGCAGGCTCAGAACTTTCTTTACCGAAAAGGCGGCAAGGACGGTGGCGAACCTCGTCGCCAACGAGACGCTGAAGATCGACGGGGCGATCGGCGCCAGCGGCGCCACGCTCGAACTCATCGATCGCCTGGAGGCCGCCGGCCCCTACGGCTCCGGCCACGCCCAGCCGCTCTTTGCCGTGCCGGCGCACCGCGTGCGCGACGCGCGCCTAGTCGGTGAGAAACATGTGAAGGTGACGCTGGAGGCGATGGACGGGTCGCGGCTCGATGGAATCGCCTTCCGCGCCGCCGACACGGCGCTCGGCAATCTTCTCGTCAATTCTCGCGGCGCCAGCCTGCATGTGGCCGGTACGCTCGGCGCCGAGCATTACCAGGGCGCCCGCCGCATCCAGCTGCGCGTCTGCGATGCCGCGCCGGCAAAATAGAAGGCCGCACAAAAGGGCTGATGTTGAGGAATTCGCGGGGAGAAAGTGGCACGCCCTAGGGGAGTCGAACCCCTCTTCCCAGAATGAAAATCTGGTGTCCTAACCGATAGACGAAGGGCGCTTCCTTCGTGATGGCGCCCTTATAGTCAGCACCTTCAAAAGCCGCAAGCGCCAAGGCGCGAAAAAATCATCGTTTTCGCCGATTTTTTTGCTGCTGTGGAAAACGTGGCGAACGGTATGGCGGACCGGGAGAATTCAAGCCCGGCGGATCATTTGGGCGACACGCCCCACCCCTTACGAGGGCTCTGCGCAACGTCTTACGAGAGCTGTCGCCGCAATGACTGCCGCAAGCGGTCGCCTCCTCGATGATCAGATTTTCTTCGGCGCGCTTTCGTCAAAGGCAAGCTCTAGCCCAAATGTGGTACGCCCTAGGGGAGTCGAACCCCTCTTTACAGAATGAGAATCTGTCGTCCTAACCGATAGACGAAGGGCGCAGGCCGGCTTTGCTAAAATAGGAGCGCACGCCAGCTTCTGCAAGCGGGTGCGTTGGCTTCAATGTGGAGGAGAATGGCACGCCCTAGGGGAGTCGAACCCCTCTTCCCAGAATGAAAATCTGGTGTCCTAACCGATAGACGAAGGGCGCTTCCTTCGTGGTGGCGCCCTTATAGTCAGCACCTTCAAAAGCCGCAAGCGGCAAATTCGATTTTTTTCAAAAAAATGACAGATATTTCGCGGCTCAAGCATGGGAGATTACCGATGCCGAATCAACGGCTTGTATGGCTTGCCGGAAGCGCGGCAAGCCGAGATGACGTAACGTGATGCCATTCCATGCGGTCGATATCAGATCGCTTTGGCGGTCGTCATGGGCGCGCGTTTGCCGCCGCAGCCCCAGTTCCAGTCGCGGCCCTTGCCGGTGTCGAGGTGGACGGACTCCGTGTGGCAATAGGTGCCGACGCCGCCGCGATCCGGCAAGGAGCGGATATAGGCGGCGACATCCCATTTCGACACGCCGTCGATCCGGATGTCGGCGGCCTCACAGCTCTTGTGCATCGATTCGTCAGCGCCGCCGACCAGGCGGTTATGCTCTTCGTCGCGATAGCCCGAGGTGACGATGACGGGCCGGCCGAAATGGTCTTCGACCATTTTGATCACTTTCAACAGGTCGGGCTTGAAGCAGCCGACCTCGACATGATCGTTCTGGACATGCAGCCCGTTCGGGGCGACACGCGTCACACCGGGCAGGGCGGCCTTGTGCAGGAGGCCGGAAAGGCTGCCGAGCAGGTTCTGCTTCGGCGCGCTGTAGAGCGCGTTCGTCGTCGAGGCCGGAATGCCCCCTGTTGCCAGCGCGGCGGTTTGAACGGGTAGAGGCTGCGTGCCGGAGTTCTCCGAGGATTGCTGCGGCAGCACCGGCGTCGCCGGCTGTGTGGGCACGGCAGGCTGGCTGTAAACGCTGCTTCTTGTCGGTGCCACGCCCTGCGTCGGCGCATAGGCTTGCGGCTGGATGATGGTGGACGTGCTGTTGTTCTGCGGCAGCGGCTGGCGATCGGAAAAGATGCTCATCGCCTGGGCGTTGATCCGTGTCGACTGCATGACCAGCCCGCCGATATTGGCAGGCGCTGCCATTGCCGGATCGGCCGGCGGAACGGCGGCATTCGGATCCGCTAGCACGCCCTGGGGCGCGGCCTGGGCGCCGGAGACATTGACAAGGCGGGGGTCGGTGTAGACCGAGCGCGGCGCAGATTTCGCCGGCGCTGTCGCGGCAAGCTGGGGCGCTGCGGCGGCCGTTGCCGGAACGACCGGAACAGCGGCGGCTGAATCGAGCGCCTTCTTGTCTGACGCGCAGCCAGACAGCGCCAGCATCGAGGTGGCGATCAGCAAAGCGCCTGTTACGGGCATCCGCATCTCATTGTTACGCAAGCAACCAGTCTCCAGTTGATGCGGAAAACGGCCGAAAATCGCCATTTTCCGCGTCGAGTCAGCTGGAGATTGCCTGCGGGGCCGGACCGCGGCAAGCACCAAGGCGCCGGCCGGACCCGAAATCGCAAAAGCCGCAAGCTTCGCAAAAGCCTTGCGGCGAAAACCCTTACCAGGCGCCGGTATTGCGCATGGACGCCCAGGGTTCGGAAGGTGGAAGCGGGCTTCCCTTCTGCAGGATTTCGATCGAGATGCCGTCGGGCGAGCGCACAAAGGCCATATTGCCGTCGCGCGGCGGCCGGTTGATCGTGATGCCGTTGTCCATCAGCTTCTGGCAGATCGCATAAATATCGTCGACTTCATAGGCGAGGTGGCCGAAATTGCGTCCTCCGCTATAATCCTCTGTATCCCAATTGTAGGTAAGCTCGAGGCAGGGCGCTTTTTCGCTGCGCGCACGCTCAAGATCGTCGCGGGCAGCCAGGAAAACCAGGGTGAAACGGCCCTTCTCGTTTTCGTGGCGGCGAATCTCCTCCAGCCCGAACAGGGCGGTGTAAAAGGCGAGCGAAGCGTCCAGATCTTTGACGCGAACCATCGTATGAAGATAACGCATTCTATCTACTCCTTTATTGGGGCTGGCCCTTATCGGCCAGCCGTGGTCAGCTTCGGGCAAGTCATCTTTATAAAATGTGCAGCTGGGAATAACCGAAAACTAGGACTTGCGCTTATCCGTTACCAAGATGTTAATCTTGATTTCAAGAATCAGTTAACCGTAACAGTGTGACGCGTATTCGAGGGGCTGGCGACTATGGCTGATAGGATTTCATCGAACGAATACACTGATCTCGACGAGCTGTCGTCAGAGACGGTCGATCTTGTTGAAATCACCGGGGTCGTCAAGTGGTTCGACGTCGCCAAGGGCTTCGGCTTCATCGTTCCGGACAATGGCATGCAGGATGTTCTCCTGCACGTGACCTGCCTGCGCCGCGACGGTTACCAGACGATCCTCGAGGGAACGCGCATCGTTGCCCTCATCCAGCGCCGCGAGCGCGGCTACCAGGCTTTCAAGATCCTTTCAATGGATCAGTCGACCGCGGTTCATCCCTCGCAGCTGCCCCCGGTCCGCACCCATGTGCAGGTCACCGCCACCAGCGGTCTCGAGCGTGCGCTCGTCAAGTGGTTCAACCGCACCAAGGGCTTCGGCTTTCTGACGCGCGGCGAGGGCACGGAAGACATCTTCGTGCATATGGAGACGCTGCGCCGTTTCGGCCTGACGGAGCTGCGCCCCGGTCAGGTGGTTCTCGTCCGCTTCGGCGATGGCGAAAAAGGCCTGATGGCCGCGGAAATTCACCCCGATATTCCGAGCCCGGCAAGCCGGTCGCACTGAGATGCGAGATCTCGTCCTTCATGCGATTAGAAGCGCCATCACGGCGCTTTTTTTCTTGATCGCCCTGCCGGCCCTGGCTGAGGAGCCGATGCGGTTCGACAAGGAGCCGCTGCTCATCCAGACGGCCGCCGGCAAGACGCTGCATTTCACCGTCGAGGTCGCGGTAAACCCCGACCAGCGCTCCCATGGACTGATGTTCCGCAAGACGATGGCCGATGACGCCGGCATGATCTTCGATTTCGGCGAGCCGCGGCGCGTCGCCATGTGGATGGAAAACACCTTCCTGCCGCTCGACATGCTCTTTGCCGACGACACCGGCACGATCCGCCACATCAAGGAAAACGCAACGCCCTATTCGCGCGACATCATCGATTCGATGAGCCCGGTGAAATACGTCGTTGAACTCAATGCCGGCATTGTCGGCAAATTGGGAATCAAGGTGGGCGACAGGATCATGAGCGCCACGACGACAAAGGTGAAGTGACGGGGCGCAAGCGTGCGCCCGCGGGCTGCGAAGCAACCATCGAAAACTCGGGAATATCGGGATATTGAATGGTCGGAGTGGAGAGATTCGAACTCCCGACCCTCTGGTCCCAAACCAGATGCGCTACCAGACTGCGCTACACTCCGTGCCGTGATTGGCAGGGGGAATACACGGTTCACTTCGCCCTCGCAACCCATAAATCCCGCTCTGCCCGGAGATTTCTCACCGGCCTGTGGACGCAATGCGGAAAATCTTCAGCGGCCCTCGATTTGTTTGCGAGGTGCGATCAGCCGCCAGCATGGTTCAGCCTTCAGCCGCGGGCGAGCAGGCCGATATATTGGGCATAGCTGATGGCGACATAGAAGAACGCGGTGATGCCGGCTCCTATCACAATGGCATTGAACTCTGCCGAACGTCTCATCATGCTTGCAAATCCACTGAAGTCGATTAGGCCGTAAACTAGTTCCCGGCACCGATTGCGGCAATCAGGTTGTGATCACAACATGAGACAATCGGTTACATTGCGAAATCCGTCTAATTGGCCGTGACGGCGGGCGATAAGATGGAAGATGTCTGCAGCCGCCTGATACGCCTTTTTTCTTGAAAAGGCAGGGATTCGCGGCTAAGCAAAATTCACCTCGTCGCGTTATCCCTGACGACGAAGCAAAGCCCGGGGACGGGTTGAGACCATGAAAGGCGGGCGCTGTCCCCGCATATTCGGAGATGCCGCAGTCATGTCTGCCAAGATCTATCGTCCTGCTAAGACCGCCATGCAGTCCGGCAAGGCCAAGACCCATCTCTGGGTGCTCGAATTCGATCAGGAGTCGCCCCGCAAAATCGATCCGATGATGGGATATACCTCCTCCAGCGATACCCGCCAGCAGGTCAAGCTTACCTTTGAAACGCAGGCGCTCGCGGAAGCCTATGCCCAACGCAACGGCATCGAATACCGCGTCATCGCGCCGAAGGAGCCGGCTCGCCAGGTCGTGGCCTATCCGGATAATTTCCGATATACCCGCACGCAGCCCTGGACGCATTGAGGTTTCTCGTCCACATATGCCGCATCCGGTCGCGCTTCTTGGGCGCGGCCAGCAGACGGCCCCTTAGCTCAGCTGGATAGAGCACCTGCCTTCTAAGCAGGTTGTCGCAGGTTCGATTCCTGCAGGGGTCGCCACCATTTCAAAAAGTTAGCAGTCCTTGTTCTCTTCGGCCACTTACTACGAACATCTGATGGTTTTTCGCAGAAGGGCTTAGCGTTGATTTTTGTCAGCGAGGTATTGCCGGACCTTTTGCCCAACGGTGCTTCACTCGCATTCATAGGCATTTAGCACAAAGCTCGAATGCCCGTCTTTGAATGTGTAATCATACAAGGCTGACGTAAATTCACCTGCCTTGAATTTGGGCTTCCAAAAGTTGCACGTCTCTTTGCCCAATCCAGCCTTCATCACTTCTCCGCTAACGGTGGGGACTGTGTCGCTCAGACGATAGAAGTACCTGATCGCCTTCCCATCCATCTCGACGGACGATCATCGACGACGGCCGATGATTCTGACGGGCCTCGCTTGACCTGATACCGTTTCGCTTGGCTGTGGCGCTCCCCCGAAAGCTGCTACCCGTATCACATGGACCCCACGGTGTTGTCCAGGTCGAAACCCTCAGTCGATCAGAGCGGGTTCTGCACGGCAACGGGTGCGCGGGTAGAATATCACTGTGGTTGTAAATTGCGAGTGTGATTGCAGACCGTAGGCTCCGATCAAAAGCGATTGAGTTAGCGCGCCTTTGGGTATGCCTTTCGCAAGTCGCCTTACCCCGACGAAAACCCGCTCGGCAGAATTCTTCAAGCTAACGCGGGAGAGGCACGAGACCGGTGCGGAATTATTGTTCGAGCTGATATCGCAACACCACGAACGCATTGCCATCTTGATCACCAGCAGCCTTTCCGTTCGACGAATGCACGGCCTGCCCCGTATCCGGGCGCCCGACCGGCGCTCTGCTCGATCGCGTCACCCGCAATGTCAACATCCTCGAGATGAATGGCGACCGCTATCGCCTCCCGCAAAGCGGCACCGGAAAGTTCGGCTGACACCCGTCAAAAACGCAGCGCGTGGATGAGATCGCCGCTCGGGCTATGCCCTCCCAGCTTGCTCATCCACGCGCTGAAGTAAACCGAAGTTTGCGCGCCGTGGGGCGGTTTTTACCCCGCCGTCGACACGTTTCCGATTGTTGCGGCGGTCCGACGACCGCCGCAACGGGTATCATTACAGGAGAAAATCGCCTGCCCCCAGCTGGACGTGGCCCTTCAGCTGAATCTCGAAGTCATGAACGCCGTCGCCGTTCAAGTCGGCCTGGATAACGGTATCATCGTCCTGGTAGTGCCAAGCGAGCGCGCCGGCCTTCCTATCGAACAAGGCATTCTCCTGCGCCTGGAAATGGAAGGTTGCATCGCCCTGCGCAGAGCCATTCGCATCGATCGCCGAGACGTCGATCTTATCGATGCCATGCCGGAAGTCGGTGATGAGGTCGCGGGCCCAGCCGGACCCGGTCTCTGTCGGTGCCTTGAAGGCGAAGGTATCCGAGCTCGTGCCACCGGTCATGATGTCCTTTCCGGTACCACCAATGAGGATGTCCGAGCCGGCGCCGCCCTTCAACACGTCATTGCCGCCGAGACCCTTGTAGGTTTCGTTACCGCCGTTGGACTGGCCGGTGTGTGGCAGGTAGTCGTTACCACTGGTGCCGGTGTATACCTTCGTCGATGTGGTCGGCGCGGTGGGCGCGGTGGGCGCGGTGGGCGCGGTGGGCGCGGTCGGCGCGGTGGGCGCTGTCGGCGCGGTGGGCGCTGTCGGCTCTGTCGGCGTGGTTGGCGCTGTCGGTTGCGTCGGCGTGGTTGGCGTTCCCGAAACCGGGGCGGAGCCAGATTCGTAGGCACCCATATCGATAGTTCCAACGACGCGGGCGTCGCCGTCCAGGTCGACCGAGTCGACGCCGTACTTGGTGGTTCCGCTGTCGATTGCCGCCGAGCCCGAGGCGAGGTGGAAGTCGCCGTTCGCTGCATTCACGAAATGCGGGTCGACGCCAAGCTTGTTGCCGTTCGCCGTGCTCGGCATCGCGTTGCCGCCGTCGGTCTTGACCGAGGCCTGGCCGGCCGTGCCGTTATAGGTGATGTTGTTGGCCCAGACGACGTTGTTGTTGGTGTAGCCGCCGGTTGACGTGTTATCGATCGCAGTGTTGTTCTTGTTCAGCGATGGGTCGGCTACGCCAATGTTGTTGACCCAGGTGTTGTTGCTCGACGCCGAGTTGCTGAGCTCGCCGCGCCAGGTGCCGTCATTCTGCGGGTCCTGATTGTTGTGGTATGCGGTGTTGTTCGACACAGTGACGGAGTCGCTCCAGGTAACCTGGATGCCTTTGCCGCCGTTCTCGTAGACAAGGTTGTTGTCGACCAGGGTCTTGAATGTGTAGTTCGGATGACCGCTCGTCTGCGTGCTCTGGAAATCGTCGATGATGATACCGTTACCATCGGTGTGCGCACCCGATTTCGTGACGTTGTCATGGGAGATGTTGTCGCGCACGATGTTCCGGTAGCCGTCCGTCGAGGTATCACCGGTGATGTTCCGGTTCTGGTAGAGCGAGATGCCCGAGAACCAGCCCGACGACGCATTGTTGTAGGTCTCGTTGCCTTCGACGTGGATGAAGTCCGACTGGTTGAACTGGATGCCCGACTCCCCGTTGCCGTGGACCTTGTTATTGAGGATCTGGACGTGGTGGACACCGTTCGCTTCGATGCCGTCGCCGGCGGCGCCGCCGATGTCAAAGCCGTCGATGACCACGTAGTTGGCGTTGACACTGATCGCGTTCCACGAGCCCGCGGGCGGCCGGATCAGCGCTGCGCCGGGCACTTCCGAGCGCAGCGTGATGTCGGCTGCCGCCGAGCCGTCCTTATCGAAGTTGATGCTCTCATTGTAGGTCCCGGGCTTCACCACGACCTCGTCGCCTGGCTTAAGGTCCGCCCTCATCGCCTCACTGATCGTGCGAAAGGGGGAAGAGGCACTGCCGTTTCCGCCGCTGCTGGTCGTCGATACGTAATATGTTGTCATAGTCCTGTTCCTCAACTCTGACGTTGTGTTTGTCAGTTAATATTTTCTAGCTAATCAGCCGTTACGGCGGGGGTTATAGGACGTCATCCTGGGAAAGTGCAACAGCATCGCGACAGTAAGTACTTGAGAAGTATGGCCATATTGCTGCCATAATGTGCCGATCACTCCGGAGTTACATTTTGAAATATTTGCGGAATTTTGACTGACTCAAAATGTGGCAGTATTTCTATCTCGCAAGCCGCGAATTATTCTTTCTGCAACTATAGCGATATGCACAGATTGAAAACATTACAAAAAACTTGGTGGGCGTGAGCGAATTCCTCCGGCCAAAGGTGGAATCTGCATTTTTTGTGAATCCAGCCCTTTTTGGGTAGATTCGCCCTCAAAAGTGATACTTATCGACATGGTAAGGGAGGACATGACCGTCGAATCGCCCACACCTCGAACGTCAAAATGAGCCCCCAATCAAGGGAATTGCCGGTAAGGCAATGCTCTCGTGTTGAGCCCGACAACGATCGAGGTACTCGGAAAGCATGCCGCAAGGAACCGCGCCAACCACTCACTCGAGCGAGGCTGAACCAATTCCCAGTTATCCGCAGAGCAGGCGATCGCTTTGGATCGACCGTCAACATTGCAGCACGAACCGCAGCACTCGCATCACTCGGTCAATTGCTCGCCGCCGCAAACCCGTTGCCGACTGATGTCACAGGGAAAGCCCCGGCTCAGGCTAGGCGTTGACAAAGTCGAGAAGCAAAGATTTCCTCAAGGGACTGCTGCGGCAATTGGTCTGTCGTCAGCAGGCCGACCCGGACGGAACGTCACGGTCACTTTCTTCGCGCGGATGAAACCATCCAGCCCGTAACAGGGTCGGAGCTCGATTTCGATGTCTTCCGGTAGTAGCCAGCTCGACCGCGATCTCTTGCGTAGCGGAGGACGAGACCATTGATCACGTTCTGGTGGCTGAAGCCGTCCAACTGCAGGTCCATAATATCTTCGAAGGCGAAAGTGACGACTGCATGCTTGTCAAGGATGCAGTATCCATCTTGATCAACACCATCGGTGGCGATCCACCCATGAATCGTCAACTCGCTGACCCCAGTGCGATTGAGTGAGAGACTCAGAATTTCCGCGTCATGAAAGGTCGGCTTCTGGCGAAACCATGCCAGCAGTTCCGGGTCTCCTGCTATCTTCTCGTAGGTCATCTCTCATCTCACGCGTCAGATTGGTGATGCCACATGCCACACGATAGCAATCTCAGATGAGTTGGCCATCGGCCCTGAATGCACCGCGTCCGTCGCTTTCTGGGCGGCGGCTTCGCTCCGGAGCGAGTTGTCGACGGCTTGAGCTTGAGGCTGCAAGCCGCCGCGCGATCTTGTTTAGCGACCTTGGAAAATTTTGATTATTTTGGGAGTGGGCCGTTGGCGTTTGATATCAACGACGTCGTCATAGGTGGCGCGACCGGAAACGACCGCTGCAATAAAACGATCGCAACCAACGCGTACAGCGTCCTTGTCCGATGTGTCTGTCAAAAGGCCGAGGTTGCGACTGGACTTTCCATCGAAGCCCCTCACGCAATCTTTAGTTGCTTCATTTCTTGCTCTTGAGCTGCCCTGTAGCAATGTGACGTATGCATCATAGTCCTGGCGCGTCGGCACGCAGGCAGTCAGAAGTCCCATGGCAATTAATACTGTTGTGGTACGAGCGCGCATTATTATTCTATCCCCTAATTACCCAATGATCGGCGTCCGATGTTTATTTCGATTCGTGTGACGCCGGAAAGACCTCGCGCGAAATCACAAGGTTTTCACCGGAGCTGGAAGCAATTGCTTATTGTGGATTGCCGCAGCGACGGCCGAATTTCATCGCGTTCCCAGCCGTCGCGCTGAAGCTCTTCTCAGCGATCCAGGAAATGATCGAAGTAAACCTTGGGAATGGGGTAGGCATAGACGCCACGGTCGACGAAGCCGCGTCTGTAAAGGCAGTTTCTGAGCGCTGCGTTGTAATGCAGGCTTTGCGAATCCGGCGAGCCGCGTCGCGATGAACCGGCCTCCGGTACGCACCAGCCGAGGGCTTTGTCGTATCGAGCCAGGAGGACGGGATCGGTATCGACCCGAACACCGCTGTAGGATCGATAGTTTGAAGGGGATTCTGCGGCCGAGATACAGCCCAAGCTAAGTGCAACGCCAACGACTGCCATCAATCTCATTGGATTTAGATTCTCCCCTGATCGATCCTCGAAGTAATCGAGCGTGAGGTTATTTGCTTCAACGCCTGCGGGCAAGAGGGGGCGCACTGCCGGCGCATGGTGCCCAAAGTGTGAGCGGTTTTCGGATGACATCCTTTTCTAGCCTGGCCGGATGACCACCGCCGCAGCGTGGCGGCTGTGGTCATCCATCATTTTGATGGATCAATCCAGGAGATCGGCCGGCACCTTGCCGCCATTTTCCGAAAGCCGCTTCATCAGCGCCTTGTGCAGCCACATATTCATTTTTGCGGAATCACCGCTGTCGCCGGTATAGCCGAGCTCGGCGGCGAGCTCCTTGCGCTCGGTCAGGCTCGCATCCATCCCGACGGCTTTCATCAGGTCGACGATCGAGTGACGCCAATCGAGTTTCTGGCCGCTCTTTTTTACCGCCGCGTCGAGGATAGGGACGATATCCACTGCGGCTGTGGCCGGGGCGGTGGCCGGCTTGCTCTGAGCGGGGGAGGCCGCAGGCGCCGGACTGGGTGCTGGTGACGGCGAAACGGGCTGTGTCTTCGGCGCGCTGGCCGGTTCGGCTGCTTTCGCTTCTCGAAAGATTGCCTGTTTGATCTTGTCGAAAATGCCCATTCCAGAACCTCCACTCGGTTAGATGAGAACATGCTGAAACATGGATTTCTCGCCCGATATATCCAGGCGGAAGAGGAGTTATTTTTGGCGGCATCGATCAGCGGCAGAACGTCCGGTTCTGGACAAGGTATTGGCGATCTGCGCGACAGCGTTGCGATAGATCAATCGCGGCAATTCCGTCGACAACTGAGCTTTTCTTGCTCACCCCGGGGATTTCCTGATGCAACCCAAAAGGACATAATCGGTCGGCGTTCTACTCGCTGCAGGACACGTTTGTTTTTGGCACAGTCTGGCCGGCAATTGGTATTTCAATAACCCTGAAAGAACATTGCTCGCCCTAGAGCCGACTTGCCGGGCAGTGTCGTGAAACATTTGTCATCTCCTCACGTTGCCTTGCCGTGGACGCCCTGTAGGTTTGCAGGCGTCCGGACGATCGACGGCACGCGCGTTCCTCGATTTTCAACTGCCGGACAAGTTCGCCCGGCAAATGACAACGGAGAGGAAAACATGACCCACAAGCACCATAGACTATCCCTCGTAGCGCTTGCATCCACCTGCGTCCTGTTTGCCATACCCGCAGGCGATGCGCATGCGATTGATGTCGGCGTGTCCGTGAATGCAGGCAATGCCGCCAGCGCCGATGTCGGGGCTTCGCTTGGCGGCGGCATCAGCGCCGATGCCAATGCGTCACTCGGCGGCTCGAGTGGTGTCAATGCCGATGCGGCGGCCAATTTCGGCGGCGGCAGGGGCGTCGATGCCGATATCAATGCCGGTCGCGGCGGCGGCAATGGTCTCGACACGAATGCCAATGCCAGGCTCGGCGGCGGCCGCGGCGCCAATGCCGATCTCAATGCGCGCATCGGGAGGTCCGATAGGCTCGATAACGCCACCGCCTCCGTCAGACGCGGTAGCGGCGTCGAAGCTCTTGCGGTCGGCAGAGGAGCGGGGGCAGACGGCAGCAACGGGTCCGCGGCTGACGGCACGCTTAGCGCTGCCCAGGCTCGCACCCTGGAAGACTTCCGGGCAAGGCCGGTCAGTGAGCAGCGCAAGATGCTTGTCCGCTGCGCTGATATCTCGTCGCCGGGCGGCTCTGCTTCAGGTGGCTCCGATTCCGGTCTTGCCGGCCTCTGCAGCCTGTTACAGGCGGCAACCTTCCGCTGAATGTAAAAGGCCCGCCGAACCGGAAGGCTGCGGCGGGTCTTTGAAAGCTTCGGCCTTGGCTCAGTGCAGAATCTGGCTGAGGAACAGCTTGGTGCGCTCGTGCTGCGGATTGTCGAAGAACTCGGCGGGCGAATTCTGCTCGACGATCTGGCCCTGATCCATGAAGATGACGCGGTTGGCGACCTGGCGGGCAAAGCCCATTTCATGGGTGACGCAGAGCATGGTCATGCCTTCCTCGGCAAGACCCACCATGGTGTCGAGTACTTCCTTGATCATTTCGGGATCGAGCGCCGAGGTCGGCTCGTCGAACAGCATGATCTTCGGGTTCATGCAGAGCGACCGGGCGATCGCCACGCGCTGCTGCTGGCCGCCGGAAAGCTGTCCCGGATATTTATTGGCCTGTTCCGGGATCTTGACGCGCTTCAGGAAGTGCATAGCGATCTCTTCCGCCTGCTTCTTCGGCATTTTGCGCACCCAGATCGGCGCCAGCGTGCAGTTTTCGAGGATCGTCAGGTGCGGGAAGAGGTTGAAGTGCTGGAACACCATGCCGACTTCGCGCCTGACTTCATCGATCTTCTTCAGATCGTTGGTTAGCTCTGTGCCATCGACGATGATCTGGCCCTTCTGATGCTCTTCCAGGCGGTTGATGCAGCGGATCATGGTCGATTTACCCGAGCCGGATGGGCCGGCGATGACGATGCGCTCGCCGCGCATGACCTTCAGGTTGATGTCGCGCAACACGTGGAAATCGCCGTACCACTTGTTCATGTTGATGATTTCGATCGCCACTTCCGTTGCGGAAACGGTGAGCTTTTTAGCTGGAGCTTCAGCCATGATTGTTTTCCCTCATTCTTATCGTTTGTGGCCGGTGTCGAGGTGACGTTCGACGAATGCTGAATAGCGCGACATGCCGAAGCAGAAGAGCCAGAAGGCGAAGCCGGCAAATATCAGTCCCGTCAGCGGCGTTACTGCGGTCGCCCAGTTCGGATCGACGAAGTTGAGGCGAACGATGCCGAGAAGGTCGAACATGCTGATGATCGAAACCAGCGAGGTGTCCTTGAACATGCCGATAAAGGTGTTGACGATGCCAGGGATCACCAGCTTGATTGCCTGCGGCATGATGACCAACCGCATCTTCTGCCAGTAGCCGAGCCCCAGCGAATCCGCTCCTTCGAACTGCCCCTTAGGGATTGCCTGCAGACCGCCGCGAATGACCTCAGCCATATAGGCGGAGGCAAAGATCGATACCCCGATGATCGCGCGCAAGAGCTTGTCCACCGTCCAGCCGGCAGGCAGGAAAAGCGGCAGCATGACGCTCGCCATGAAGAGGACCGTAATCAGCGGCACGCCGCGGACGACCTCGATGAAGACGATGCAGACCGTGCGGATGATCGGCATTTGCGAGCGCCTTCCGAGCGCCAGGATGATGCCGAGCGGGAAGGAGACGGCGATGCCGACGAAGGAGAGGACCAGCGTCACCAGCAAGCCGCCCCAGAGCGGGGTCTCGACGATTTCCAGGCCAAATCCACCATAAAGCACAAAGAAGGAAATGACCGGCAGCACGCCGAAGAGCAGGATGGCGTTGAGGCCCTTGCGTGGTGCCGAAGGGATGAGCATCGGCACCAGCAGGAGCACGAAAAGAATGCCGACCAGCGTCGGGCGCCAGCGCTCGTCAAGCGGATAACGACCAAAAATGAATTGGTCGAATTTGGCGTTGACGAAGGCCCAGCACGCACCGTTCCAGCTATCCGGCTGGATGCCGCCCTGTACGGCAGTGGCACAGAAGGTGCGGTCTGGGCCACTCCAGACAGCCTGTACGAAGAGCCAGTCGATCGCGTGGAGCATCGCCCAGGAGATAAAGACTAGCGCCACGATGGTAAGAACGATGTCTTTCGGCGTGGCAAGCAGGTTGCGGCGAATCCAGGCGACCGCGCCCCTTTCTCCCGGTGGAGGCGGCTCCGGCGCGAGTATGGCGGTTCTGACGAAACTGTTGCTCATCTTACCTCTCCACTAGCGCCATCTTGGCATTGAACCAGTTCATGAACAGCGAAGTCACGATACTGAGCGCGAGGTAAATGACCATCCAGATGAGAATCACCTCGACGGCCTGACCGGTCTGGTTCAGCGTTGTGCTGCCGACGGCGACGAGATCGGCGAAACCGATGGCGATCGCCAGCGATGAGTTCTTGGTCAGATTGAGATATTGGCTGCTCAGCGGCGGAATGATGATGCGGAACGCCTGCGGAATGACGACCAGCCGGGTGATCGACGAGGGATGAAGCCCAAGTGCACCTGCCGCCTCCGTTTGTCCCTTCGCCACGCCGCGAATGCCCGCGCGCACGATCTCGGCGATGAAGGCTGCGGTGTAGAAGGAAAGCGCCAGGAAGAGCGACATGAACTCAGGCCCGACGACGGAGCCGCCGGTGAGGTTGAATTTACCCACGATCGGATAATCGAAGGAAAGCGGCGCGCCTGCGATCAGGAAGGCGATGAGCGGCAGGCCGATCAGCAGGCCGATCGAAGCCCAGATCGTGTGGAACGGCTGACCAGTGGCCGCCTGCCGGCGATGCGCCCATCGGGCCGTCGCGATGACGGCGATGATCGCGATGACGAAGGAGACGCCGACGAGCCAGAAACCCTCACCGAAAATCGGCTTGGGGAAGGCAAGGCCGCGATTGTTCAGATAGGATCCGAGCGGCAGATGCAGCGATTCGCGCGCATTCGGCAGAACCGCCAGAACGCCCGAATACCAGAAGAAGATCACCAGCAGCGGCGGAATATTGCGGAAAACTTCCACGTAGACCGTACACAGCTTGGCAATCAGCCAGTTCCGCGACAAACGGCCGATGCCGATGATGAAGCCGATGATGGTGGCGGTGATGATGCCGGTCACCGCGATTAGCAGCGTGTTCAGAAGGCCGACGAGCAGCGCGCGGCCGTAGGTCGAATCGCTTGAATAGGCGATCAGCGACTGACCGACCTCGAAGCCGGCGCGGCCATTCAGAAAGCCGAATCCCGATGCGATGTTGGCGCGCGCCAGATTGACGGCAGTGTTATGTGCAACCCACCAGACGAAGGCCACCAGCAATACGATGGTGAGAATCTGGAAGAAAATGCCCCGAATTCTCGGGTCGTAGAGGGCAGTCTGGAAGCTCCAGCCGCTCTTGGGTAAATGTGTCGAATCCACAGCCTGATGCGTCATGCCTGGCCAATTCCCCATTACGCTCCTTTTCGGAGCTTTTTTATTGGAGGAGGAAAGGCGGTCGCCCGCCTTTCCGGCTTTCCTGCGTGATACCCCTCAGCGAACCGGCGGGGCGTACTGGATGCCGCCCTTGCTCCACAGGGCGTTGAGGCCGCGATCGATCTTCAACTGGCTGCCCTGGCCGATATTGCGCTCGAAGACTTCGCCGTAATTGCCGACGTTCTTGACGATGTTGTAGGCCCACTCATTGGTCAGCCCGAGATCGGTGCCGATCTTGGTGTCTGCTTCCACGCCGAGGAAGCGCTTGATGTCAGGGTTCGGCGAATTTTTCATGTCGTCGACATTGGCCTGAGTGATGCCGAACTCTTCAGCATTGATCATGGCGTAGCCAACCCAGCTGACGATGTCGAACCACTGGTCGTCACCCTGGCGAACAGCCGGCGCCAGCGGCTCCTTGGAAATGATTTCCGGAAGGATCGCGTGCTCGTCGGGGTTCTTCAGCGTCAGGCGCAGCGAATAGAGACCGGACTGGTCGGTCGTGTAGACGTCGCAGCGGCCGGCGTCATAGGCGGCGTTGACCTCATCCAGCTTTTCGAAAACAACCGGATTGTACTGAAGGTTGTTTGCCTTGAAGTAGTCGGCGAGGTTGAGCTCGGTGGTGGTGCCCGACTGGACGCAGACGGATGCGCCGGAGAGTTCGAGCGCCGACTTCACGTTCAGGCTCTTGCGGACCATGAAGCCTTGGCCGTCATAATAGTTAACGAAACGGAAGTTCAGGCCGAGAGCGGTGTCGCGGTTGATCGACCAGGTCGTGTTGCGAGCCAGAACATCGACTTCGCCGGATTGAAGCGCCGGGAAACGGTTGGCGGCGCTGAGCGGGGTGAACTTCACCTTCGTGGGGTCGCCGAAGACGGCTGAAGCGACGGCCTTGCAGAAATCGACGTCGAAGCCGGCCCAATTGCCGGAAGCGTCGGGTGCAGCAAAGCCGGCCAGGCCGGTATTGACGCCGCATTGTACGAAACCCTTCGCCTTGACGTCACCGAGAGTGGTGGCCGAGGCTGCCGATGCGCCAAGTGCCAAAACCGCTGCGCCGATGGCGGCGGACAGGAGCTTATTCTTCATTTTCCCAACCTTTTTCCGTTGTCTTATCTTTATCTTGTGGGGAGTGCGCCCGAACGTTGCGTCGGCCTCCCCAATCGTCTCGACACCCTCCCGGCGCGAGTGGGTCTATCACAGTCGCAAATGTCACCATGGTCAAGTGTCGCCATCGATAATTGCGGCAAAATTCAGAAATTTGGTCAATTGCGCCGCATTCATGGGCGGTTGGCCAGGAAATGGGCGTCCAATTGCGGAAAAATAACGCGAAAATCATACTTTTCGATGGGATCTACCCCAAGGTCCCAAGGGGTTGACCGGAGGCGGCGAGGTGTCCAAAAGTCTCGTTTTCGCGTTCTTCGCCAAAGGCTATTCCCGACCATGAAAGACAAAGACAGCTTGCTGCAGAATGCCGGTATCAACACCCGCTTGAGCCATATCGGCAACGATCCCTTCGACTATCACGGTTTCGTCAATCCGCCAGTCGTGCATGCCTCGACGGTGCTGTTTCCGAATGCCCGGACGATGGAGACGCGTTCGCAGAAATACACCTACGGGACCCGCGGCACGCCGACCACGGATGCGCTCTGCGAGGCGATCGACGCGCTCGAAGGTTCGGCCGGCACCATCCTCGTTCCCTCGGGGCTTGCGGCCGTCACCATTCCGTTCCTGGGTTTCGCCGCCGCCGGCGACCATGCTCTCGTCGTCGATTCGGTTTACGGTCCGACCCGACATTTCTGCGACACGATGCTGAAGCGCCTCGGCGTTGAGGTGGAATATTACGACCCGTCGATCGGCGGCGGCATAGAGGCGCTTTTCCGGCCGAACACGAAGATCGTGCACACCGAGGCTCCCGGCTCCAACACCTTCGAGATGCAGGATATTCCGGCGATCTCGGCGGTTGCCCACCGCCACGGCGCCGTCGTCATGATGGACAATACCTGGGCGACGCCGCTTTATTTCCGGCCGCTCGATCATGGCGTCGACATCTCCATCCACGCGGCGACGAAATATCCGTCCGGCCATTCCGACATTCTGCTCGGGACGGTGTCGGCCAATGCCGAGCATTGGGAGCGGCTGAAGGAGGCGAACGGCGCCCTCGGCATCTGCGGCGCGCCCGATGATGCCTATCAGATCCTGCGCGGATTGCGCACTATGGGCCTGCGCCTCGAGCGCCATTATGAAAGTGCGCTTGCGATCGCCGAATGGCTGGAGGGCAGGGACGATGTTGCCCGCGTGCTGCACCCGGCGCTGCCGAGCTTCCCCTCCCATCATCTCTGGAAGCGCGATTTCAAGGGGGCCAGCGGCATCTTTTCCTTCGTGCTTGCCGCCAATGGTCCCGAGCAGTCCAGGGCAAAGGCGCATGCCTTCCTCGATGCGCTGCGGATCTTCGGCCTCGGCTATTCCTGGGGCGGTTTCGAAAGCCTCGCTCTGCACGCCTATCTCAACGACCGCAGGGTCGCCAAGGCCCCGACCGACGGTGCGGTCATCCGCCTGCAGATCGGCATCGAAGACGTGGCTGACCTCAAGGCCGATATCGAACGCGGGTTTGCCGCGGCAAGCGCCGTCTGAGGGCAGGCGTGGGCGCCTCCGTCGCTTGCGGCGCTCTATGGCCGCATGGCGCGATAGCCGTAGATCCAGTCGAGATCCGCCGCCAGGCTTTGCGGCGGCTTCAGCCCGAGCACGAGGTCGCGGCCGATGCGGATCGGCCCTCTCGCATGATAGGCAAACCGGTTGAAGGCGCCGCGCTGGCGAAGCTTGGCGATGCGCGGCGCGCGATGCCTTTCGAAATGCGCCAGCGCTTCGGTCACGGGACTATCCGACAGAAACGCGGCAAGTTCGTAGGCATCTTCGATTGCCATCGCCGCTCCCTGGGCGGCAAAGGGCATCATCGCGTGAGCGGCGTCGCCGATCAGAACCGCCCTGCCGTCCTGCCACGCGCCTGACGTCGTTTCGAACAGCGGCCAGAAGGTCAGCTTCCGCTGCCTTTCGAGCAGCGAGACGATGGCCGCGTTCCAGCCGGCGAGACGCGCTCGCAGCTGTGCGCGTTGCTCTGTCGTCGGCTCGCTTTGCCAGGTCTGGGGCGCAATGTTGCCGGCAGTGATTGCCACCATGTTGAAGCTGCCGGTCTCTTTTAGCGGATAGCTGACCAGATGCGCCGACCCGCCGAGGAAAGCGGAAACGCTTGTCCGATCGAGGAAGCCGGGGGCTTCATCCTCGGCAATGGTGAAGCGGTAGGCGATATTGCCGGAAAAACGTGGCGAGGGGCCGCCCGCAATAGATTGCCGCAGCTTCGACCAGACGCCGTCGGCCCCGATCACGACATCGGCCGGCCGCTCGGAAGGCGGACCCGCTTCCATGCGCATGCCGAGACGAAGCCGGCAGAGCGGATCGGCTTCGACCGCGGCGAGCAGCGCTTTCTGCAAAGTGGTGCGGTGCAGGACGCCATAGGGCGCGCCCCAGCGCTGCCGCGCGAATTTGCCTGCCGGCACTGCCGCAAGCTGGCGCAGCGAACTGCCCGAAATCAGTCGGATGCTCTCTGGTTCGAGCCAGATCTTGGAAAGTACGTTGAGGATGTCGAGGTCAGCAAGAATACGCGAGGCATTCGGCGAAAGCTGCAATCCGGCGCCGATTTCGGTAAGTTCGTCCGCCTGCTCGAAAATCTCCGAGCTGATGCCCCGGCGCGAAAGCGACAGCGCAGCGGTCAGCCCGGCAATTCCGGCGCCGATGATGACGGCATGTTCGACGGGCATTGCCAGTCCGTTCCGGCTTCTAGTCGGGCTACGCCGCCTTCACATGGAAAACGCAGCCGGCCGGATTGGTCTGGCTGGGCTTGAGGGAGGAATTGAAGCGATAGAGCGTCGAACAGTAGGAGCAGACCTTCTCGTTGTCGTCGCCCATGTCGATGAAGATGTGCGGGTGATCGAAGGGAACCGAAGCGCCCGTGCACATGAATTCCTTGACGCCGACTTCGATGACGCGATGACCGCCGTCGTTCTGGAAGTGAGGAATGTTGTGGCCGGCCATATCGCTCTCCGAATGCTTTGCAAGGTGCGCGGACCTTATAAGCCTTCGCCGCAAATGTGTAGAGCCAAAGCGCAGCGGCAAGCACAGTTTTCAGCTACGGTTTTTGGCTTCACGCTGGCAGGCGGCTCAATTATGGTCGCGCCAAAAAGGAAGACCCGATGAACCTGAACACGCCCGCATTTTCAAGCTTCACTCATGACGGATTGCGGCTCGCCTTTTTCGACGAAGGCGATCCCTCCGGTGTGCCTGTCCTGTTGATTCACGGCTTTGCCTCGACGGCAAACGTCAACTGGGTGCATCCGGCCTGGCTGAAGACGCTCGGCGATGCCGGCTACCGGGTGATCGCCATCGACAATCGCGGTCATGGCGCAAGCGACAAGCCGCATGACGCCGAAGCCTATCGTCCGTGGGTGATGGCCGGTGACGCAATTGCGCTGCTCGACCATCTCGGCATCGCCGAAGCCAATGTCATGGGCTATTCCATGGGCGCGCGCATTTCCGTCTTTGCCGCACTTGCCAATCCGCATCGCGTCCGCTCACTGGTGCTCGGCGGCCTTGGCATCGGCATGACCGACGGCGTCGGCGACTGGGACCCGATTGCCGATGCGCTGCTGGCTCCGTCGCTGGACGTCGTGACGCATGAGCGCGGCCGCATGTTCCGCGCCTTTGCCGAACAGACAAAGAGCGACCGCACCGCGCTCGCCGCCTGCATTCGCGGCTCGCGCGATCTCGTCGCTCGCTCGGATATGGCCAAACTCGATATGCCGGCGCTGATCGGCGTCGGCACCAGGGATGATATCGCCGGCTCGCCGCAGCAGCTGGCCGCACTGATGCCCGAGGCCGAGGCGCTCGATATTCCCGGCCGCGATCATATGCTCGCCGTCGGCGACAAGGTTTTCAAGCAGGCGGTGCTCGCCTTCTACGCAAGGGTGGCCGGGCGCTGACATCATCGTGATGCCGAAAAACCGTGCTAAAAACCATGGTGACGGCACCCATTTATGTTATTGGCGTTTTCCACTATATACTGGCATTGCGAAAACGGCATTCCTGTTAGGTACCGAGGAGAGTGGCGATGGTCGCCAAGACAGACATTCGTGCTTTTGAGACAGGCCATCCGCTGAAAGTGATGGATCCCATCTGGGACAGCCTGCGCGAGGAAGCCCGCGCCGCCGCCGAAACGGATCCGGTTCTCGCCGCCTTTCTCTATTCGACGGTGATCAATCACCGTTCGCTCGAGGAATGCGTCATTCACCGCATTTGCGAACGCCTCGATCACCCCGACATGCAGGCGATCCTCCTGCGCCAGACCTTCGAGGAAATGCTCTCCGATTGGCCGGAATGGAGCTCGATCCTGCGAGTCGATATCCAGGCGGTCTATGACCGCGATCCCGCTTGCCTCCGCTTTATGGAGGCCGTGCTCTATTTCAAGGGTTTCCATGCGCTGCAGACGCATCGTCTGGCCCATTGGCTGCTGAACCGCGGCAGGCGTGACTTCGCCCTCTATCTGCAAAGCCGCTCCTCCAGCGTGTTCCAGACCGACATCAATCCGGCCGCCCGTATCGGCAAGGGCATCTTCCTCGATCATGCCACCGGCCTCGTAATTGGCGAAACGGCGGTTGTTGGCGACAATGTCTCGATCCTGCATGGCGTCACGCTCGGCGGCACCGGCAAGGAGGGCGCCGACCGCCATCCGAAGATTGGCAGCGGCGTGATGATCGGCGCCGGCGCGAAGATCCTCGGCAACATCGAAATCGGCTTCTGCTCGCGCGTTGCCGCCGGCTCCGTCGTGCTCAAGGCAGTGCCGCCGAAGAAGACGGTAGCCGGCGTGCCGGCCAAGGTCGTCGGCGAGGCCGGTTGTTCCGAACCGTCGCGCAACATGGACCAGGTGATCGGCGCCGATATCTGAGCGCCTGTTGGAAAAAGATAGGAAAACCGGCAGGAGCCGAGCGGGGACAGCCACTGCGCAAGCAGCAGCCCGCCTTTACACCGCTGCTTTTCCTGTGCGAGAAGCGGCCAATCAAGACCGCTTACGGAGATGACAGAGTGAAGCCTGAAGAAATCAAGAAGCTCGACGCCTATTTCAAGCGCATGTTCAACCCGCAGATCATCGTCAAGGCGCGTCCGCGCAAGAATGATTCCGCGGAAGTCTATCTCGGTGAAGAGTTTCTGGGCGTCGTCTATATCGATGACGAGGACGGCGACCGCTCCTACAACTTTTCGATGGCGATCCTCGACGTCGATCTTTGATCGCGCGCAAACGTTTCAAGAGGACCGGGCGGCGCGATCCGCCCGGTTTTTTCGTTTTTTGGCTTGTCAAAAAAATTTTTTTTTAAAATCTTGGGTTGTGGGCATTTGATATATATTAGCAAAATCAGTTAAAGACGTACGTGCCCCGGCGCGCGGCCTTTGTTTTATTACTGTCATGCAACCTCAGGGTTGTTTTGCATTGCACAAGACTACTTGACTATTTGTGCGTCGCAGTTACCCTGCCGCCATCCACAGCCCAACGGAGGACGGTCATGTTCAACTTTGATGATGCAAACAGGAAGAGCAAGGAAGCCGTCGATACGGCGCTGAGAACCTATTCCGAAACGGCGAGGGGCTTTCAGGCAATCGCCGCCGAAGCTGCTGATTATTCGAAGAAGTCCTTCCAGGATGCAGTGACGCATTTCGAAACGCTGGCCGGGGCCAAGAGCTTCGAGGCCGTGTTCGAACTGCAGACCAGCTACGTCAAGTCCAGCTATGAGAGCTTCGTTTCCGAGGCCACCAAGCTCGGCGAAATGTACGCCGATCTCGCCAAGTCCGCCTACAAGCCTTACGAGGCTCCGATCGCCGCTGCCGTCGCCAAGACGGGCAGGCAGGCGCCGGCGGCAACGCCTGCCGCCGCATGAGTTGATTGCGACGGCGCAACCTGCGCGACATATTGAAATACCGGGGCCGGTTACGCATCTGTAGCCGGTCTTTTTTGTTTCCACTTTCGCCACAGCGTCGGCTTGGATCGGCCCGGGGACTTTTTTGGTCTTTCCCGTGCATGCCGGCATTTCTTGATTGCAGTGTCTGACAGGGGGCTTAAAATCGGCCTATTATGAACTAAGTTAGTGTTTCAGATATTCGGCGGGAAAAGCACCCTCCCATGCTCCGCCGGATTGATTGAGGAATGAATGACAATGATCGCAAAGCCGATCCGGATGCAGAACGACAGCGAAAGGAACGGGGACAACGGAAATCGCGGAACCTCGGTCATCACGCGCACCAAGCCGAAGACCAAGAAACCCAACCTCTATCGCGTGCTGCTTCTGAATGACGATTACACGCCCATGGAATTCGTCATTCATATTCTGGAACGGTTTTTTCAGAAGGATCGTGAAAGTGCCACCCGCATCATGCTCCATGTCCACAATCACGGCGTCGGCGAATGCGGAATATTCACATACGAGGTAGCGGAAACGAAGGTCAGCCAGGTGATGGACTTCGCCCGGCAGCACCAGCATCCGCTGCAATGCGTCATGGAAAAGAAGTGAGGATCTGAACGTGCCAACATTTTCGCCTAGTTTAGAGAAGGCGCTCCATCAGGCACTGACCTTTGCCAACGAGCGGCATCACGAATATGCGACGCTCGAGCATCTGCTGCTCGCCCTGATCGACGATGCCGATGCGGCCGCGGTCATGGGTGCCTGCAATGTCGATCTCGACGCGTTGCGCAAGACGCTCGTCGAATATGTCGATAATGAACTTTCCAATCTGATCACCGGATATGACGAGGATTCGAAGCCGACCTCCGGCTTCCAGCGCGTCATCCAGCGCGCCGTCATCCATGTGCAGTCTTCCGGGCGCGAGGAAGTCACCGGCGCCAACGTGCTCGTCGCGATTTTCGCCGAGCGCGAAAGCCATGCCGCCTATTTCCTGCAGGAGCAGGAAATGACCCGTTACGACGCCGTCAACTACATCTCTCACGGCATTGGCAAGCGGCCGGGCGCCTCCGAGGCCCGCCCTCCGCGCGGCGCCGAAGAGGAAGCCGAGAGCAAGCCGACGGCACGCGGCGGCGAGGAAGAGGGCGGCCCCAAGAAGCAGCAGGATGCGCTGAAAGCCTATTGCGTCAACCTCAACGAGAAGGCCAAGGGCGGCAAGATCGATCCGCTGATCGGCCGTCACGCCGAGGTGAGCCGTACCATCCAGATCCTGTGCCGCCGTTCGAAGAACAATCCGCTCTATGTCGGTGATCCCGGCGTCGGCAAGACGGCGATCGCCGAGGGCCTCGCCAAGCGCATCGTCGAGGGCAAGGTTCCCGAGGCGCTTGCCGATGCGACGATCTTCTCGCTCGACATGGGCACGCTGCTTGCCGGCACGCGCTACCGCGGCGATTTCGAGGAGCGCCTGAAGCAGGTCGTCAAGGAGCTGGAGGAATATCCGGGTGCGGTGCTGTTCATCGACGAGATCCATACGGTGATCGGCGCCGGCGCCACCTCGGGCGGGGCGATGGATGCATCGAACCTGCTGAAGCCGGCACTGTCATCCGGCGCGATTCGCTGCATCGGGTCGACCACCTACAAGGAATATCGCCAGTTCTTCGAGAAGGACCGGGCGCTGGTGCGTCGTTTCCAGAAGATCGACGTCAGCGAGCCGTCGATCAACGATGCGATCGAGATCATGAAGGGCCTGAAGCCCTATTTCGAAGAGTATCACCACCTGCGTTATTCGAACGACGCCATCAAATCGGCCGTCGAACTCTCGGCCCGCTACATCTCCGACCGCAAGCTGCCGGACAAGGCGATCGACGTGATCGACGAAACCGGTGCGGCCCAGATGCTGCTGCCGCCGTCGAAGCGCCGCAAGCTGATCACCGAAAAGGAAATCGAGGCAACGATCGCTACGATGGCGCGCATTCCGCCGAAGACCGTCTCCAAGGATGACGAAGCGGTGCTCGCCAATCTCGAGCAGGAACTGCGCTCGGTCGTCTACGGCCAGGATATCGCCATCGAAGCCCTTTCGACCTCGATCAAGCTGGCGCGTGCCGGCCTTCGCGAGCCGAACAAGCCGATCGGCTCCTATGTTTTCTCCGGTCCGACCGGCGTCGGCAAGACCGAGGTCGCAAAGCAGCTGGCGTCGTCGCTCGGCGTCGAGCTTCTGCGCTTCGACATGTCGGAATATATGGAGCGGCATACGGTCTCGCGTCTGCTCGGTGCACCCCCCGGCTATGTCGGTTTCGATCAGGGCGGTCTTCTCACAGATGGCGTCGACCAGCATCCGCATTGCGTGGTCCTGCTCGACGAAATCGAAAAGGCGCATCCTGACATCTACAACATCCTGCTGCAGGTCATGGACCATGGCACGCTGACCGACCATAACGGCAAGAAGATCGACTTCCGCAACGTCATCCTGATCATGACGACCAATGCGGGCGCGTCCGAAATGGCCAAGGCTGCGATCGGCTTCGGCTCGTCCAAGCGCACCGGCGAGGACGAGGAGGCGCTGACCCGTCTGTTCACGCCGGAGTTCCGCAACCGTCTCGACGCGATCATTCCCTTCGCGGCGCTGCCGACGGCTGTCATTCACAAGGTCGTACAGAAGTTCATCATGCAGCTGGAGGCCCAGCTTTCCGAACGGAACGTCACCTTCGACCTGCATGAGGACGCGATCGCCTGGCTGGCGGAAAAGGGTTACGACGAGAAGATGGGCGCCCGCCCGCTTGCCCGCGTCATCCAGGACACCATCAAGAAGCCGCTTGCCAACGAAATCCTCTTCGGCAAGCTGAAGAAGGGCGGCGTCGTCAACGTCACCGTCGGTCCCAAGGAAGACGGCAAGCCGGGCATCGTGCTGGAAGCCATACCGGATACGGCGCCGATCAAGCCGAAGCCGGAAGCCGAAGTCGTGCATCCCGAAGCCGATGACGAGGGCGACGGCGAGCTGAAGACGAAGACGGCCCGCAAGACCCGCGCCAAGACGGTCCCGCAGGCAGAGCCTGAAGTCCGCGACGCCCCGAAGAAGGGAAGCACGGTCCCCAAGGTTCCCCGCAAGAAGTGAGATCTTGCCACTGAATTGGAAAAGGCCGCGTCATCCGCGGCCTTTTTGATTTTCCGCCTTGTGTTGCTAGCTAAGGGCGCACTGTAAAATCGCGTACGAAATCTGCCAAAAAGGCTGAGGCATGAACGGATCGCTTATGCACGGCGATCGTCTGGGGGATTTCGGAGAATGTTCCTTCCACGAGCCGGAAGCCTGAAATTCTTTCCGAAGTTTGGATGAGATACTCGGTCAGTCCAGCAGCCGCAGCGCACTGCGATTCGACAAGCAGATTGATGGCCGTTGCAGGGCTATCGGTGTAGGAGACTGAAGCTCTTTGAAGGATTCGTTCGAGCTGCTTCGTATAGGCTGCACTCCTTGCAGAGGCGATCTGGACTCCTTCGACGTCAATATCTTGGACACGCCGGAAGGACGAACTGTCAGGCACGAGATAGGTCGCTTTGACGGAGATGTATGGAGGTGAGAAGGAGAAGCGGTCGGCTCTTGATGGATCCGAGGCAATGAAAGCGATGTCCCATTCGTCGCCGTCGGCATTGGCAAGTATGTCGGCAGCCGAGCCGTACTGGATTAGAGAGAGGCCGCAATCCAATTGTTCGGCAATCTCGTGGGCTATCTGGGCGCTCGGACCGACCAGGGCGCCCGCCTCATCGTCCCATCGGACCAACGCCGCATTTGACATATTGATGGCGGCCCTGATAGCGCCGGTCGGCGCTATCTCAGCCAAAATCTGCTTCCGCGTCGACATCTTCGAACTCCCTAAGATGCGAACCTGGCCGCGAGCGCTTCGGATCCTCTTGCGAGTAGGGCGACATCTACACCGACTGCGGTAAACAGCGTCCCCAGCGAAATGCAGCGGGCTGCGAACTTCTCGTCGGGGGTGAGTATGCCCGTCGGCTTTCCAAGCGCCTTCAAGCGCCTTATCGCATCCTCGATCGCCACAACCACTTCCGGGTGGCCCGGTTGACCAGGATGGCCAAAGCTCGCCGCGAGATCAGCCGGGCCGATGAAGATGCCGTCCACTCCTTCGACAGCGGCGATGGACTCGAGATGATCGAGCGCTTCCCGGGTCTCGATTTGAAGAAGCAAGCATATCTCCTGCTCCGCGACCTGTGCGTAGTTCAAAACGCGCCCGAAGCGCGTGGCACGCGTCAAGGCGGAGACACCGCGAATCCCGCGCGGCGGATACCGAATGGCTGCTACGGCGGCCATCGCCTCCTCTTCATTCTGCACATACGGAACGAGCAGCGTCTGCACGCCAATGTCCAGGAACCGCTTGATCAGCACAGGGTCATTGAAGGCAGGGCGTACGACGGGAGAAACGCTGTAGGGCGCGACCGCCTGCAATTGGGGCAGGACGGTGAGGACGTCGCTGGGAGAGTGCTCGGTGTCGAACAGCAACCAGTCGAAGCCTGCCGGCGCCACGATTTCCGCTGCGTAGCTTCCCGGAAGGCCGCACCATAGACCGATCTGGCTTTGCCCAGCCATAAGATTCCGCTTAAAGTGATTGACGGGGAGTTCCATCGCCACCTCACACGAACGAAACGCCGATGGAGCCGACCGGCCCGTAATCAGCCTGGATGACATCGCCCGTGGCGATATCCACGGGGCGGGTGAACGAACCGGCAAGAACGATCTGGCCCTTCTTCAAGCCACCTCCGACAGCATGGAGCTTGTTCACGAGCCATGCGATTCCGGCGGCTGGATGCCCCATGATGGCTGCGGAAACGCCAGACTCCTCGATGATGCCATTTTTCGAAAGCGTCGCGCCGACCCAGCGGATATCGATATCCATCGGCCGGACGATACGACCACCCACGACGATCGCTCCGAAAGCCGCGTTGTCGGCGATCGTGTCGGTGATCGCTCTTGGCACTTCGGTTCGATAGTCGATGATTTCGAGAGCTGGAACGACAAATTCGGTCGCCCTCATCACGTCATAGATACGGGTGCTTGGACCTTCAAGATCCTCGCCCATTACGAATGCGAGTTCGACTTCGAGACGAGGCTTGATGAACAGATCCGCTTTGATCTGCGCTCCATCATTGAAGAGAGCGTCGTCGAGAATGACGCCGTAATCGGGCTCCGTCATCTTCGAGGCCATCTGCATTGCCCGCGACGTCAGTCCGATCTTGTGGCCGACGATCCGTGCACCTTTCGCAACCCGCGCCTGCGCCCAGAGCGCTTGTATATTGTAGGCGTCTTCGAGTTCCAGGTTCGGGTATGTCTTGCTTGGCTGGATGATTGGCTTGCGTTCGACTTCGGCCCTCAGCAGCGCGTCGGCTGCCTCCTGGCGTTCCTTTTCCGTGATCATGATTTGGCTCTGCTGGTTTCGTTATTTGATCGGAGGGCGCGGCAGGGCGGCCTCGCCCCGCTCCATGACATAGGTGTAATCGAGCGAGAACCACGGGCCTGCGACGTCTGAGTAGGACGGGTGCGGCTCTTCATGCCGGACAAAGTCGCCCGTCAGCGCCGCGGTCACGCCAAACTGCACGTCGGAGTCGATATTTGGATCGCTCGGGTCGAAGACCTGGGAGATGAGTGTCTTGTACCCGTGCTTGAAGATGAGTGCATGCAGGTGGGCGGGGCGATAGGGGTGACGGCCTTGCGCCTTGAGAAGGCGGCCCACGACCCCGTCGACGGGGATAGGATAACCAACCATCTTGACCGTTCTGAACCAGAAGCGGCCTTCTTCGTTCGTGGTGAGCTTGCCACGGAGATTCATTTCTGCCTGATCGGGATCCTGGTTTTCGTAAAGACCGACAGGCGACGCATGCCACACGTCGACCTCGGCGCCTGCTATAGGCTTGCCGTCCCGATCAATCACCTTCGCGTGGACGAACAAAGGCGTGCCTGGAGTCTCGGACCGGATGATGGTTCCGCCGTTCTCGACCCGCGGGGAGTTAAGCCGCCAGAATGGTCCGAGCAACGATTGCGACGTCTCCGTCTGCCCCTTGTCACCGTTATTGAGCAGGCAGACGAGCGAAGAGACGCCGAGCGATCCTGCCATCAGCACGAACTCGTTGTGGCTATTAGTCTGCAATTGGCCAATTTCGTTGAGGACCGCTGTGGCCTCGCGGAATTCAGCTTCCGAAAGCCTGACCTCCCGTACGAACGCGTGGAGATGCTTCACCATTGCGACGAGTATTTCGCGCAGTCTGGGATCCTCGGTGCGGTTCATCACGGCGAGGACGGCGGGCGTCAACTCGCTCTCGGTTCTGATTGGCATGCTGCCACCTCCTCATGGCGCTCCAGTATTGAAATAATCGATTATTTGTCAAGCTGATTAAGTGCGTCTCAACCGCCAAGTTTGTCTGGCTGGCCGGTAAAGCAGAATTAACCTATTTATTATGAATAATATTTTTAAAAATCGTGAATCGATTTGTGGGAGTCGAGGAGCTTTTCTTAGGGGAAAGTTGACATCAATAATCGTTTATTATATCGATCATCGAAAGTTTTGATAGTCTGGGAGGAGAGATGGACTCGAGCGACGACGGCGCCCGTGGCGCACTGACAGAAGAAGACGCGCCGTCCGCTGCTTTTGCCGATGATGGAAAAAACACCATCGGCAGCCAGCTGGCTTCGCGTCTTCGAGAGGCCATCATTTCTGGGGAACTGGAGGCGGGCAGCAAGATCAATCTCGACAGGGCGCGAAAGACGTTCAACGTCAGCCTGAGCCCGTTGCGCGAAGGCCTGGCCCGACTCATTTCCGACGGCTTGGTTGAGTTTCAGGACAATCGAGGCTATCGCGTCGCCCCGATCTCGCTTGCCAATCTCGAAGAAGTTACGACACTTCGGGAGGAGCTCGAGGTCTTCGCGCTACGCGAATCTATTCGCGTCGGCGACGTCGAGTGGGAGGGCAACATCATGCGTGCGCTCCATCGTTTGAACCGCACTGAGCGCGATGCCGCCCGTCCCGAAACCCTGGAGCACTGGGAAGCGCTGCACCGCGAATTCCACCTCACCTTGATCTCGGGCTGTGGCAAGCCCCTGCTTCTTCACTTTTGCAATCTTCTGCTGAATCTGAACGACCGATACCGCCGCGCCTTCCTTGTCCGCACATCCGGGGACCGCAATGTAGGTCAGGAACACAGCGAGATTGCGCAGGGCGCCGTGGCGCGCGACGTTGAATATGCTTGCGAGAAGCTGCGACAGCACATCCACCGCACCGGAACCAATCTTCGCAACCATCTTGCGACGAAAGGCGTCGCATGATGGCCGCCTCAAGACCAAGAGCGACGCTCCCGATCGGCGTCGCGCACTTCTCGTCTATAATGCTGCCCCCTGCGGAGTTCGCAAAGATAGCCGGACGCGCAGGTTTCTCCAGGATCGGCCTCAGGCTCCACCCAGCCTTTCCCGGTGCGCCGTACTATGAGCTGCCTGTCGGTAGCGCAGCAGCCGGAGAGTTGAAGGCTGTGCTTGCCGGTGAAGAAGTAGAGGTCTTCGACATCGAGTTCTTCGTCATCGATCCCTCTTTCGACGCGTCGTCAGTGGAGTCGACCCTCGCCGCTGCTGCCAACATTGGAGCGCGTCGGCTCAGCGTCTGTGGTGACGATCAGGATCATGCCAGACTGTTATCGAACTTTTCGGATTTCTGCGTTCTCGCGGGACGGTACGGCTTGGCGGTCGACGTCGAAAACATGGGCTGGCGGGTGGTCAAAGCCTTTGAAGACAGCATTGATCTCGTGAGAGGGGCGGGGATCGAGAATGCCGGCGTTCTCGTCGATGGCATCCATTTTTTCAGGAACGGCGCGGCTCTGGCAGAGTTGCGGGCCAACCTCGACAAAGTGAAACATGTTCAAATATGCGACGTAGCCGGCCCGGCGCCGACAAAGCCGGAGGAAATGATCGCGGAAGCACGAAGCGGCCGACTGCCTCCAGGCGAGGGGGAGCTGCCGCTGAGGGATTTGGTTGCTGTGGTCGGCACCGCCGCTTCCATCTCGGTGGAGGTGCCTCTGGTCGGATCCGTGGCGCCGGAGGTCCACCTTAAACATCTTTTCAACTGCGCGGAAAGAATGGTCAGACCGGATCGATAGTCCGGCGCGGGTGCAAATTTTCCGCACGGGGAGGAGGAAATCATACATGGGTTATACGTTCGATTTTGGTGCGGTCTTTGACCGCGCCCCGGAGTTGCTTTGGGGTTCGCTCGGTACGATGGGGCTGGCGCTGGCCGGAATGCTCCTCGCGCTCCTAATCGGCGTTCTCGGCGTTGCCGCCAGAACGTCCAAGATTCCGCTCGTTCGAGCTCTCGTCATCGGGTTCGTTGAAGTCGTCCGGAACACGCCTTTCCTCGTGCAGATTTTCTTCATCTACTTCGCGCTTCCCTTGATGGGGATACGCCTAAACCCGACCGTCACCGCGATCATCGCGCTGGGCATCAACGGCGGTGCATACGCGATCGAGATCATCCGGGGCGGCGTCGAGAGCATCAGCAAAGGTCAGATCGAGGCAGGCTTCGCGCTTGGCCTCCATAAGGGCGACGTCTTCCGGTTGATCGTGCTGAAGCCGGCTCTGCGGGCAATCTACCCGTCGCTCACAAGTCAGTTCGTGATGCTGACCCTCACGACCTCCGTCTGCACCTCGATCGCAGCCTACGAGCTGACATCGGCGGCGCAGAGAATCGAATCCGATACGTTCCGCAGCTTCGAGGTCTACTTCACCGTAACAGCCATCTACCTCGTCATTTCGACCCTGATGATGGGTATGTTCGCCCTCATTTCCCGCCACCAGTTCAATTACCCGACGCGATAGGAGGCACTTATGAGTCCCATCGGCGAAAACGAATTTCTCTTCATCTTGCAGGGCCTCAAATGGACCGTACTGCTAGCGATCATCGGCTTTGTAGGTGGAGGCGTGTTCGGGATATTGATCGCCCTGGCGCGCACATCGAGAAATCGGACCGCGCGCATCGCGACTTCGGGCTACATCGCACTCTTCCAGGGCACGCCGCTCCTGATGCAGCTTTTCGTCGTGTACTACGGCGTGGCGCTGCTCGGCATTGATGTCAATGCCTGGCTCGCGGTGGCTATTGCCTTCACTCTTCATGCGAGTGCCTTCCTCGGCGAGATCTGGCGCGGCTCCATCGAAGCCGTTCCGAAAGGTCAGAGCGAAGCCGCAAACGCGCTCGGCCTCCACTACGTATCGCGGATGAGGGACGTCATCCTTCCGCAAGCCCTGAAAATCTCCATGCCTGCGACCATCGGCTTCCTTGTCCAGCTCATCAAAGGAACCTCGCTCGCGGCGATCGTCGGCTTCATCGAGCTGACCCGAGCTGGACAGATTATCTCGAACCAGACCTACCGGCCGCTCCTCGTCTTCGGGGTCGTCGGCGTGATCTATTTCATCATTTGCTGGCCGCTGTCGCACCTTGGAAGCGGCCTCGAAAAACGGATGGCGAAAGCAGTCCGCTAACCGCTTCGTTCGAAGCAAAACCAAAGAGGAGGAATAAGCAATGCAGATCAACCGTAGGAAATTTCTGGGGATCGCTTTTGCGACGGCCGCTTTCGCCACCATCGGCGCTGCCGCCGCATCGGCCGCCACGGTCGAAGAGATCAAAGCCAAAGGCACTCTCGTCGTCGGCATCCAAGGCGACAACGCACCATGGGGCTTTGTGAATACGAGCGGCAAGCAGGACGGCTTCGACGCAGATATCGCAACGCTGTTCGCCAAGGAACTCGGCGTGAAGGTCGAGTTCCAGCCGCTCGCCGTCGCCAACCGAATTCCGGCGCTGACGACGGGGAAGGTGGATATCCTATTCGCCACAATGGCCATGACCGAGGAGCGCGCCAAATCGATCCAGTACAGCAAGCCGTATGCGGCGAACACAATCTCGCTCTATGCCGCGAAGGCCGATGCCGCAAAGGCGCCGGCCGATGTAGCTGGCTGGGAGATCGGTGTGCCGAAGTCGAGCTCGCAGGATAAGGCTGTGACGGACGCCGTAGGATCGACTGCAACGATCCGCCGCTTCGACGATGACGCCGCCACTATCCAGGCTCTCATCTCGGGACAGGTAAAGGCTGTCGGCGGCAACCAGTTCTACGGACAGAGGCTCGATACGGCCAGCGCCGGGACTTACGAGCGTAAGATCGACTTCCTGAAGACCTATAACGGCGTCGGAACTCGCCTTGGCGAGAAGGACTGGAACGAAGCCGCCAACAGCTTCATCGACAAGATCAAGGCAAGCGGGGAGCTGGCGGCCATCACCAAGAAGTGGATGGGCATCGACCTTCCGACATTCCCCGAATCCATCCCCAACATCCCGTTCACTGTCAAGTAAAGCATAGATGGAGGGCGCCGTGCTCAATTCTTCAAACGATCAGTCGACGTTGATTTCACTCGAGAAGCTGGAGAAATGGTACGGCTCCTTCCATGCTCTGAAAAACGTCAGCCTGTCGGTTCGCAAAGGCGAGAAGATCGTCCTTTGCGGCCCATCGGGTTCTGGCAAATCTACTTTGATCCGCTGCATCAACGCGCTTGAAACGGTCCAGGACGGGAAGATCGTCGTCGAGGGACAGCTGCTGGATGGCAGCACCAAGGCTGTCGACACGATCCGACGCGAAGTGGGCATGGTGTTCCAGAGTTTCAATTTGTTCCCTCACATGACCGTACTTCAGAACTGCACGCTAGCGCCCATGCGCGTTCGCGGCACCAGCCGCGCCGACGCCGAACGACTGGCACGAAAATATCTGGAGCGTGTCAGAATTCTTGATCAGGCGGCAAAATATCCCGCCCAGCTTTCCGGAGGCCAGCAGCAGCGCGTCGCGATCGCGCGTGCGCTCTGCATGGAGCCGAAAGTGATGCTGTTCGACGAGCCCACGAGCGCGCTTGACCCTGAGATGGTCAAGGAAGTGCTGGATACGATGATCGGGCTCGCACGCGACGGCATGACCATGATCTGTGTGACCCATGAAATGGGCTTCGCCCGCCAGGTCGCAGACAGGGTCATCTTCATGGCCTCCGGTGAGATCATCGAAGAGGCTCAACCGGAGATTTTCTTCAAGTCTCCTCGGCACGAGCGCACCAAGGCGTTTCTCGGCGAAATACTTGCCCATCACTGATCCGGTAGAGCTATCAAAATGGACAACAGGAAATTTCATGTCGGGCTGATCGGAGCGGACATTCAGATGTCGAAGTCGCCCGCTCTCCATGAGACCGAAGCATGTCAGCTTGGACTGGAATATCGGTACGAGCTGCTCGATCTGGCCGAGCGTGGTCTCCCTGCATCTGCGCTGCCAGACCTTCTCGACGAGATCGAACGCCGGGGCTTTGCGGGAAGCAACATCACTCACCCGTGCAAGCAGACCGTCATCGCTCACCTTACAGATCTGTCGGAAGATGCCCGGATGCTCGGTGCAGTCAACACGGTCGTGCTTCGCAATGGAAAGCGGATTGGGCACAACACCGATTGGTATGGCTTCTATAAGAATTTCGAGCTTGGATTGCCCGATGTTGCCAAAACGCATGCGGTCCTGCTTGGCGCAGGCGGCGCGGGGGTCGCAGTCGCGCACGCAGCCATCAAGCTCGGAATCGAGCTGCTTTCGATCTTCGATCAGGACGCAAATCGCGCCGCCACGCTTGCCGATCAGCTCAATCAGCGCTTCTCAAAAAGGTGCGCGCAGGCGATCAGGGATGTCAGGGCCACGCTCGCTTCGGCCGACGGGCTGATCCACGCCACGCCGACGGGTATGCGAAGCCATCCTGGCATTCCGATCGACCCGGAAGCGCTTCAGTCGCGTCACTGGGTGGCCGATATTGTCTACATGCCCGTCGTGACCGAACTTCTGGCTTTGGCCGAGAAGAAGGGCTGCAGAACGCTGCCCGGTGGTGGAATGACGGTATTCCAGGCCGCCGCGGCGTTCGAATTGTTCACCAGCGTGCAGCCGGACGCGGAACGAATGTCGCGTCATTTTGAAGAGTTGTGCTGAGCTGGAGGACATGCGATGCCGCATATCATCATTGATTATAGCCGGGGCGCTGCCGAGCGCGTCGTTATCGACGAGCTGACCAGAGCAGTGCATCGCCGAGTCCGCGACGGGGGACTGGTAAAGCCTACTATAGTTCGTACATTCGCCAGGGAAGCGACTTTCTCCTGCGTCGGTGACGAACATGCCGACAATCACTTCATTCAAATAATTGTGCGTGTGGCTCCCGGACGGCCGACGGAGACCAAGCGAGAACTGCTGAAAGCGGTTCTCGACGCCGCTCAGAATGTCGCAGCACCCGCACTGCAGGAAGGGCGGCTTGGGCTTCGCGCGGATCTCTACGAATCCGATCCGAATTTCGCATTCCAGGAAATAGCACTCGCCTGAACTTGTCGGTGCTTTCACAAGGGTAATTGCAATGAGCCTGATCTATGTTTTGAACGGCCCAAACCTCAACCTACTGGGCAAGCGCCAGCCCCACATCTACGGCCACGAGACACTGGCCGACGTCGAGGCGTCCTGTCGGAGGCTGGCATCGGAACTCGGACACGAGCTCCGCTTCCACCAGAGCAACCGCGAATACGAAATCATCGACTGGATCCATGAAGCGCGTGAGAATGGAGCCGGGATCGTGGTCAACCCAGCTGCATTCACGCACACGTCGCTTGCCATCCTCGACGCTCTGAATACGTTCGAAGGTCCCGTCATCGAGATCCATATCTCCAACGTGCATAAGCGCGAAAGCTTCCGCCATCACTCCTTTGTCTCCCATCGGGCAGACGGCGTAATCGCCGGCCTTGGGACGGAAGGCTACCAGCTCGGTATCCGCCGCGTCGCGACAATGCTGAAGACCCCGAAGAACGACTAGCGCAAAATGGTCGACCGGTTCAAACGAGCGGTCGGCCGGTCTTCCTAAACCTCATCCACGACATCGACGATCTTCGCTACCTGTTGGGGGATATCGCGGCCGTCCAGGCGCGGCTCCAACGCAATGCGCGGAAACACCGTCGAGGAGACAGCCGGGATCCTCATCGCTTAAGCGCGTTGCGCTGCCCTGAAGCACGTCACGTGCTACCTATGCCAGAGCTGCCCTGATTTTCTCGGCGTTGGCGGCAAGCACCGCGCCGTCCTCCATCTTGCCGGAATGTGGCTTGAGCGCCACGCCTTCATGGCGGGGAATGACGTGGAAATGCAGATGAAACACCGTCTGCCCGGCGGCCGGTTCGTTGAATTGGGCGATGAACACACCATCGGCATCGAAGACCTCTTCGAGCGCCTTGGCGACCTTCTGGACGACAGTGATGGCATGGGCGAGGGTGGCGGGATCGGCATCGAGGATATTGCGGGAAGGCGCCTTCGGGACGACGAGCACATGGCCCGGCGCCTGCGGCATCACATCCATGAAGGCGACCGCATGCTGATCCTCATAGATACGGTGCGAGGGAATTTCGCCGCGCAGGATCTTGGCGAAGATGTTGTTGTCGTCATAGGCGGCCGGCTTGGTCATCGCGAAATCTCCTCGTTTCTGGTTGGGGTAACGCGGCCGGCAGGGCAACGTCAATCCTCCTGCTGGCGCTCGCCCTTGCGGAAGGGGCTGTGCTCGGCCAAGAGCTCACCCATCTGTTCGACATCGGCGCGCTCGCGGGCGAGATAATCGTCGATCGCCCGACGAAGGCCGGCATGGGCGACATAATGGGCCGAATGCGTCGTCACCGGCAGGTAGCCGCGGGCGAGCTTGTGTTCGCCCTGGGCGCCCGCCTCGACCCGCTTCAACCCTTTCGTAAGGGCAAAATCGATCGCCTGGTGATAGCAGACCTCGAAATGCAGGAAGGGATGGTCCTCGATGCAGCCCCAGTGACGGCCGTAGAGCGTATCGCCGCCGATGAAGTTGATCGCGCCGGCGATATAGCGCCCGTCGCGCTTGGCCATGACGAGCAGGATGTCGTCGGCCATGCGCTCGCCGATCAGCGAGTAGAATTTGCGGGTGAGATAGGGCCGGCCCCATTTGCGCCCACCCGTATCCATGTAGAATTTGAAGAACTGGTCCCAGATGCGTTCGGTCAGGTCGCGGCCGGTCAGCCAGTCGATGCTGATGCCGTTCTCCAGCGCGACACGGCGCTCCTTGCGCAGCGCTTTGCGTTTGCGCGAAGCGAGCGTTTCGAGGAATTCCTCGTGATTGGCATAGCCGTCATTGATAAAATGGAACTGCTGGTCGGTGCGGTGCAGATAGCCGTCCATCTCGAAGACGCCGATCTCTTCATCAGGCACGAAGGTGACATGGGCCGAGGAGATGCCGAGCCGGCGCACGACCTCCTTCAGGCTTTCGGCGATCGCACTCTGGATCGGCAGCCGTTGCAGCCCCTCGGTGACGAGAAGCCGCGGGCCCGTCGCAGGAGTGAATGGGATAGAGCATTGAAGTTTGGGATAATAGCGCCCGCCGGCCCGCTCGAAAGCATCGGCCCAGCCATGGTCGAAGACATATTCGCCCTGGCTGTGATTCTTGAGGTAGGCGGGCAGGGCGCCGATCAGTTCGCCGCGATCGGTCTCGAGCAGCAGGTGATGGCCGAGCCAGCCGGTCTCGGCAGTGGCCGAACCCGATTCTTCCAGCGACGACAAAAAGGCGTGCGAGACGAAGGGATTGTAAGCGATCGTGGTGGCGCTCTTCGATGCCCCGGAAAGCCTGGACCAGCTCTCCGGGGAAATCGCGGTGAAGGAGCGTTCTACGCGAATGGATAATTCATCGGTCATGGAGCAGATGCGAAGCCTGTGGGAAGATGGTCTCGGCTTTGCTTCAGTCTGCGCATGATCTTGGCCAAAAAGCGAGCCTCAAACCGCCGCACGCGGATCGAACCCTTCGAAGGTCATTTGGTCTGCGTTGGCGAAGGTCCGCTGGCGCGCCTCTTCGTCGCGGACCGTCCAGGTGATGACGGGAATGCCCTTTTCGCGTTCGCCTGATATGAAGGCATTCGGCAGGTCGTCGTAATAGTAGGAGATGAAATCGAGACCGATCTCCATCGCCTGGGCGTGGGTTGCGAACTCCTCCGGTGTGTTGCCGATGGCGGTCAGCCCGAGCGGGTAAGGGGGGCCAAGCGCCTTCAGATCGCGCAGCAGCCAATGGTCGAAGCTCATCAGCGCCACCTTGCCTTCATAGCCTTCCAGCACTTCGAGAACAGATTCGGCAAACCCTTCGTCATCGGCCTCGCGGCCCTTCAGCTCCAGTACCAGCGGCACCTTGCCCTGGACGAGATCGAGAAGCTGGCTGAGCGTCGGCACCTTGTCGCTGGTGCCGCCGACGGCGATCAGTCCAAGCTCCCGGGAGGTGCGCTCGCGAACGTCGCCGGTGAGACTGCACAGTCGCTGCAGGTCCTCGTCATGAAAAATGACCGGCACGCCGTCGGAGGCGTAATGCAGATCACATTCGATCGCAAAGCCCGCTTCGACGGCGCGCGAAAAAGCCGAAAGCGTATTTTCCCAGACGAGCTTATTGAGGTCGTGAAAGCCGCGATGGGCGACCGGCACGTCCTTGATCCAGTCTGCATTGGTCATTCTGTGATTTCCATGATAGCGTCGATCTCGACGGCGGCGTTCAGCGGCAGGGCTGCCATGCCGACGGCGGCACGCGCATGTTTGCCGGCCTCGCCGAGCACGCCGGCAATCAGGTTCGAAGCGCCGTTGATGACGAGATGCTGCTCGACGAAGTCGGGCGCCGAGGCGACGAAGCCGTTCAGCTTGATCACCCGGCGGATGCGGCCGAGATCGCCGCCAAGTGCGGCCTTGGCCTGAGCGAGGATGTTGATGGCGCAGAGTTCGGCGCCGCGTTGACCGCTTGCAACATCAACCGTCTTGCCGAGATGGCCGGCGACGGCGACCTTGCCGCCTTCGAGCGGCAGCTGGCCGGAGATGTAGAGAAGATTGCCGCTGATGACATAGGGAACGTAATTTGCGGCTGGGGCTGCGGCTTCGGGCAGGGTTATCCCCATCTCAGTCAGGCGCGCAGCAATTTCATCGGACATTTTCGTCTCCGCTTTTGTTGTCAATGTTTCAAAAATTATGCATCAAGACTAGAATCTTTATTATGACAGCTTCGAGCCTCGATTTGGCCGAAAGAGTTCATATAACATTGCGGCCGAGTCCAACAGGAGTGAATGAATGTTCCGATCGTCGCTTGCCGCTCTGCTTCTTGCCAGCGTATCCGCCAATGCATGGGCGGGCGCGCCTGCGGCAAGCGCTGCGGCCGCGACCGGCCTCATCGCCCATCGCGCCGTCTACGATCTGGAATTGAAGGACGCTTCGGACCGCTCCGGCATCGCCGGCATGTACGGCCGCATGGTCTACGAGTTCGACGGCAGCTATTGCCAGGGCTTCACCACCAATTTCCGCTTCGTGACGCAAATCGACACCGGCGACAGCGTGCGCGTCAGCGACCAGCAGACGACGACCTTCGAGAACCTGAAGGACGGCAAGTTCACCTTCGACACCAAATCCTTCACCGACGACCAGCTCGACAAGGAGGTCAACGGCGCCGCTCAGGACCAGCCTGATGGCGTCAAGGTCGATCTCAAGCAGCCGGCGAGCCGCGAGTTGCAACTGGCCGAAAGCCGCTTTCCCACCGAACACATGCTTGATGTGATCCAGAACGCCAAGGACGGCAAGCGCTTCTTCGAGGCGCGCGTTTTCGACGGTTCCGATGACGGCGACAAGGCGCTGGTGACGACGACGATCGTCGGCAAGCAGCAGACGCCGGTTGCCGAGGAGGCCGATGCCGGCAATGCCGGCGCCTTCTCGAAGACCGCGTTCTGGCCGGTGACGATCGCCTATTTCAACGAGAATGCGAAATCGGATGCGCTGCCGGTCTATCGCATGTCCTTCAAGCTTTATGAGAACGGCATCACCCGCGACCTGACGATGGATTACGGCGATTTCGTCCTGACCGGCAAGCTGGCCAAGCTGGAACTGCTTGAACGCAAGGCCGAGGCTTGTCAGTAAACTGCGGCTTGTCCACTGTCATAAATCTGTAGCATAAAGTTCATTATTGTGTCGGGACCAGCGATGATTGAGTCGCATTCTATCGTCCTGCTCACCGGGTCGATGCGATCCCAGCGGCCAGTCCATCGCGATGAGGCCTGTTTGTTGCGAAGATGGGCCTCCAGACGATTCCTGCCGCAAGCCTGGAAAGCCCTGCCTCATGGCCGATACCGATCTCGCGACTGTTCAAAACGCCGCCCTGCCGGTCGTCGCCGCCGATCCGGCGGAAATTGCCCGCATTTCCGATACGATCAACATCACCGACCGCGCCGGCATCTCGGTCTATGGCGACCGAGCCCAGCAGGCGGTCAGCGACTATGCCGACAGGATCCTGCGCGAGGTCCGCAGCAAGGATCTCGGCGAGATCGGCCGACTCCTGAGCGATATCATCCTCAAGTCGAAAGGCCTCGATCCGGCGTCGCTGAAGGACAAGGGTTTCCTCAGCCGCATATTTCTTTCCGCCAAGGCCCGGCTCGAACGGTTCAAGGCGGAGTTCGAGGACGTGGCCGGCCAGATCGACCGGATCTGCCTGGAGCTCGACCGTCACAAGGATACGCTGCGGCGCGACATCGCGCTGCTCGACGACCTGCATGAGGAAACCCGGCAGTCGATCATGCGGCTCGAAGCCTATGTGCAGGCCGGCAAGACTTTCGCCGAGCGTTTTCGCAGCACCGAGCTGCCGAGGTTGAAAGCGCAGGCCGAAGCGGCCGCAACCGGCCCCGGCGGCGGCATGCTGGAGGCGCAGACCTATCAGGACAGTCTGCAGGCGCTCGACCGGCTGGAAAAGCGGGTGTTCTACCTGCAGCAGGCGCGCCAGCTCGGCATTCAGCAACTGCCGCAAATTCGCATCGTCCAAGCGGGTGACGAGACGCTGATCGAGAACCTGCAGGCGACTTCGGCGCTGACGGTGCCGGCCTGGAAGCAGAAGATGGTGATCCTGCTCGGCCTGACGCGGCAGAAATCGGCGCTCGAGCTGCAGAAGGCGGTGACCGACGCCACCAACGACATGATCCGCCAGGCATCCGAGATGATGAAGGACCAGGCGATATCAATCGAGCAGCAGTCGCAGCGCGGCATCGTCGATATCGACACGCTCGCCAAGGCGAACAAGGATCTGATCGATACGATATCAGGCGTGCTTCGGGTTCAGGAGGAGGGGCGTCGGAAGCGGGCGATCGCCGAACAGCAGATGGAGCAGATGACGAGCGAGCTCAAGAAGGCGGTGACTCAGGCGTGATCGACAGGATGACGATGCGAGCGCTGCTTTCAGGCCTGGCACTTCTTGCCGCTCTCCCCCTTGCCGGCTGCAATCCCTTCGGCCAGGGGCCGGAGTTCTCGATCGTGTCGGGATCGGAGAATACCGTCCTGCAGCCAATCGTCGAGGAATTCTGCAAGCAGAAGAATGCCACCTGCACCTTCAAATACGAAGGCACGCTCGATATCGGCCTGGCGCTGCAGAGCGACCAGGGTGTCGCCCAGGATGCGGTCTGGCCGGCCTCGAGCGTCTGGGTGGACATGTTCGACACCAAACGCCGCGTCAAGAGCCTGACCTCTATCGCCCAGACGCCGGTGGTCTTGGGCGTGCGCCGGTCCAAGGCCGAGCAGCTCGGCTGGATCGGCAAGGATGTCTTCATGAAGGACATTCTTGCTGCCGTCGAAAGCGGATCGCTGAAATTCCTGATGACTTCGGCGACGCAATCCAATTCCGGCGCCAGCGCCTATCTCTCCATGCTGTCGAGCGCGCTCGGCAATAAGCCTGTGATCGAACCCGGTGATCTCGACGACAGAGCAGTCCAGGAGAGCGTCCGGTCGCTGCTGTCGGGTGTCGTGCGCTCTTCCGGGTCCTCCGGCTGGCTTGCCGATCTCTATGTCGAATCCGCCGGCAAGGGCACGATTTACGACGCGATGTGGAATTACGAGGCGGTGCTGAAGGAAACCAACGACAGGCTCGCCGGCCTGTCGCAGGAACCGCTTTACGCGATCTATCCGGCCGACGGCGTCGCCATGGCGGATTCGCCGATCGGCTTCGTCGATCATGGCCGCGGGCCCGAAGTCCAGACCTTCTTCAACGATCTGCTCGCCTATCTCCGCTCAGGCCCCGTGCAGCAGCGCATTGCTGATACGGGCCGGCGCATCCCGTTGACCGACGTCGCCGCGAAGCCGGAACCAAACTGGAATTTCGATCCGACCCGGCTGGTGACGGCGATCCGTATGCCGGAGCCGGGCGTTATCCGCCAGGCGCTCAACCTTTATCAGGCGGCGCTGCGCAAGCCGTCCCTGACCGCGCTCTGCCTCGACTTTTCCGGCTCGATGCAGGGCGACGGCGAGGACCAGCTGCAGAAGGCTATGCGATTCCTGCTGACACCGGACGAAGCGAGCAAAGTGCTGGTGCAATGGTCGCCGGCCGACCAGATCATCGTCATCCCTTTCGACGGCCGCGTGCGCAACACCTTCATGGCAAGTGGAAATCCGCTGGAGCAGGAAGGACTGCTGAACGAGATTTCCCGGCAGAAGGCCAACGGCGGCACCAACATGTATGCTTGCGCCGAACGGGCGCTGCAGCAGATCGCCGGAACCGACCGGCTCTCGACTTATCTGCCGGCCATCGTCATCATGACCGACGGCAGGTCCGATGATCAAAGCCGGGCCTTCATGAGCGAGTGGAACGCGATCGAGCCGCGTGTACCGATCTTCGGCATCACATTCGGCGACGCCGACAAGACCCAGCTTGACAGTCTTGCCAAGCAGACCTCGGCGCGTGTGTTCGACGGTGGTTCGGATCTCGCCACCGCCTTCCGCACCGCGCGCGGTTATAATTAGGACAGGCATGCGCAACTGGCTCGGCAATGACGGCAACTGGATCGTGGCGGGACTGGCGGCGGCCATCACCGTGCCGCTGTTGAGTTTTGCCGCCGGCATGCCCTTCTGGATTGCCGCCATCATCGCCCTTCTGGTCTTTGTCGGGCTCGTATCTCTGCTGGCGCCGCGTCGGCTGTTCGAAGGTCTCGATTTCAAGCGCATCGGCAGCGGGCGCGTCGCTTTTGCCCGCGACCTCTTGGAGGCGGCCGTTCCCTTTGCTGAAAGGCTGGAGACTGCCGCCGATGCGATCGGCGACAAGCCGGCTGCAGCCGCCGTCCGGCACCTTGCCGAAATCGCCGCCGATGTCTTTCGCAAGGTCGAGGCCAAGCCCGAAAGCGCCAACGCCGTTCGCCGGTTTCTCTCCTATTATCTGCCGCGCGCCGCCGAGGTGGCGGAGGGGTTTGCCGTGATCGAAGCCAAGCGCGTTCCCGACCCGAAGCAGTTGGGGGAGGTGCGCGGCGTTCTGGTGAAGCTCGAAGAGGCTTTCGTTCATTATGCCGATAGTCTCGTCGACGAGGAACTCGGCACGCTCGACACCGACCTGCGCCTCATCCAGGCATCGCTCAAAGAGGATATCGGACGCTGATGGCCCTTTCTCGTCGCGCCTTTGGAGTGGGATTGCTCGGAGCCGGTGTCGTCGGCACCGGCGGTTATTTCGCCGTTCGGGACCGGCCGGAATTGCAGGGCTTGCTGGGCAGCCGCACGACGCTGTTTGGCTTCGTCGGCGGTGAGAAGGAGGCCTTCCTCGCCGACCCCGAAGTTGTCAGGGCGCTCGGTTCATACGGATTGACGATGGACAGCCGCGTCGCCGGCTCCGTCGAGATGGTGCGCGAACAGGCGCTGCTGTCGCAGCATCCGCAATATTTATGGCCGTCCTCTTCGATCATGGTCGATATCGCCCGGCAGAGCGGCATCGGTATCCGCAACGACCGCGTCGTGCTGAATACGCCGATCGTCGTCTATTCCTGGCAGCCGGTGGTCGATGGGTTGATGAAGGCGGGTTTGGTGACGGTGATCAGCGAAGGTCATCATCAGCTCGATCTGAAGGCCCTGCTCGATGCGATCCTCGCTGGCGCCAACTGGTCGAAGCTCGGCGTCAATTCGCTCTATGGCCGCGCTCGCATCGTCTCGACCGATCCCAACCGCTCCAACTCCGGCTTCATGTTCGCGGGGCTAGTGCTGAGCCTTTTCAGTGGCAATGTCGCGACGGCAAGCGATCTTGCGACGTTCGGCGGCAAGGCGCAGGCGATCTTCCGCAATATGGGTTTCAAATCGCCGTCGTCAGGCAAGCTTTTCGACCAGTATCTGGCCGGCGGCCTTGGCGGCGAGCCGATGATCGTCGGCTATGAGAACCAGCTGGTCGAATGGATCCTCGCCGACCCCACGCGCTGGGATCGCATCAAGACGAGCGCGGGCGCGAAGCCGGTGGTGCTCTATCCCAGACCGACCGTCTATTCCGCGCATCCGCTGATCGTCGTCGACGAAAACGCCAACCGACTGATCGAGGCGCTGGTGAGCCCGCGGCTACAGGAACTTGCCTGGACGAGACACGGCTTCCGCGGTCCCTTGGGCACTGCGACCGGCAATGCCGACAGTGCGATCGGCAGCCTGTTGCCGGCCGAGGTCGACGCTATTCTGCCGATGCCGGACGCAGGCGTGATGCTGTCGCTGCTGTCGATGCTGGTGAGCTGAGCGGCGGCATTTGCAGGGCAGGGCAGCGTCGGGATGCGCGGCGGAGTCCGTGTTTCTGTGCCGAATGGAATGTTTTCCTTGCTTTTATGCCAAACGGGATGTATGGGCACCGGCATTCCACACGTAAGGCATGGGATCGTCCGGGAGAAATCCGGGCTGTTCCGCCCGGTGGCATCCTCGAAGAGGATGCTGTTCGCCTTGCGGAGGTTCAACCGGAAAAGGATAAAAAGGCATGGCATTGCCCGATTTCTCTATGCGCCAGCTTCTTGAGGCAGGCGTCCACTTCGGCCACCAGACGCACCGCTGGAACCCGAAGATGAAGCCGTATATCTTCGGCGATCGCAATAACATTCACATCATCGACCTGGCACAGACCGTTCCGATGCTGTCGCGTGCCCTGCAGGTTGTCAGCGACACCGTTGCTCGCGGCGGCCGCGTTCTCTTCGTCGGCACCAAGCGCCAGGCCTCCGAGATCATCGCCGACAGCGCCAAGCGCTCGGCCCAGTACTACGTCAACTCGCGCTGGCTCGGCGGCATGATGACGAACTGGAAGACGATCTCCAACTCGATCCAGCGCCTGCGCAAGCTCGATGAAATCCTCGGCGGCGAAGCCCAGGGCTTCACCAAGAAGGAACGTCTGAACCTCGAGCGCGAGCGTGAAAAGCTCGACAAGGCTCTCGGCGGTATCCGCGATATGGGCGGCACTCCCGACCTGATGTTCATCATCGACACCAACAAGGAAAAGATCGCGATCGACGAAGCTAAGCGCCTCGGCATCCCGGTTGTCGCCATCATCGACTCGAACTGCGATCCCGACCTGATCGACTATCCGATCCCGGGCAACGACGACGCATCGCGCGCAATCGCTCTTTACTGCGAACTGATCTCCCGCGCTGCCATCGACGGCATCGCGCGTCAGCAGAGCTCTTCCGGCCGTGATCTCGGCGCATCCTCCGAAGTTCCGGTCGAGCCGGCTCTCGAAGAAGCAGCCGAAGGCTGATGAAAGCGGGCGGATCGGAAACTCCGCCAAAGCTTGCATAGACTGGGAAGGCCGCTCGCGACTCATCGAAGTTCGGCGGCCTTACCTGTTTCAGGGCGGAGGCGTCAGCCGTTCGCCAGATAAGTTTTCGTTATGACGCGTCTTCATCACGCTGTCATACATACAGGTACATTTCGTGCCTCAATCCGGTGCCGCGCCGCGCTTTGCGGTCCACCGTTTGAACCGACAAGAGGAAGATAATGAGCGAGATTACGGCTGCAATGGTGAAGGAACTGCGCGAAAAGACCGGCGCAGGCATGATGGACTGCAAGAAGGCGCTTGCCGAAACCAATGGCGACATGGAAGCGGCAATCGACTGGCTGCGCGCCAAGGGCATTGCCAAGGCCGACAAGAAGTCCGGCCGTACCGCTGCCGAAGGCCTCATCGGCGTCTCGAGCGAGGGTACCAAGGCCGTCGTCGTCGAAGTCAACTCCGAAACCGACTTCGTCGCCCGCAACGACGCCTTCCAGGATCTCGTCCGCGGCATCGCCAAGGTCGCCGTCTCCACGAACGGCAGCGTCGAGGCCGTTGCGGCCGCGACCTACCCGGCATCCGGCAAGTCGGTTTCCGACACGATCAAGGATGCGATCGCAACGATCGGCGAGAACATGAACCTGCGCCGCTCGGTCGCTCTCTCCGTCGAGGACGGCGTTGTTGCCACCTATATCCACAATGCCGTTTCCGACGGCCTCGGCAAGCTCGGCGTCCTCGTCGCGCTGAAGTCGACCGGCGACAAGGAAGCCCTGAACGCAATCGGCCGCCAGGTCGCCATGCATATTGCCGCGACCGCGCCGCTGGCGATCCGCCCCGAAGAAGTCGATGCCGCCGTCGCCGAGCGCGAGCGCAACGTCTTCATCGAGCAGTCGCGCGCCTCCGGCAAGCCGGACAATATCATCGAGAAGATGGTGGAAGGCCGCATGCGCAAGTTCTTCGAAGAAGTCGCCCTTCTCTCGCAGGCTTTCGTCATCAATCCTGATCTGACCGTCGCAGCCGCCGTCAAGGAAGCTGAAAAGGCCGTCGGCGCTCCGATCGAAGTTGCCGGCATGGCCCGTCTTCTGCTCGGCGAAGGCGTCGAGAAGGAAGAAACCGATTTCGCAGCCGAAGTCGCGGCTGCCGTCAAGGGTTGATCTTCCAGCCATAATTCTGAAAACAAGAAGGGCATCGCGTGACAACGCGGTGCCCTTCGTGTATCGGGCATTCACGGCAATTTACGAGGAGCCAAGATGTCTTTAGAGCCTGTCTATAAACGCGTTCTGCTCAAGGCTTCCGGCGAAGCGCTCATGGGTGCTCAGGGTTTCGGGATCGATGTCGCGGTGGCGGACCGCATTGCATCCGATATCGCCGAGGCAAGGCATATGGGCGTGGAAGTCGGCGTCGTCGTCGGTGGCGGCAATATCTTCCGCGGTGTCGCGGTGGCATCCAAGGGCGGCGACCGGGTGACCGGCGACCATATGGGCATGCTCGGCACCATCATCAACGCGCTGGCGCTGGCGACCTCGCTGCGCAAGCTCAACATCGACACGGTGGTACTTTCGGCCATCTCCATGCCGGAGATCTGCGAGAGCTTTTCGCAGCGCGCGACCCTCTATCATCTGTCGATGGGACGCGTGGTGATCTTTGCCGGCGGCACCGGCAACCCCTTCTTCACCACCGATTCCGCCGCCGCGCTGCGCGCTGCCGAAATGGGTGCGCAAGCGATTTTCAAAGGCACGCAGGTCGACGGCATCTATACCGCCGATCCGAAGAAATATCCCGACGCGACGCGGCTTGATCGTCTGACGCACCAGGAAGTGCTGGACAGGGGGCTTGCGGTGATGGACGTTGCCGCCGTGGCGCTCGCCAGGGAGAATTCCATTCCGATCATCGTCTTCTCGATTCACGAGAAGGGCGGTTTTGCCCAAATCTTGACGGGCGGTGGCCTCAAGACCATCGTCTCCGACAATTGACAATAGTTAGAGCATGATGGTGTCCGAAACCGCTGACGCTTTTTCGGCATCGTGCTTGAGACGGGAGCATCGACATGAGTGAAGGTATCGATATCAAGGAACTGAAGCGTCGCATGGATGGCGCAGTTTCCGCATTCAAGAGCGACATCGCATCGCTGCGCACCGGCCGTGCCTCGGCCAACATTCTCGATCCGGTGACGATTGAGGCCTATGGTTCGCGCGTGCCGTTGAACCAGGTGGCCAACATCACCGTGCCCGAGCCGCGCATGCTGACTGTTTCCGTCTGGGACAAGTCGATGGTCAGCGCCGTCGAGCGCGGGATCCGCGAATCCAACCTCGGCCTCAACCCGATCGTCGACGGCCAGAGCCTGCGCATCCCGCTGCCGGAGTTGAACGAGGAGCGTCGCAAATCGCTCGTCAAGGTCGCTCACGACTATGCCGAAAAGAGCAAGGTCGCGATTCGCCATGTCCGCCGCGACGGCATGGACGGTCTCAAGAAGGCCGAAAAGGATGGCGTGATCGGCCAGGACGAGAGCCGTGCACAGTCGGAACGCGTACAGAAGATGACGGACGAGACGATTTCCGAAATCGACCGCTTGCTTGGCGAGAAGGAAAAGGAAATCATGCAGGTCTAGTGGATCTGTGCCTTTGCCTGGAAAGACCGGACGGGAAATGTCGGAAACTGTATTTTTGACTGTGCCAGAGCATGTTGCCATCATCATGGATGGCAATGGCCGCTGGGCCAAGCAACGTGGCCTGCCGCGCACGATGGGCCATCGCAAGGGCGTCGAGGCTGTGCGCGAGACAGTGCGCGCGGCCGGCGCGGCCGGCATAAAATATCTGACCCTCTTTGCCTTCTCCTCGGAGAACTGGCGCCGGCCCGAGGCTGAAGTCTCCGATCTGCTTGGTCTGCTCAAGGCTTTCATCCGCCGTGACCTGGCCGAGCTTCATCGCCAGAATGTGCGCATCAGGGTGATCGGCGATCGCCACAGCCTGCGCAGCGATATCCTCGGTCTGCTGCTCGAGGCGGAGGAGACGACCAAGGATAATACGGCGCTGACGCTGGTCATCGCGTTCAATTACGGCTCGCGTGATGAAATCTCCCGCGCTGTGGTGAGCCTGGCCAAGGACGTCGAGTCCGGCCGCCTGAGGGCGCAGGATATCACGCCTGCGCTGATCGACGCCCGTCTCGACACGGCGGGCATCCCCGATCCGGATCTCATCATCCGGACCAGCGGCGAGGAGCGGCTTTCCAATTTCCTGCTGTGGCAGGCCGCCTATTCGGAATTCATCTTCGTTCCGGAATATTGGCCGGATTTCAGCCCGGAAATCTTTCGCTCGGCGCTCGAAAAATTCGCCTCCCGCGACAGGCGTTTCGGCGGCCTGTCGTCGCAGGCAGCCGCGGTTGGCACCTGATGCAGCAGGAACTGAAACTGCGCATCGCTTCCGGGCTGATTCTCGCAGTCATCGTTCTTGCCGCCACCTGGTATGGCGGCCTTGCCTTCCGCATTCTGGCGGCCGTGATCGGCCTGCTGATCTATTATGAATGGTCGAAAATATCAGGCGTCGCACGTGACTGGGTTTCCAATGCCGTCGGCTGGATCGGCGAGGCGGCGATCGCTTTGCTGGTGCTTGTCGGCAATTTCGAATTTGCCGCCGGCATGCTGGCCGGCGTGACCGCCGTCGGCATCGCGCTGATCATCCTTCACGGCACCAGCCGCTGGTTCCCGGCGGGCCTGTTTTATGCCGGCGCCACCGGCGTGGCGCTCGCCGGTATCAGAGGCGACGACCGGCCCGGCCTTTATGCCATGCTCTTTGTCTTCGCCGTCGTCTGGACAACCGATATCCTCGCCTATTTCGTCGGCAGGGCTCTGCGCGGGCCGAAGCTTGCGCCCTCGATCTCGCCCGGAAAGACCTGGTCCGGCGCCATCGGCGGCGCCGTCTCGGCGGTCGCAGCCGGCGTCGTTCTTGTCCATTTTCTTGTTCCGGGCGCGGAAGTCGTTGCCGCCGGCGTGGCGCTCATTCTGTCGGTTTGCAGCCAGTCGGGCGATCTGTTCGAATCTTTCATCAAGCGAAAATTCGGGGTCAAGGATTCAAGCCGTCTCATCCCGGGCCACGGCGGCGTCATGGATCGAGTCGACGGACTGATTTTCGCCTGTTTTTCGGCGTTCTTGCTTGCTGGGCTTTTTTCCTTGATAAAGGGGGCTGAAATGACGTCTCTCGGCTCGGCATTGTTCGGCCTCTGATGAGGCTGCAGGCTGACGGAAGGAACTCAAGGAAGTGATGAGCGGCCTATATACATTTTTGATGGGGAATGTCGTCACCTTCATCCTGGTGCTGTCGCTGCTCGTCTTCGTGCATGAGATGGGCCATTACCTCGTCGGGCGCTGGAGCGGCATCCGCATCCTGGCCTTTTCTGTCGGCTTCGGTCCGGAGATATTCGGCTTCACCGATCGCCATGGGACACGCTGGAAGATTTCGGCAATCCCGCTTGGCGGTTACGTCCGTTTCTTCGGCGATGAGGATGTTTCGAGCAAGCCCGACAACGATGGGATCGCCGCCATGTCCGAGGAGGACAGGGCGCGCTCCTTTGCCGGCGCCAAGCTGTGGAAACGCGCCGCGACCGTCGCCGCCGGCCCGATCGCCAACTTCCTGCTGGCAATCGCCATTTTCGCCGTTCTTTTCTCGGTTTATGGCCGCATGATCGCCGATCCCGTCGTTGCCGAAGTTGCGCCGGACGGAGCGGCTGCTGCCGCCGGCATCCTTCCCGGCGATCTGCTGGTTGCCATCGACGGCAACAAGGTCGAGACCTTCGACGACGTGCGCCGCTACGTCGCCATTCGTCCAAGCCAGAAGATTATTGTGACGGTCGAGCGCGGCGGCCAGAAGCTCGATGTGCCGATGGTGCCGCAGCGGACCGACCGGACAGACCAATTCGGCAACAAGATCGAACTCGGCCAGATCGGCATCATCACCAACAAGGAAGCGGGCAATTTCCGCCTGCGGACCTACACGCCGCTTGAGGCGGTGCGTGAGGGTGTGATCGAAAGCGCTGGCATCGTTACCGGCACCTTCAAATATATCGCCAATATCTTCGCCGGGTCGATGCGGGCCGATCAACTGGGCGGGCCGATCCGCGTGGCGCAGGCGTCCGGCCAGATGGCAAGCCTTGGTATCGGCGCAGTGCTGCAACTTGCTGCCGCACTTTCAGTTTCGATAGGATTGCTTAACCTGATGCCCGTTCCGGTACTTGATGGCGGCCACCTGATGTTCTATGCGGTGGAGGCGGTGAGGGGCAGACCCCTGGGTTCCAAGGCTCAGGAAATTGCGTTTCGCATCGGCTTGGCAATGATACTGACATTGATGGTTTTTACGACCTGGAACGACATAAGCGTGAGCTCAGGGTAAACGCGCAAGGCAAGGGAATTACTATTTATTTACGATGTTTCAAGGCTGTAGTGGCGAATGGGTCACGCTTCGAAATGAAGTAAACAGAAATTAACGCCCTCCCTTGCTTGTATGTCAAAAGCGGGTAAAACGACACACGTGACCGGAATCGGGTTCTCCCGGGGACGGGGACGAGGGAAAAAAGGTAATAGGTGAAATGAAGGCTGGTTCAAAGTTTTTGAACGCAGTATCGGCGGTTGCGCTGTCTGCTAGTGTTGTTGCTTCGGGCGCAGGCGCTTTGACGTTCGTTTCCGCTACGGCCGCCGAGGCCGCGGTTATCCAGCGCATTGATGTGCGCGGCGCCAGCCGCGTCGGCGCGGAAGCTGTCCGGTCGAACCTGACCATCACGCCCGGCAAGAGTTTTTCGAACACAGACATCGATGACTCGGTCAAGCAGCTCTACGGCACCGGTTACTTCTCCGACGTCAAGATTTCGGTCTCCGGCGGTACGCTCGTCGTCAATGTCCAGGAGGCCCAGCTCGTCAATCAGGTCGTCTTCAACGGCAACCGCAAGATCAAGGACGACAAGCTCGCGACGATCGTCCAGACCCATGCCGCCGGCCCCTACAGCGACACCCAGATCCAGGCCGATATCCAGGCGATCAAGGAAGCCTATGCCGCCACCGGCCGCAGCGAAGTCGAAGTGACGACGCAGGTCGTGCCGCTCGGCGAGGGCCGCGTCAACCTTGCCTTCGTCATCAACGAGGGTGACCGCACCAAGATCGATGCGATCAATTTCGTCGGTAACAATGCCTACAGCGCCGGCCGCCTGGCTGCCGTCATCAACACCAAGCGTTCGAACTTCCTTTCGTTCCTGACCCGCAAGGACGTCTACAACGAAGACAAGCTTCACGCGGACGAAGAAGCGCTTCGCCAGTTCTATTACAACCGCGGCTATGCCGATATGCGCATTGTCTCTTCCGATGCGAGCTTCGACGAGGCAACCAACAAGTACACGCTCACCTTCAATATCGAGGAAGGTCAGCGTTACGACTTCGGACCGGTGACCGTGCAGTCGACCGTCGAAGGCGTCGGCTCGGATCAGCTGCTGCCGCTGGTGCGCACGAAGGAAGGCCATGTCTACAGCGCCAAGGAGGTGCAGAAGTCAATCGAAGCGATCTCCGATCAGGTGGCCTCTGCCGGTTATCCCTTCGCGCGCGTCACGCCGCGCGGTAACCGCGACCTCAACAACAACACGATCGGGGTCGAATATCTGGTCGACCAGGGCGAGCGCGCCTATGTCGAGCGCATCGAAATCCGCGGCAACAGCCGCACGCGCGATTACGTCATCCGCCGCGAATTCGACATGAGCGAAGGCGACGCCTTCAATCAGCAGATGATCACCAAGGCCAAGCGCCGCCTCGAAGCGCTCGGCTATTTCTCCTCCGTCAATATCTCCACCCAGCCGGGCAGCTCGCCGGATCGCGTCGTGGTGGTCGTCGACGTGCAGGATCAGTCCACCGGTTCGTTCGGCGTCGGTGCGGGTTATGCCGCCGGCGGTGACGGTCTGCTGCTCGAAGCTTCGATCGAAGAGAAGAACTTCCTCGGCCGCGGCCAGTACATCCGCATCTCGGCCGGCGGCGGTCAGGAAGGTTCGCGCGCCTACGGCGTCAGCTTCACCGAGCCCTATTTCCTCGGCTATCGTCTGGCGGCGGGCTTCGACGTCAACCACAGCGAGACGTCGAGCAACGACAACTACGATTACGAGGAAACCAGCGTCGTCCTGCGCGTCACCGCGCCGATCACCGAAGATCTGGCGACGACCTTCCGTTATAACTACAAGCAGATGAAGTATGACGCTGATAACGGCGATCTTTCCGACCTGTCGGCTCCATATCAGCACCTCGTCGAGGACAGCCCGTGGACGCGGTCTTCCATCTCGCAGACGCTGACCTACAACACGCTCGACGACACCGTCCTGCCGCGCGAGGGCATCTACGCGACGGCGACGCAGGAAATCGCCGGTCTCGGCGGTGACTCGCAGTTCTACAAGATCTACGGCAAGGCGCGTTATTACCACCTGCTCGCTGACGATGCCGATATCATCGGCTCGGTTTCGGCCTCGGCTGGTTATGTCGTCGGCTTCGGCGAGCACCTGAACGTCTTCGACCAGTTCACGCTGACCAACGGCGACATTCGCGGTTTCGAAAACAAGGGCATCGGCCCTCGCGTTGCCGGCACCAACGACGATCCGCTGGGTGGTACGACGTATTTCACGGCGTCGGCCGAAGCAACCTTCCCGATGCCGGGCTTCCCGCGTGACTTCAATCTGCGCGGCGCGGTCTTCGCCGATGCGGGCACGCTGTTCGGCAACGACGTCGACCTCAGGGGCGACGGCATCGAGGGTGAAGACGCCTCGCTGCGCGCTTCCGTCGGTGTCGGCGTCGTCTGGCAGTCTCCTTTCGGTTCATTGCGTCTGGATTACGCAATCCCGGTCCTCAAGGAAGACTTTGACAAGACGCAGAACTTCAAGTTTGGCATCAACAACCAATTCTGATATCGGCAGTCCGGAACTGTAAGACTCAATTCCGTTCTGGAGCATTGCCGATGGAGCAAAACGTTTTTTTTCTGCCCCATGAAGGTCTGAAGCTCGCTGAGCTGGCAGAGTTTCTTGGGGCGGAACTCGCCAATTCCGATCATGCCGATGTCATTGTCCGATCCGTCGCTCCCATCAACCGGGCGCGGGCGGGCGATGTTTGTTACATCCTGTCGCGCCGCAGCCGGGATGAGCTGCTGACCTGCGAGGCTTCGGCGGTGATCTGCGACAAGGCGCTCGCCGACCTCGTACCTCAGCATATCCCGATCATCCTGTCGTCCAATCCGCATGCGGCTTTTGCGATGGCAGGCGGCCTGTTCTATCCGGCAGCACTGCGTCCGGTCGCCATTTCGCCGGGTGAAAGCGAGATCGCGCCGAGCGCGGTGATCGATCCGAGCGCCAGGCTGGAAAAGGGCGTGATCGTCGAGCCGCTGGCGGTTATCGGCGCCCATGCCGAAATCGGCGAAGGCACCCGCATCGGCGCGCACAGCATCATCGGTCCGGGCGTCAAGATCGGCCGGGATTGTTCGATTGCAGCCGGCGCCAGCATTCTCTGTGCGCTGATCGGCAACGGCGTCATCATCCACAACGGCGTTCGCATCGGCCAGGACGGTTTCGGGTATGCGCCCGGTCCGCGCGGCATGATCAAGATCGTCCAGATCGGCCGGGTGATCATCCAGGATAATGTCGAGATCGGCGCCAATACCACGATCGACCGCGGCGCCATGGACGATACGGTAATCGGCGAGGGGACCAAGATCGATAACCAGGTCCAGATCGGCCACAACGTCCAGATGGGCCGCCATTGCGCCATTGTCGCGCAGGTCGGCATCGCCGGCAGCACCAAGATCGGCAACGGCGTGCAGATCGGCGGCCAGGCCGGCATCAAGGGCCATGTGACGATCGGCGACGGCGTGCAGATCGCCGCCAAAAGCGGTATCATGACCGATCTTGCCGCCGGCGGGCAATATGGCGGCGTGCCGGCTCGTCCGCTGAAAGACTATCTGAGAGAGGCGGCGCAACAAGTGGCGAAGTCCAAGTTGCGCGGGCGGAACCCTGGAGGCAAGGAAAATGACTGAGGAAGCCACGACGACGCTTTCTTCGGCTGACATCATCGAGATCATGAAGCTGTTGCCGCATCGCTATCCGTTTCTGATGGTCGACAAGATCATTGAGATCGATGGCGACAACTCAGCGGTCGGCATCAAGAACGTCACGGTGAACGAGCCGCATTTCACCGGCCATTTTCCGGAGTCGCCGATCATGCCGGGCGTGCTGCTGATCGAGGGCATGGCGCAGACGGCGGGGGCGATCTGTGCCAAGAAGGAAGGCCAGCCCGGCAACCTTGTCTACTTCATGACCATTGAGAATGCGCGCTTCCGCAAGCCGGTTGTGCCCGGCGATCGCGTCGAATTCCACGTTAAGAAGCACAAGCAGCGTGGTAATATCTGGAAATTTCATTGCGACGCCAAAGTGGACGGCGCGCTGGTCGCCGAGGCCGATATCGGCGCGATGATCGTTCGTAAGGATCAGGCATGAGTACGATTGCCGAAAGCGCCCGCATTCACCCGATGGCCGTCGTCGAAGACGGGGCCACCATTGGTGAGGGCGTGAAGATCGGTCCCTTCTGCCATGTCGGGCCGCACGTCGTCCTGCATGAAAATGTCGAGCTCCTGGCGCATGCGATCGTCACCGGCCGGACCGTGATCGGCAAGGGCACGCGCATCTTCCCGATGGCGGTCGTCGGCGGCGATCCGCAGAGCGTGCATCACGCCGGCGAAGAGACGACGCTTTCGGTCGGCGCCAACTGCACGATCCGTGAAGGCGTGACGATGAATACCGGTACCGCAGATTTCGGCGGCCAGACGATCGTCGGCGACAACAATCTGTTCCTGGCCAATTCGCATGTGGCACATGATTGCCGCGTCGGCAACCACGTGATCATGTCGAACAACGTCATGCTCGCCGGCCACGTCGTCATTGAGGATCGTGTCATTCTCGGCGGCGGGTCGGCCGTTCATCAGTTCACCCGCGTCGGCCGCCAGGCTTTCGTCGGCGGGCTGTCGGCAGTGAGTTACGACGTCATTCCCTACGGCATGCTGAACGGCAATCCCGGGCTGCTGGGCGGCCTCAATGTCGTCGGCATGACGCGCGCCGGCATCGACCGCGCTGTCATCCACAGGGTCCGCCGCGCCTACAAGGCGATCTTTGAGGGAACGGCCTCCGTGCGTGAGAACGCCGCGGCCATCCGCGAGGAATATGCCGATTGCGCAGAGGTGATGCAGATCCTGGATTTCATCGCCGCCGATAGCGACCGCGCCCTGTCCTCGCCGACCCGAGGTCAGAAGGGCTAGCCGTGGCTTTATCAAGCGACACCGCGGCGGGCCGGCTAGCGATCATCGCCGGCGGCGGCCTTCTGCCTTCCTATGTCGCGGAAGCCGCACGCGCCGCTGGCGAAAATCCTGTTATCGTCGCCCTGAAGGACGAAAGCGACCGGCGTTGGGAAGGCTACGACCACGCCATTATCGGCATCGGCGATTTCGCCGCTCTCGATAGTCTTCTCAACCGTTATGGCATCGGCCGCGTGGTGATGTCGGGCAGCGTGCGCCGCCGGCCGGAATGGCGTGAGGTGCGCCCGACGCTGCGTATTCTGATGAGGGTGCCGGCTGCGATCCGCACCCTGCTCTCCGGCGGCGACGATACGGTCCTGCAGATGGTGATCCGGCTGATCGAGGGAAATGGCCGGCGCGTCGTCGGCGCCCATGAGATCGCCCCCGACCTGCTGGCTTCCGTCGGTCCGCTTGGCGCCGTCACACCCGGTGACGAAGATCGGCGCGATATCAGCCGTGCTGCCGAAGCCGCCGAGACGCTCGGCCGGCTGGATGTCGGGCAGGGCGCCGTCAGCATCGGCGGGCGGGTTGTCGCACTGGAGGGTCTTGAGGGCACCGACGAGATGCTTGACCGTGTCGCCGGGCTCAGAGCCGCCGGGCGCATTTCGACGCGCCGCCGCGGCGTGCTCGTCAAGCTCTGCAAGCCGCAGCAGGATATTCGTGCCGACCTGCCGGCGATCGGCGTTTCCACGGTGCTGAACGCCGGTAAAGCCGGCCTTGCCGGTATCGCCGTCGAAGCCGGCCGCTCGCTGGTGCTCGATCGTGCTGCCGTCATCCGCGCCGCCGACGAGACAGAGCTTTTCGTCTGCGGCATTGATCGCGGCCTGCCGGAATGGGGGCTGGAATGAACGGCGCGCCGCTGAAGATTGCCGTCATTGCCGGTGAGGTGTCAGGCGATCTCCTCGGCGCCGACCTCATCGCTGCGCTGAAGCGCATCCATGACGGACCGGTGGAACTTGTCGGCGTCGGCGGGGAGGGGCTGCAGGCGGAGGGCCTGCGATCCCTGTTCGATTTTTCCGAACTGTCGATCATGGGCATCACCCAGGTGCTGAGCCGGCTGCCGAAGCTGTTTGGCCTGATCCGCCGGACAACGGCCGAGATCATCGCCGCGAAGCCTGACATTCTGCTCATCATCGACAGCCCGGATTTCACTCATCGCGTGGCAAAACGTGTCCGCACGGCGCTGCCGGATTTGCCTGTCGTCAATTATGTCTGTCCGAGCGTCTGGGCCTGGAAGGAATATCGCGCCAACCGCATGCTTGCCTATGTCGATCACGTGCTCGCCGTTCTGCCTTTCGAACCGGCGACGATGCAGCGCCTCAACGGCCCGGCAACGACCTATGTGGGGCATCGCCTGACCGCTGACCCTGCGCTCCTGGAGACCCGACGCCTGCGCGCCGGAAGACGGCCCGGCAGCGGCACAATCCTGCTTCTGCCCGGCTCACGCTCCTCGGAAATCCAGAAGCTCCTGCCGCATTTCGAGGCGGCGGTGAGCGAACTTGTCTCCCGCAATGGGCCGATGCGTTTTATCCTGCCGACGATGAGACACAAGGAAGGGCTTGTGCGCGAATTGACTGCGAAATGGGCGGTAACGCCGGAGATCGTTATCGGCGCAGAAGCAAAGTGGAAGGCTTTCGTCGAGGCCGATGCGGCCATGGCCGCATCCGGAACCGTTATTCTCGAGCTGGCGCTTGCCGACGTTCCCGTCGTCTCAGCCTACAAGGTCGACTGGATCATGCGGTTGCTGACATCGGGCATCAAGACCTGGACAGGAGCGCTGCCGAACCTGATCGCCGATTACGCGGTCGTGCCGGAATATCTGAACGATATCGTTCGCGGGGCAAGTCTCGCACGCTGGATGGAAAGGCTGTCGGCCGACACTCTCCAGCTCAAGGCGATGAAGGAAGGCTATGAGCTGATCTGGCAGCGCATGCAGACCGAAAAGCCGCCCGGCGAACATGCTGCCGAAATCCTGCTCGAGGTGCTGAAAAAGAAAAAACCCGGTCGTTTCTGACCGGGTTTTCGTTTGAGCCGATTGGTCTCAAGCGATCAGCGCTTCGAAACCGGGATGTAGTCGCGCTTCGGTTCGCCGACATAGAGCTGGCGCGGACGGCCGATGCGCTGTTCCGGATCCTCGATCATCTCGTTCCACTGCGCGATCCAGCCGACGGTGCGGGCAAGCGCGAAGAGCACGGTGAACATGGTCGTGGGGAAGCCCAGCGCCTTCAACGTGATGCCGGAATAGAAGTCGATGTTCGGATAGAGCTTCTTCTCGATGAAATATTCGTCGGTGAGCGCGATGCGCTCCAGCTCCATCGCCACTTCCAGCAACGGATCGTCCTTGATGCCGAGTTCGCCGAGCACTTCATGCGTCGTCTTCTGCATGATCTTGGCGCGCGGATCGTAGTTCTTATAGACGCGGTGGCCGAAGCCCATCAGGCGGAAAGGATCGTTCTTGTCCTTGGCGCGGGCAATATACTCAGGAATGTGGTCGACCGTCCCGATCTCCGTCAGCATGTTGAGCGCTGCTTCATTGGCGCCGCCATGCGCCGGGCCCCAGAGGCAGGCGATGCCGGCGGCGATGCAGGCGAACGGGTTGGCGCCCGACGAACCGGCGAGGCGGACCGTCGAGGTCGAGGCGTTCTGCTCGTGGTCGGCATGCAGGATGAAGATGCGGTCCATGGCGCGCGAAAGCACCGGATTGACCACATATTCCTCGCACGGAACGGCAAAGCACATGCGCAGGAAGTTCGACGCATAGTCGAGATCGTTCTTCGGGTAAACGAAGGGCTGGCCGATATGGTACTTGTAGGCCATGGCCGCAAGCGTCGGCATCTTGGCGATCATGCGCAAGCTGGCGACCATGCGCTGGTGCGGATCGGTGATGTCGGTGGAGTCATGATAGAAGGCCGACAGCGCGCCGACGCAGCCGCACATGACGGCCATCGGATGCGCATCGCGCCGGAAGCCGGTGAAGAAGCGGCTCATCTGCTCATGCACCATGGTGTGATGCGTGACGCGATAGTCGAAGTCCTTCTTCTGCGCTGCCGTCGGCAGTTCGCCGTAGAGAAGCAGATAGCAGACCTCGAGGAAGTCGCCATGTTCGGCGAGCTGCTCGATCGGATAGCCGCGGTGCAGCAGAACGCCTTCGTCGCCATCGATATAGGTGATTTTGGATTCACAGGATGCGGTCGAGGTGAAACCCGGATCGTACGTGAAGGAGGCGGTGTTCTTGTAGAGAGCACCGATATCGATGACGCTCGGGCCGATCGTGCCGCTTTTGACGGCGAGGTCGACTGATTTGTCACCGATTTTTATTGTTGCGCTTTGATCCGTCATGCTGATCCTCCGAAATGTCGGTGGCGCCACAAAAGCGCCATAGGGGTTAAGCGTCCTTTGCGATAGCTATATGATCGCGAGGCTAATGCCAAGTTACCGTGACGCCATTTTGTGCATTGCGGCATCACCTTTTAGGCACTGCAGCGATGAGCAGCACGCATAGCGGAAGCCGATGATTCGACTGTTCTTTTCGCGCTCGCAATTTTCGCCCGTATTTCAATCGATTATTCTTGCCGGATGAGCTCGGAGGTTGCATTCTGGGCCCAGGGTAAGGTCATTTTGGGCGGCGCATGCAGGAGTTGACGACAGTCGAATTGCGGCCGCAAGCAGGCGTCGGCCTTGCCGATCACGTCGCGTTTCCGGCTCCTGCCGTGGGATCGCGGCCGGCAAAAACGCAGTCTGCGGTGCCATTGCGCCACCGGCTGACGACCGCGGTCGCACAATTGCTGCGCGCTGCCGGCCGTTTGCTCAGCGAGGAGGCCGACCACGGCCGCCTGCTCCTGTTCTCGCCGGTCTTCCTCGGCGCCGGCGCGGCATACTGGTTTCTTGCTGCAACGGATTTTCCGCTCATTCCATCGTTGCTCTGCCTGTCGGTGCTGATGCTTGCGGTGCTCGTCGCCGGCCGCAGCCGGCCGGCCTGGCGGGCAACCTTTATGGCGCTTGCCCTCGTGGCATGCGGCATGCTCTGTGCGCAGCTCGAAAGCCGGCGGGCCTCGACTGTCATCCTCGATTCATCCGTGACGACGACGGTGACCGGCCGCGTCGAGCGGCGCGAAGGCGACGATCGCGGGCGGTGGCGCTATGTTCTTGCGGTCACCGGCACCGAGGCGCCGCAGGTGAAGCGGCCGCCGAGGCGCATAACCGTGATCGCCCGCGGTGCCGATGCGCCTTTCGACCTCGGTGACATCATCACCGGCCGAGCGCGGTTGACGCCGCCGGCGGGGCCGGCGCTTCCCACCCTCAACGACTTTTCCTTCGGTGCCTATTTCGATGGCATCGGCGCCAACGGCTTCTTCTACGGTGCGCCCGAGAAAGTCGATGTGCAGGCGGGCCCGCAGGCTGCGAGATCGACATCCGACGCTCTGCTCGAACGGCTTTACCGGCTGCGCAGCGGCATCGGCGATCGTATACGCTCTATTCTGCCCGGCGACACGGGCGCTTTTGCCGCTGCTCTCGTGACCGACGAGCGGCGCGCCATCTCGAAGGAAACGACGGAGGCGCTGCGTCAGTCCGGCCTTGCTCATATCGTGGCGATCTCGGGCCTTAACATGGCGTTGTCGGCCGGCATCTTCTTCGTCGGTTTCCGGATGCTGCTCAGCCTCGTTCCGGGTGTCGCTCAAGCCTATCCGACAAAGAAGATCGCCGCCGCCGGCGCACTCGTCGCCGTTACAGCCTACTTCCTGATCTCAGGATTCGGGGTTTCGGCCGAACGCGCCTTCATCATGATGGCGATCATGCTGATTGCCGTCTTCTTCGACCGGCCGTCGATCAGCCTGCGCAATGTCGTTCTCTCGGCGCTCATCATCATCGCCATTTCACCCTCCGAAGTCCTGGGTCCGAGCTTCCAGATGTCCTTTGCCGCGACTTTGGCACTGGTATCGGGCTATCAGCTGTGGAAGGACCGGCGCGTCCGGGAAAACCCGTTGCTGAAGCTGCCGGTCCTGCGGCCGGTCGTGGCGGTCGCCGGTTTCTTCGGCGGCGTCTTCCTGACCTCGCTGATCGGCGGCTTTTCCACGGCGCTGTTTGCGGTCGAGCATTTTCATCGCCTGACAGCTTATGGCCTGCCGGCGAACCTTGCGACGATGCCGATCATCTCCTTCATCGTCATGCCGGCCGGGCTGCTGGCGATGTTGCTCATGCCGTTCGGCCTGGACGCTCCGCTCTGGACTGTGGTCGGCTTCGGCCTCGATCTGGTGATTGCGGTCGCCAAGACGGTGTCCGGCTGGGGCGGCGATATCGACCTCGGCCGTTTGCCCGCCTGGTATTTCGCCGTCGCCGTGGCAGGCTTTCTGCTGCTGACGCTGCTCCGCACCCGATTGCGCCATGCCGGCACATCGATCCTCGCCGTCTCGACGCTTATCGTGCTGATCCTGCCGGGTTCCCGACCGCCGGATCTGGTGATTTCCGAGGATGGTGGTCTGGTCGCGCTCGTCGCGACGGCGGCAATGGCTTCCAACCGTGAAAACCCGCCGGACTTCATCTTCGACCAGTGGCAGAGAGCGCTGGTCCTGCCGACGCACCACCCGCCGAAGATGCTGGATGGCCCTGCCATCCCGCCGCAGGGTGAGGACCGCCGCCTCAGGCTTTCCCGCGATCAGCAGAATGAGGCGAGGACGGCAATGGTGGCCGCCGCAGCCGGCGGTGAGGCAAATCGTTTTTCCTGCGTCAAGAAAGCCTGGTGTATCGCCAGGCTCGGCAATGGCCATGTCGTCGCCGTCATCGACAATGCCGCCTATCTCGGCCCGGCCTGCGACGCCAGCGAGATTGTCGTGACCGCGGTGCGCCTGCGTTTCGACCGCTGCCACTCGGGTGCGACACTCTTCACCGGCGAGACGCTGCGCAGGACCGGTTCCGTCGAATTGCGTTTTGCGCAGACAGGCCTCGAGGTCGCAACCGCATTCGATGCCTTGTCGCGTCCATGGATGCGCCATCGCGCCTATGATTGGCGCAAAGACGCTTTTACCGAATCAGCTCCGTTGGCTGTCAGTGATAACGGCGAATGAGGCCGACCAGCTTGCCCTGCACCTTGACCCGGTCAGGCCCGAAGATGCGGGTCTCGTAAGCCGGGTTGGCGGCTTCGAGGGCGATCGAGGCGCCCTTGCGGCGAAAGCGTTTCAGCGTCGCTTCCTCGTCGTCGACCAGCGCAACGACGATATCGCCAGGGCTTGCGGTGCTGCCGTTGCGGATAATCACGGTGTCGCCGTCGAAGATCCCGGCGTCGATCATCGAATCGCCCTTGACCTCCAGCGCGTAATGTTCGCCCGAGCCGAGCATATCCGCAGGAACGACGATGTCGTGCGTATTGTTCTGGATAGCCGAGATCGGAACGCCGGCGGCGATCCGGCCCATGACCGGCACGGAGACAGAGCTGCCGTTGTCGGCGATCGGCTTTGCGGCAGCGGGGGCGGCGACCGGCTGGGGCTTGCCGAGGCTGCCTTCGATAACGCTCGGTGAAAAACCGCGGCGCGGCTGAAGACTGGGGCTATAGGCCTCCGGCAGCTTGATCACTTCCAAGGCCCGGGCCCGGTTCGGTAGGCGGCGAATGAAACCACGTTCCTCCAGCGCCGTGATCAGGCGATGAATGCCGGATTTCGAGGCCAGATCCAGGGCATCCTTCATCTCGTCGAAAGAGGGAGGAACGCCGGATTCCTTCATGCGCTCATGAATGAAAAGGAGAAGCTCCTGTTGTTTGCGCGTGAGCATCGACGTCAGACCCCTGATTGAAACAAATCCAGAACGGACACTATATGTTCCATATGTGTTCCGCAAGTAGCTAAATTTCCGTAAAACTTCGCGCCAACTCGTCGAGATTTTTATTTTCATTCGCCGGATTGGCGCACATGTCTTGCATTGGGAATGGGGCTGTCGCACATCTCTTTGACGTGTCAGGAGGGATCCTATGATCGCACATTCCGCCAAGCCGCACCCGCTGGATCATGTCGTGCTGCCCGTCGTCAATATCGATCTGGCGCGCGAAAGGCTCGGCAAGCTCGGCTTTACCGTCGCCGCCGATGCGCGCCATCCGTTCGGAACGGAAAATGCCTGCGTCTTTTTCGCCGACAAGACCTATATCGAGCCGCTCGGCGTGGCGAGCGTCGAGGAGAGCGAGGCGGCGGCCCGTCAGGGGAATGTCTTCGTCGCCCGCAATCGTGCCTTCCGCTTCCGCTGCGGCGAGGAGGGCCTTTCGGCGCTGGCCTTCCTCACCGAGGATGCCGGCCTCGATCATCGGCGATTCGTCGGCAACGGCGCGAGCGCCGGCGAGATGTTGCAGTTCAGCCGGCCGATGCGAATGCCGGACGGTTCGGAAAGCGTCGGCAGCTTCAAACTGGCCTTTTCAAGCGATCTGCGCGCGCCCGACTTCTTTCTCTTCACCTGTCAGCGCATCAATTCGTTCCCGGCCGACCGCGCGGCGCTGGAGGCGCATGCCAACGGCGTGACGGGCCTTGCCGAGATCGCGCTTTGTGCGCCGGAGCCGGCTGCGTTTGCCGCCTTCGTTGGTCTTGCCGTCGGGCAAACGGCGGTGGAAAAAACCGGTTTCGGCATGAATATCGCGGCATCGAATGCCAAGATCAGCCTGATGACGCCGGAAGGGCTGGAGGCCTATTTCGAGCCTGTCGTCTCCTCCGCCGATCGTGGTCTGCGCGGCCGGGCAATCCTCTTCACCGTTACCGATCTTGCCGTGACAGAAGCGCATTTGGCTGCTAACGGAGTGACATACACACGCAAGAACAATCGCATTCTGGTGAAGCCCACGCCCGGGCAGGGCGCGCTTTTTGCCTTCGAGGAACCACGATGAGCACTGATACAAATTCCGAGGTCAAGATCGGCGAAGGCGAAGGCCAGGTCACCTTTTCCAATACCGGCCGCCTGTCGCTGATTGCCGGCCCCTGCCAGATGGAGAGCCGTGATCACGCTTTCATGGTCGCCGGCACGCTGAAAGATCTCTGCGCAAAGCTCGGCATCGGCCTCGTCTATAAGAGTTCCTTCGATAAGGCGAACCGCACCTCACTCTCGGCCGAGCGCGGCATCGGGCTTGAAAAGGGCATGCAGGTCTTCGCCGACCTGAAGCGGGAATTCGGCTTTCCCGTCCTGACCGACGTCCACACCGCCGAGCAATGCGCCGAGGTGGCGGAGGTGATCGACGTTCTGCAGATCCCCGCCTTCCTATGCCGCCAGACGGATCTTCTGATCGCTGCCGCCAAGACGGGCCGCGTCGTCAACGTCAAGAAGGGCCAGTTCCTCGCCCCCTGGGACATGAAGAATGTCCTGAAGAAGCTCAATGCCAGCGGCAATCCGAACGTGCTGCTGTGCGAGCGCGGCGCCTCCTTCGGCTACAACACGCTGGTTTCCGACATGCGCTCGCTGCCGATCATGGCGGCGATGGGCGCGCCCGTCATTTTCGATGCGACCCATTCCGTCGCCCAGCCCGGCGGGCAGGGCGAGTCCTCCGGCGGCCAGCGCGAATTCGTCGAAACGCTGGCGCGCGCAGCCGTGGCGACGGGTATTGCCGGTGTCTTTCTCGAAACCCACCAGGACCCTGACAACGCTCCGTCCGACGGCCCGAACATGGTCTATCTCAAGGACATGCCGCGACTGCTTGAGAAATTGCTTGCGTTCGATGCGGTTGCCAAGGCTTGACGTTCAACAGGTTGACACGACCGTGGTTTAGGCCACTTCAGAACGCCGGTACGAAGGCTGGAAATTGCGGCATTGTAATTTGCACGCCTTCGATTATGACAGGCTTCGAACGATTGATCACCCACCGAGCAGGAAGAACCCATGACTGCAATCACCGATATCATCGCCCGCGAGATCCTCGATAGCCGTGGCAACCCCACCGTCGAAGTCGACGTCTATCTCGAAGACGGCAGCATGGGCCGCGCGGCTGTTCCCTCGGGCGCCTCGACGGGCGCCCATGAGGCGGTCGAGCTGCGCGACGGCGGCAAGCGCTACCTCGGCAAGGGCGTAGAGAAGGCCGTCGAGGCCGCCAACACAGAGATCTTCGACGCCATCGGCGGCATCGACGCCGAAAACCAGATCCAGATCGACAACATCATGATCGAACTGGACGGCACGCCGAACAAGTCGCGTCTCGGCGCCAACGCCATCCTCGGTGTGTCGCTCGCCGTCGCCAAGGCTGCCGCCCAGGCCTCCGGCCTGCCGCTCTACCGTTATGTCGGCGGCGCTTCGGCGAGCCTGCTGCCGGTGCCGATGATGAATATCATCAACGGCGGCGCTCATGCCGACAATCCGATCGACTTCCAGGAATTCATGATCCTGCCGGTCGGCGCCGATTCGATCGCCGAAGCCGTGCGCATGGGTTCGGAAGTCTTCCATACGCTCCGGAAGGAGCTTGCAGCCCAGGGCCACAACACCAATGTCGGCGACGAAGGCGGTTTCGCACCGGGCCTGAAGAGCGCTTCGGAAGCCCTCGACTTCATCGTCAAGTCGGTTGAAAAAGCCGGCTACAAGCCGGGTGAGGACATTTACCTCGGCCTCGACTGCGCCTCGACGGAATTCTTCAAGGACGGCAAATACGTGCTCGAAGGCGAAGGCCGCACGCTCGAATCGGGCGCCATGGCCGAATATCTGGCCGAACTCGCCGCCAAGTACCCGATCATCTCGATCGAGGACGGCATGGCTGAAGACGATTGGGACGGCTGGAAGGCGCTGACCGACCTCACCGGCAAGAAGACGCAGCTCGTCGGAGACGATCTCTTCGTCACCAACTCCGCCCGTCTGCGCGACGGCATCCGCATGGGTGTCGCCAACTCGATCCTCGTCAAGGTCAACCAGATCGGTTCGCTGACGGAAACGCTCGATGCGGTCAATACGGCGCACAAGGCGGCCTACACCGCCGTCATGTCGCACCGCTCCGGCGAGACCGAGGATTCGACCATCGCCGATCTCGCGGTTGCCACCAACTGCGGCCAGATCAAGACCGGTTCGCTGTCGCGTTCCGACCGCCTCGCCAAGTACAACCAGCTGATCCGCATCGAGGAAGGCCTTGGGCCGCAGGCCCAGTATGCCGGCCGCTCGATCATCCGCGGCTGAGCAAATCTGATTTCAATGGCTTCACCCGCGCCCACCTGGCGCGGTTTTTTTATTGCCTGATTTTTACGGTCAACGAACGGTTAATCTCTGCGCATTATGCTGAACGAATTGGTAATGCGTTCAAGAGCATACGTGTATGTGGACAAAGCATCATAAGAAGAGAAAGCTCGGTCGCTTCGTCATTCCGGCCATGACGGTCGCCTTCCTTTCCTATTTCGGTTATCATTGCATCCATGGCGATTACGGGTTGCGGGCGACGGAGACGTTCGAGCGTCAGCGCGTCGAGCGCGAAAAAGAGCTTGCGGTATTGAAGGCGAAGCGCGAACATCTGGAAAGTCAGGTCGCGCTCCTCAGTGACGGTTCGCTCGACAAGGATATGCTGGACGAAAAGGCGCGCTATCAGCTGAATATGTCGCGCGCGGACGAGATCGTCATATTCAACCATTATTCCAATTAACCTGAATTCGGTTAATTTCAATTTCTGCTGTATTTCCAACAGCTTGGTGACGAATACGAGCCATGCAATTATGGCATTGCTGTGGTCATATTTCTTCCCTATGGTACGCGCCATCGAGAAACGACAAACCCATAGGGAGGGTTGAATGGCGCCGCGAAAGACCGCGACCGTTTCCAGCCGCAAAACTGCAGCAAAACCAGCAGCCAAAGCATCGAATGGAGGCCCGGTAGCCGACTTCGATCGGGATGAGGAACTCAAGGCCTATCGCGAGATGCTATTGATCCGCCGCTTCGAGGAGAAGGCCGGTCAGCTTTACGGCATGGGCTTCATCGGCGGCTTTTGCCATCTCTACATCGGTCAGGAAGCTGTCGTCGTCGGCATGCAGATGGCGCAGAAGGAAGGCGACCAGGTCATCACCGCCTATCGCGACCACGGCCATATGCTGGCAACCGGCATGGAAGCGCGCGGCGTCATGGCCGAGCTGACCGGGCGCCGCAGCGGCTATTCCCACGGGAAGGGCGGCTCGATGCATATGTTCTCGAAAGAGAAGCATTTCTACGGCGGTCACGGCATCGTCGGCGCCCAGGTTTCGCTCGGAACCGGTCTCGCCTTTGCCAATCGCTACCGTAACAACGGCAATGTCGCGATCGCCTATTTCGGCGACGGCGCCGCCAACCAGGGCCAGGTCTACGAGAGCTTCAACATGGCCGCTCTCTGGAAGCTGCCGATCGTCTATATCGTCGAGAACAACCGCTACGCCATGGGCACGTCGACGGCCCGCGCCACCGCGCAGTCGAACTATTCGCTGCGCGGCTCCGGCTTCGGCATCCCCGGCATCCAGGTCGACGGCATGGACGTGCGCGCCGTCAAGGCGGCGGCCGACGAGGCGCTCGAACATTGCCGCTCCGGCAAGGGCCCGATCATTCTCGAAATGCTGACCTACCGTTATCGCGGCCACTCCATGTCCGACCCGGCGAAGTATCGCTCCAAGGAAGAAGTGCAGAAGATGCGCTCCGAGCAGGATCCGATCGAGCAGGTCAAGGCGCGCCTCATCGAAAAGGGCTGGGCCTCCGAAGACGATCTGAAGGCGATCGACAAGGATGTCCGCGACATCGTCGCCGACAGCGCCGACTTCGCCCAGGCCGATCCGGAGCCGGATGCATCCGAGCTCTACACCGACATTCTGCTCTAATCGGGGGAGGGAACCCATGCCCATCGATATCCTCATGCCCGCCCTCTCTCCGACGATGGAAGAAGGCACGCTGTCCAAATGGCTGAAGCAGGAAGGTGACAAGGTCACCTCCGGTGACGTGATCGCCGAAATCGAAACCGACAAGGCGACGATGGAAGTCGAAGCCGTCGACGAAGGCATCATCGGCAAGCTGCTGGTCGATGCCGGCACTGAAGGCGTCAAGGTCAACACCAGGATCGCAGTGCTGCTGCAGGACGGCGAATCGGCTGACGCGATTTCCACCGCTCCTGCCGCTGCTCAGCCGGCTCCGGTCGCTGCTCCGCAGGTTGCTCAGGAAGAAAAGCCGACAAATACCGGTTCCGCTTCTGCTCCCGTTCCCGCAGAGCCCAAGGCCGTCGTTCCGAACGACCCGGAAATCCCGGCCGGCACCGAAATGGTGTCGATGACCGTGCGCGAAGCGCTCCGCGACGCCATGGCCGAAGAAATGCGCGCCAGTGACGACGTCTTCGTCATGGGCGAGGAAGTCGCCGAATACCAGGGCGCCTACAAGGTCACTCAAGGACTGCTGCAGGAATTCGGCCCCCGTCGCGTCATCGATACGCCGATCACCGAACACGGCTTTGCCGGTGTCGGCGTCGGCGCCGCCATGGCCGGCCTTCGCCCGATCGTCGAATTCATGACCTTCAACTTCGCCATGCAGGCGATCGACCACATCATCAACTCGGCCGCCAAGACGCTCTATATGTCCGGCGGCCAGATGGGCGCTCCGATCGTCTTCCGCGGCCCGAATGGTGCAGCCGCCCGCGTCGGCGCCCAGCACAGCCAGGATTATGCGGCCTGGTACAGCGCCATCCCCGGCCTGAAGGTTGTCATGCCCTACACGGCATCCGACGCCAAGGGCCTGCTCAAGGCGGCGATCCGCGATCCGAACCCGGTCATCTTCCTCGAAAACGAAATTCTCTACGGCCAGCACTTCGATGTGCCGAAGCTCGATAATTTCGTCCTGCCGATCGGCAAGGCCCGCATCCATCGTCAGGGCAAGGACGCTACCGTCGTCTCCTTCGGCATCGGCATGACCTATGCGACGAAGGCGGTTGCCGAACTCGAAAAGATCGGCATCGACGTCGAACTGATCGACCTTCGCACTATCCGCCCGATGGACCTGCCGACGGTTATCGAATCGGTCAAGAAGACCGGCCGCCTCGTCACCGTCGAGGAAGGTTATCCGCAGTCCTCCGTCGGCACCGAAATCGCCACCCGCGTCATGCAGCAGGCCTTCGACTATCTCGATGCGCCGATCCTGACGATTGCGGGCAAGGACGTGCCGATGCCTTACGCCGCCAATCTCGAAAAGCTGGCGCTTCCGAACGTCGGCGAAGTCGTCGATGCGGTGAAGGCTGTTTGCTACAAATAAGGGGAGGGTATCTCGATGCCGATCAATATCACGATGCCCGCCCTCTCTCCGACCATGGAAGAAGGCAATCTTTCCAAGTGGCTGGTCAAGGAAGGCGACAAGGTCAAGTCTGGCGATGTGATCGCCGAGATCGAGACCGACAAGGCGACGATGGAAGTCGAAGCCGTCGATGAAGGCACGGTCGCCAAGCTCGTCGTTGCCGCCGGCACCGAGGGTGTCAAGGTCAACGCGCTGATCGCCGTTCTCGCCGCCGATGGCGAGGATGTCGCCGCCGCCGCAAGCGGCGCAGGATCCGCCGCTCCGGGAAAAGCTGAGGCCGCCCCGGCTGCGAAGGCCGAGGCTGCACCGGCCCCGGCCGCTCCGGCTGCTGCGCCCGCTGCCGCACCCGCGGCAGTTTCGGCCGGCGGCAACCGCACCTTCTCTTCGCCGCTTGCCCGCAGGCTAGCGAGAGAAGCCGGCATCGACCTTTCGGCTGTCGCAGGCTCGGGCCCGCACGGTCGTGTCGTCAAGAGCGATGTCGAAGCCGCCGTTGCCGGCGGTGGCGCCAAGGCTGCGCCCGCACCGGCTGCTGCTGCTCCGCAGGCCGCCGCGGCTCCGGCCGCCGCAGCGCCGAAGGGCGCTTCCGAGGAAGCCGTGCTCAAGCTCTTCGAGCCGGGCTCCTACGAGCTCGTGCCGCATGATGGCATGCGCAAGACGATCGCCCGGCGCCTGGTTGAATCCAAGCAGACGATCCCGCATTTCTATGTCAGCGTCGATTGTGAGCTCGACGCTCTGATGGCGCTGCGTGCCCAGCTGAACGATGCGGCGCCCCGCAAGGACAACGCTCCGGCCTATAAGCTTTCGGTCAACGACATGGTCATCAAGGCCATGGCGCTGGCGCTGCGCGACGTTCCCGAGGCCAACGTGTCGTGGACGGACAGCAACATGGTCAAGCACAAGCACGCCGATGTCGGCGTCGCCGTCTCGATCCCCGGCGGCCTGATCACCCCGATCATCCGCAAGGCCGAGCAGAAGACGCTGTCTGTCATCTCCAACGAGATGCGCGACCTCGGCAAGCGGGCCAAGGATCGCAAGCTGAAGCCCGAGGAATATCAGGGCGGCACCAGCTCCGTCTCCAACATGGGCATGATGGGCGTCAAGAACTTCGCCGCCGTCGTCAACCCGCCGCATGCGACGATCCTGGCGGTCGGCGCCGGCGAGCAGCGGGTCGTCGTCAAGAACGGCGAAATGGCGATCGCCACGGTCATGAGCGTCACGCTTTCGACCGACCATCGCTGCGTCGACGGCGCGCTGGGCGCCGAGCTTCTCCAGGCCTTCAAGGGCTACATCGAAAACCCGATGGGCATGCTTGTCTGATCGCGAAGCGGAGGCGGAAATGACCAAGACCGTTCTTTGCTATGGCGACTCGCTGACCTGGGGTTATGACGCCGAGACGATCGGCCGTCATGACTACAAGAATCGCTGGCCGAGCGTGCTTCAGGCAGCGCTCGGCAGCGAGGCCCGCATCATTGCCGAAGGCCTGAACGGTCGCACCACCGCCTTCGACGATCACCTCGCCGATTGCGACCGCAACGGGGCGCGCGTCCTGCCGACGATCCTGCAGACGCATGCGCCGCTCGATCTTGTCATCCTCCTGCTCGGCACCAACGACATGAAGCCGGTCGTGGCGGGTTCGGCCTTTGCCGCCTGCCAGGGCATCAGCCGCCTCGTGCGGCTGATCCGCAATCACGCCTGGCCCTTCGAATTCGATGGGCCGGAGATCCTGATCGTGGCGCCACCGGCGATCTGCGCGACGGGCAATGTGCCTTTTGCCGCATCCTTTCCCGGCGGAATCGAAGAATCGGCCAAGCTTGCAACGCTCTATCGTGACCTTGCCGACGAACTTGGCTGCGGCTTTTTCGACGGCAATTCCGTCGCCAAGACCACGCCGATCGACGGCATTCATCTCGACGCGGAGAACACGCGTGCGCTCGGACGCGGCCTGGAATCGATCGTGCGGATGATGCTGGGGATCTGAAAATGGCTGCCTTCGTCGCCCTGCGGCAGGCCTCGCGGCGGGATGCCTCGGAGCTGGCGATCCTGGCGGATATCGCCTCGCATGGCTTTGCCTCCTGGCTCTGGTTCGCCGATGTGGCGAACGGCATAAGCGACACGCCTTTGGAGCGGGGGCGGCTGAAAATGAGTGAGGAGGAGGCTGTCGGCGGCTGGCGGGATGCGGTGATCGCCGAGGCTTATGGCGAGGTTGCGGGCGTGGCAATCGGCCATACGCTCGGGGAAGGCATAGGCGATATCGAGGCGACGAGCGCGGCGACCGAGCCGATGCTCGTCTTGCAGAAGACGGTTGTGGGAAGCTGGTTCATTGGCAGTCTCGGCGTCTACCGCCATCTGCGTGGCATCGGCATCGGGCGAACGTTGCTGGAGGATCAGATCGACAGGGCCGATGGCCGGCCTGTCAGTCTCATTACCGCAAGTGATAACGAGGCGGCTCTGTCGCTTTATGGAAGAAACGGATTCTCGGAGGCTGCGCGCGCTGATGCCGTGCCGCTCTTCGAAAACAGCAAGAGACACGCTTGGGTGCTCATGACCCGCAGCGCAGCGTAAACGAAGGGCAGGACACATATGGCTGAATCCTACGACGTCATCATCATCGGCTCCGGTCCCGGCGGCTATGTCGCCGCCATCCGTGCGGCCCAGCTCGGCCTGAAGACGGCGATCGTCGAGCGCGAGCATATGGGTGGCATCTGCCTGAACTGGGGCTGCATACCCACAAAGGCGCTACTGCGTTCGGCCGAGGTGCTGGATCACGCCAACCACTTCAAGGATTTCGGTCTCGTTCTCGAAGGTACCGTCAAGCCGGACGCCAAGGCCGTCGTCGGCCGCTCGCGCGCCGTCTCCGCCCGTCTCAATGCCGGCGTCGGCTTCCTGATGAAGAAGAACAAGATCGACATCATCTGGGGCGAGGCAAAGATCACCAAACCAGGCGAGATCGTCGTCGGCAAGTCGTCGAAGCCGGTCGTCGAGCCGCAGCATCCGCTGCCGAAGAACGTCAAGGGCGAGGGCACCTATACTGCCAAGCACATCATCATCGCCACCGGCGCCCGTCCGCGCGCACTGCCCGGAATCGAGCCGGACGGCAAGCTGATCTGGACCTATTTCGAGGCGCTGAAGCCCGACGCGCTGCCGAAGTCGCTGATCGTCATGGGCTCGGGCGCGATCGGCATCGAATTCGCCAGCTTCTACCGCTCGATGGGCGTCGATGTGACGGTTGTCGAAGTCATGCCGACGATCATGCCGGTCGAGGATGCCGAAATCACCGCCATCGCCCGCAAGCAGCTGGAAAAGCGCGGCCTGAAGATCTTCACCAGCGCCAAGGTCACCAAGGTCGAGAAGGGGGCGGGCAGCATCACTGCCCATGTCGAGACGTCGGACGGCAAGGTGCAGCAGATCACCGCCGACCGGATGATTTCGGCTGTCGGCGTTCAGGGCAACATCGAAAATCTCGGCCTCGAAGCGCTCGGCATCAAGACCGATCGCGGCTGCGTCGTCGCCGACGGTTACGGCAAGACCAATGTCGCCGGCATCTATGCCATCGGCGACGTCGCCGGCCCGCCGATGCTGGCGCACAAGGCGGAACATGAAGGTGTCGTCTGCGTCGAAAAGATCGCCGGCCTGCCGAACGTTCATCCCACAGACAAGGGCAAGGTCCCCGGCTGCACCTATTGCAATCCGCAGGTCGCCTCTGTCGGCCTCACCGAAGCCAAGGCCAAGGAGCTCGGCCGCGACATCCGCGTCGGCCGCTTCTCCTTTGCCGCCAACGGCAAGGCGATCGCGCTCGGCGAAGACCAGGGCATGGTCAAGGTGATCTTCGACAAGAAGACCGGCGAGCTGCTCGGCGCCCACATGGTCGGCGCCGAAGTCACCGAACTCATCCAGGGCTTCGTCGTTGCGATGAACCTCGAGACGACAGAGGAAGAGCTGATGCACACGATCTTCCCGCATCCCACAGTTTCCGAGACGATGAAGGAAGCGGTGCTCGATGCCTATGGCCGTGTGCTGAACGCTTGATAATTTCCGGGGCCGCCCTCTTTGTCCGGGGTGGAAATTTGCTCCCGGGGTGGAAAGCCACGCCGGGAGTGGAAAAATCGAAAGGAAATCCTCATGTCTATGGAGACGCAGGCGTTGCTGGTGTTTTTGCTGATCGGCCTGGTGGCGGGCTTCCTTGCAAGTCTCGTCGTCGGTGGCGGCGGCTTGATCAGGTGCCTGCTGAGCGGCATCATCGGCGCCTTCGTCGGCGGCTATCTGTTCAGCGCGCTCGGCATTTCGCTGGGCATTGAGAACGCGCTGGTCGTACAGATCATCCACGCCACCGTCGGTGCCATCATAGTGGTTCTGGTCGCCAGAGCGGTCGCTTAGGGGTAAGGGCGGGTATGGAAGGCGTGGGCTGGATCTCGGCAATCATCATCGGCGGGCTTGCAGGCTGGCTCGCCGGCAAGCTGATGGAGGCGCGGTACGGGATTTTCCTGAACATCGTGCTCGGCATCGCCGGCTCGGTCGTCGCCACCGCCATCCTCGCCCAATTCCATGTCCAGCTCGCCGGCGGCCGGCTCGGTTATTTCGTGACGGGTTTCCTTGGCGCCTGCCTGCTGATATTCCTTGCGCGGCTGGTGCGGCGCTAGATCAAGAGATGATGCCGCTTAAAGGGCGACGGAAAGCTGAAACTGCAATGGTGACCATTCTCGACACGATCAATCCCGACGCCAAGCGCGTGCGCCATCCCGAAAAGGCGCATCGGCCGGATACGGAAGTCATGCGCAAGCCGGACTGGATCCGCGTCAAGGCGCCGACCTCCAAAGGTTATGCCGAGACGCGGGCGATCGTGAAGGAGCACAAGCTCGTCACCGTCTGCGAGGAGGCCGGCTGCCCGAATATCGGCGAGTGCTGGGACAAGAAGCACGCCACCTTCATGATCATGGGCGAGATCTGTACCCGCGCCTGCGCCTTCTGCAATGTCGCCACCGGCAAGCCGAATGCGCTCGACATGGCCGAACCGGAAAATGTCGCCAAGGCGGTCAAGGAGATGGGCCTGTCCCACGTCGTCATCACCTCGGTCGACCGCGACGACCTCGAGGACGGCGGCGCCGAACATTTCGAAAAGGTGATCTGGGCGATCCGCGCCGCCTCGCCAATGACGACGATCGAAATCCTGACGCCGGACTTCCTGAAGAAACCGGGCGCGCTGGAGCGTGTTGTCGCCGCCAAACCCGACGTCTTCAACCACAATATGGAAACGGTCGCCGGCAACTATCTGACGGTTCGCCCCGGCGCCCGCTACTTCCACTCCATCCGGCTGCTGCAGCGAGTGAAGGAACTCGATCCCACCATGTTCACCAAGTCTGGCATCATGGTCGGCCTCGGCGAGGAGCGCAACGAAGTGCTGCAGCTGATGGACGACCTGCGCACTGCCGATGTCGATTTCCTGACGATCGGCCAATACCTGCAGCCGACCCGCAAGCACCACAAGGTCGGAAGCTTCGTCACCCCCGAAGAGTTCAAGTCCTATGAGACGGTCGCCTACAGCAAGGGCTTCCTGATGGTCGCCTCAAGCCCGCTGACCCGCTCCTCCCACCATGCCGGCGACGACTTCGCCCGGCTGAGAGCGGCTCGGGAAAAGAAGCTGTTGATGGCGGCTGAGTAAGGTTCGGCGCGCAATCTTTCGCCCTGGTCGGTCTGCGGACGACAATGCTTGCTAACCTCTCCTGCGTCATGCTCGGGCTTGTCCGACGGTTGTTCGGTTCACACTCACGATTGCCCCTCACCCTAACCCTCTCCCCGTTCTGACGGGGAGAGCCCTGCGAGTGACTGGAGAGAGGCGGAGAGGTCGCGACCCGCGGCTCGACCCCGGTCGGTGGCGGCAGGCGGATGAGGGGCAGCCTTCGCCGATCTCCCAGGCCGGGGGATGTCGCCTAGGTAGTGAGCTGCCGTTCGTGTCCCGAACAGCGAAAAACGCCAGAATCAAAGACAATCAGTGTCTTCCGTCCAGTCCAAATTTTTTAACCGGACGGCTGTGGGCTTGTCCGGAGCATCTGCTACCGATTAATGCGCAGCAGATCCTCCTTCTAATGATGCTCAAGCTGTGCAGATGCCGGCTACGGCGACCTTCTGAAACAGGTGCGGCCGAGCGACGGCGGATGCCGGGTATGCAGCGACCTGGGCGCGAAAGTCGGGATGAGTGAAGGCGGCTCGGAATGCCTCGTTCGATTCCCACATCGCATAATTCAGGTAGGTCATGCTCTCGCCGAGTGCTCGATGAAGCTGCGTCGAGATGAAGCCGGGCTGCCGCTTCATAAACTCGGCATCACGGCTCCAGACTTCGAGAAAACGCGGCTCATCAGCGGGATCGAGCGTGAAGAGGTTGATCAGCACGACCGGGGCTGCATCGACATCGAGCTGGCGGTGGATCGGAAAATTCTCATCAAGTGGTTGCATGTGCATGACTTCAGATCCCTTTCGTATTGGTGTAATGATGTCAATTTGGTGTGGTGCATACATAATAACTTGACATGATGATGTCAATAACAATATATGGTGACAAATGGATGAAGCGACGAGAACCACGACAGGCGACGCCTTGACGGAACTGATCCTTTCAATGTTTCGGGTGAATAACTTGACCTTGACCTGGGGAGACAGACTTGTGGCGGCCTATGGGCTGACCAGCGCACGCTGGCAAATCCTCGGGGCCATCGTCTATGCGGATCGGCCGCAGCCGGTGGCATGGCTGGCCCGGGACCTTGGTGCCAACCGCCAGAACGTGCAGCGCATCGTCAATGATCTGCACGGAGAGGGGCTGGTCGCCTTTGAACCCAATCCGCATCACCGGCGGGCGCAGCTCGTCGTGCTGACCGACAAAGGACGACAAACCTACGATGCTGCGATCGCAGCCTACAACCCGCGCGTCAACGCCATGGCCGCAGGGCTTTCACTTGCCGAAATCCAAACCGCACATCGCGTCATGACGAGGCTGCGGCACAGTCTCGAAGGAGAAATTGATGCTGAAAAGCACGACTGATCGCTACGGCGCCATCGCCGTCTCCATGCATTGGCTGACCGCCATATTCTTGCTCGTTGCCCTCGTCTCCGGCTTTCGAGCAGGCAATATCGTCGAACCGGTCGCAAAGGTGGCGCTCCTTCGTGTTCATATCCCAGCGGCGATCATGGTTCTTCTGCTGACCGTGTGCCGCATCGTGTGGTGGTGGCTTTTCGACAGGAAGCCGCTGCCTGTTCAGGGCGCGCCCTCGTGGCAAGAGTGGCTGGCCCGCGCCGTCCATCTTGCCTTCTACGTGGTCATCCTCGGCATGATTGCGAGCGGCGTCGGCATCATCGCGCTGAGCGGCGCGGCGCAAGCCATATTCGGTGCTGGCACGGAATTGCCGAACTTCCATCTCTATCCGCCGCGCCTGCCGCATGGGCTTGGGGCAAATCTCCTGCTGGCACTGCTTTCCGCACATATTGGAGCGGCACTGTTCCATCAGTTCGTCCGCAGCGACAGGTTGCTCCAGCGTATGTGGTATAGGCGCTGAGACCGCGCCGCCTTCGCCCCGTTCTCAGCTAAAATCCCGCCGTCGTATGCGCCAGCTTCTTGATCTTCTTGGCGCAGCCGCTTAAGTGCCGCCTATGCCGCACTTCGAAACGCACCGTTCCGTACCGCATACGCCCGACCAGATGTTCGATCTCGTTGCCGATGTCGAACGTTATCCCGAGTTCCTGCCGCTTTGCGAGGCGCTGTCGGTCAGAAGCCGCAAGGAGCGTGACGGCAGGATCCTGCTCGTGGCCGATATGACCGTCGGCTACAAGGCGATCCGCGAGACCTTCACGACCCAGGTGCTGTTGAACCGGGCCGAGCGTGTCATCGAAGTCAAATATATCGACGGTCCGTTCAAATATCTCGACAATCGCTGGCATTTCATCGAGACACCGGCTGGCGGCTGCACCATCAATTTCTTCATCGATTACGAATTCAAAAGCCGCATCCTTGGCGCTTTGATGGGCTCGATGTTCGACCGCGCCTTCCGCATGTTCACCGAAGCCTTCGAAACGCGCGCGAGTAAGATCTACGCTCCGGTCTGACGGCCGGTTGCAGGCACATCAATGCGTGAGCAGCAAACGCACCATCTCCAGCGCCGTCCTGACCGTTGCCAGCCGAACCTCACTGCGGCCGATGTCGCCATAGAGCATTTTCCGATGGATAAGGACGCCGGCGCGCGATTTGGCAGCGAGATGCACGAGGCCGACCGGCTTCTCGGCTGATCCGCCGCCGGGGCCGGCAATGCCGGTGACGGCGACGGCGATATCGGCGCGCGAGCGGAAGAGGGCGCCGTGCGCCATTTGCCGGGCGGTCTCCTCGGAGACTGCGCCGAAACGCAGCAATGTTTCCGCCTGCACCCCGAGCAGCTCGGTCTTGGCGCTATTCGTATAGGTGACGAAGCCGCGGTCGACGACGGCGGATGAGCCGGATATCTCCGTCAGCGCGCCTGATATCAGCCCGCCGGTGCAGGATTCGGCGGTTGACACCATCAGCCCTGCCGCGGTGAAGTCACGGATGATCGCCTCTGCCGCCGTAAGGATATCTGGAGGGAAAGGGCTCATCATTTCCTCCCGCGATAGACGACGGTCGCCGTGGCGATCGCCGCGATGCCTTCGCGCCTGCCCACGAAGCCGATCGTCTCGTTGGTCGTCGCCTTGACCGAGCAGCGCTCGAGATCGATGCCGAGATATTCCGACAGGTTCGCCCGCATGGCCTCGCGATGCGGGCCGACCTTCGGCGCCTCGGCGATCAGCGAGACATCGGCATTCATGATCGTGCCGCCGCGTTCGCGCACGATTCGCGCGGCATGCTCGATGAAGATCCGCGAAGCCGCTCCCTTCCACTGCGGGTCGGATGGCGGGAAATGATCGCCGATGTCGCCGGCGCCGCAGGTGGCAAGCAGCGCGTCGGTCAGCGCATGCAGCGCCACGTCGGCATCCGAATGGCCTTTCAGCTTCTGGTCGTGCGGAATGAACACGCCGCAGAGCGTGACGCCGTCGCCTGCTTCGAGCTGGTGCACATCGTAGCCGTTGCCGGTGCGCACATCAGGAAGCAGCGACGCCGACAGCTTGTCGTCGGCCATGACAATATCGCTTTTAACAGTCAGCTTGACGTTATCTCCCGTGCCCTCGACGATCGTCACCGGAATGCCCAGCCATTCGGCGATCGAGGCATCGTCGGTGAAATCGCTGCGCCCGCTCGCCGCCGCCTTTTCATGCGCGTCGAGAATGGTTTCGAAAGCGAAGGATTGCGGCGTCTGCGCCGAATAAAGCTGCTCGCGTGAAACCGTCGTCAGCACCGTGCCGGCGCCGTCGGCGCGTTTGAGAGTATCGGTTACCGGCATGGCCGGCAGCACTGCCGCCGCGCCGTTGCCAAGGCTTTCGGCAATGCGGTCGAGAAGCGCGTGGTCGAAAAAGGGCCGCACCGCATCGTGAATCAGCACATGGCTGACATGCTTGTCCTTGAGGTATCGAAGGCCGGCCAGCACCGATTGCTGCCGGGTGGGGCCGCCATGCACGATTTCGATCGGCGTTGCCGAAATGATATGGCGAAACGCCTTGGCAAACAGCGCCTCGTCATCGGGATGAATGACGACGACGATCTCGGTCGCCAGCTCCCATGTCATGAAGTTTTCAAGCGTATGGGCGATAACCGGCTTGCCGCCGATCAGGCGATATTGCTTGGGACCGTCCTTGGAGGATCCGGCCCGCTCGCCGCGGCCGGCGGCAACGATGACAATTCCGGCCGATATCGGTTGCTTGGACGGCATTTGCAGCATAAATCCCCTAAAATATGCGGAATTGACCGGAGTGCTCTAACCTCTTGCTTGGGCCTTTTCCAGCATCTGCCCGAAAAATATCGATTCCGATCCAAGCCCCCTTGGCAAAGCCATGGATCTATGGCTAAAAATAATGCAGTTACATGGTGTGCCTGAAAGATAATCATTTGATTTGCAAGGACCTCGCAGCGCCTCTCCGAATCGGATCCGTATCCGTGCGGAACCGGGTTGTGCTGGCGCCGATGTCCGGCGTCACGGACGTGCCGTTCCGCGAGCTGGCTTGGCGCTTTGGCGCCGGGCTCGTGGTCACTGAGATGGTGGCGAGCCGCGAGTTGGTCAACGACACGGCCGAATCCTGGTCGCGGCTCAAGGCGGCGGGCTTCCGGCCGCACATGGTGCAGCTTGCCGGCCGGGAGGCGCACTGGATGGCGGAGGCGGCGAAGATCGCCGCCGATCACGGCGCCGATATCATCGACGTCAATATGGGCTGCCCGGCAAAGAAGGTGATCGGCGGTTATTCCGGCTCGGCGCTGATGCGCGACCCCGATCATGCGCTCGGCCTGATCGAGGCGACGGTCAAGGCCGTCGACATTCCGGTGACGCTCAAGATGCGCCTTGGCTGGGACGAGAATTCCATCAACGCGCCCGACATTGCGCGCCGCGCCGAAGCCGCCGGTATTCAGCTCGTCACCATTCATGGGCGGACCCGCATGCAATTCTACCAAGGCCGCGCCGATTGGGATGCGATCCGTGCCGTCCGTGAAGTTATCTCCATCCCGCTGATCGCCAATGGCGATGTCGAAACCGCCGCGGATGCGCAGGAAATCCTGCGCCGTTCCGGCGCCGATGCCGTGATGATCGGCAGGGGCTGCCAGGGCAGGCCGTGGCATGCCGGCGTGCTTGCCGGTGCCGCGGAGCCGCGGCGCGAAGACATTGCCGATATCGCCGTCGAACATTACCGGATGATGCTCGATTTCTACGGCGAGGCGGTGGCGATCCGCCATGCCCGCAAGCATCTCGGCTGGTATCTCGAGCGGTTTGCCCCCGCGCTGGCCGACGGCGAGAAGGCTGCGATCATGACCTCGCGCGATCCGGGCGAGGTGGCCGCGCGCCTTTACGATGCGCTTGATGCAGCTCTTGTCGATAGCCGGGAGGCGGCATGACGAAGGATACGATATCTCCGCCCGATCAGACCGGGGGAACCGTCGCCATGGCCGTGCTGAACGCCATCCAGAACCCGGTCGTCATGGTCGACGAATCCGGCTTCGTCGCCTTCGCCAATTGGGAGGCGGAAGCCTTCTTCGGCGCCAGCGCCCCGCATCTGGCGCGTTACCGCATCTCCACCTTCATTCCCTTCGGCAGCCCGCTGCTCGCCCTGATCGATCAGGTGCGGGAGCGCAAGGCGCCGGTCAACGAATATCGCGTCGACCTGAGTTCGCCCCGCCTCGGCCAGGACAAGCTCGTCGATCTCTACGTCGCCCCGGTGCTCAGCGAGCCCGGCGCCGTCGTCATCGTGTTTCAGGAACGATCGATGGCCGACAAGATCGACCGGCAGCTGACGCATCGCGCCGCCGCCCGCTCGGTGACCGGTCTCGCCTCGATGCTGGCGCATGAGATCAAGAACCCGCTCTCCGGCATCCGTGGCGCCGCCCAGCTGCTCGAACAGTCCGCGGTTGACGACGACCGGGCGCTGACCCGGCTGATCTGCGACGAGACCGACCGCATCGTCTCGCTGGTCGACCGCATGGAAGTCTTTTCCGACGAACGTCCTGTTGACCGCATGCCGGTCAATATCCATTCCGTTCTCGATCATGTGAAGGCCGTCGCCAAGGCCGGTTTTGCTCGCAACATCCGCGTCACCGAAAGCTACGACCCGTCGCTGCCGGCCGTCTATGCCAATCGCGACCAGCTCGTCCAGGTCTTCCTCAATCTGGTGAAGAACGCCGCCGAAGCGGTCGGCGATCGGGCGGACGGCGAGATCATGCTGACGACCGCCTATCGCCCGGGCATCCGTCTTTCCGTCGCCGGCACCCGTGAAAAGATCTCGCTGCCCTTGGAATTCTGCGTTCACGACAATGGCCCCGGCGTTCCCGCCGATCTGCTGCCGCATCTCTTCGATCCCTTCATCACCACCAAGACGAACGGCAGCGGACTCGGCCTGGCGCTGGTCGCCAAAATCATCGGTGATCACGGCGGCATCATCGAATGCGACAGCCAGAACAGCCGCACGACTTTCCGCGTTCTCATGCCGGCGTCGAAAGACGTTTCGCTCGAGGATGCCTCTTCCGCAAGCTCGACAGGACCTTCTCGATGACAGCCACGATCCTCGTTGCAGATGATGATGCGGCGATCCGCACCGTGCTCAATCAGGCTTTGAGCCGCGCCGGCTATGACGTTCGCATCACTTCCAACGCCGCTACCCTCTGGCGCTGGATTTCGGCGGGCGAGGGCGATCTTGTCGTCACCGACGTGGTGATGCCTGACGAAAACGCCTTCGACCTCTTGCCGCGCATCAAGAAGGCGCGTCCCGATCTGCCGGTTCTCGTCATGAGCGCGCAGAACACCTTCATGACCGCCATCAAGGCTTCGGAGAAGGGCGCCTACGATTATCTGCCGAAGCCCTTCGACCTGACCGAGCTGATCGGCATCATCGGCCGCGCGCTCGCCGAGCCGAAGCGCAAGCCCGCCAAGCTCGAAGAGGATATGCAGGACGGCATGCCGCTCGTCGGCCGGTCGGCGGCGATGCAGGAAATCTACCGCGTGCTCGCCCGTCTGATGCAGACGGATCTGACGCTGATGATCACCGGCGAATCCGGTACCGGCAAGGAGCTTGTCGCCCGCGCGCTGCATGATTACGGCAAGCGCCGCAACGGCCCCTTCGTCGCGATCAACATGGCGGCCATTCCGCGCGACCTGATCGAATCCGAGCTCTTCGGCCATGAGAAGGGCGCCTTCACCGGCGCGCAGACCCGCTCGACCGGCCGTTTCGAGCAGGCCGAAGGCGGCACGCTCTTCCTCGACGAGATCGGCGACATGCCGATGGACGCCCAGACCCGGCTTCTGCGCGTGTTGCAGCAGGGCGAATACACCACCGTCGGCGGCCGCACGCCGATCCGCACCGACGTGCGCATCGTCGCCGCCACCAACAAGGATCTGAAGCAGGCGATCAACCAGGGCCTCTTCCGCGAGGACCTCTATTACCGCCTCAACGTCGTGCCGCTGCGCCTGCCGCCGCTGCGCGACCGCGCCGAGGATATTCCCGATCTCGTGCGCCATTTCATCCAGCAGGCCGAAAAGGAAGGCCTCGGCTCCAAACGCTTCGATCAGGAGGCGCTGGAACTGATGAAGGCCTATGCCTGGCCGGGCAATGTGCGCGAACTGGAAAACCTCATCCGCCGCCTGATGGCGCTCTATCCGCAGGATGTCATTACCCGCGAGATCATCGATGCCGAGCTGCGCTCCGACGTTCCCGACAGCCCGATCGACAAGGGGCCGATCCGCAACGGCTCGATGACGATCGCGCAAGCGGTCGAGGAGAACATGCGCACCTACTTCTCCAGCTTCGGCGAAAACCTGCCGCCGCCCGGCCTCTATGACCGGGTGCTGACCGAGATGGAATACCCGTTGATCCTTGCTGCGCTCACGGCAACGCGCGGCAACCAAATCAAGGCGGCCGATCTCCTCGGCCTCAACCGCAACACATTGCGCAAGAAGATCAGGGAACTCGGCGTTTCGGTTTACAGAAGCTCCCGCACGGCCTGAAAAAAAGGCGGTGGGCTCCTCGTTTGCCCACCGCCTCCTCCTCCCAGTATCCGCCGCCACGGTCGGGAACAAAATTAAATCTATCGCAGCCCCGTCACGGTTTGTATCTGCGCCGGAAAACAAAAACGCAGTGTCATTTGATAGTCACATAGTATTTGCGAGCTATTGTTTGCCGCCGCGCAAATGTCATTGAAGTTGCTGCGGTCGCCGCCACCACGCCTGTGGATAAGCTGTGGATAACAGGTGGATGGCATGGGCCGGTCAGCGGGCGACGGCGGCCCGATTTCGCCCGGATGTTGCTAATTCGTTCCAAGGAGCGTCATCGCCGTTGCTTCCGTCGGGCTTAGGTCATTGAGGAAGTAGCTCTTCGCGGTCAGAGTGACGAGACAACCGCCGAAACAGCCTGTTTCGCAGCGGCTACGGCCCCGGCAAGAAAGCCGGGTTCAATCGCGCTCGTCTCGCTGCCGGCCATGGCCAGCCGCCGGCTCCACCGTCCCGACATCCAATTCGTGTCCTCGGCCGATAGGTGTCCCGCCGCGACGCGGTCACGGCTTGTGGCAGTCAATGGATCGGCTGCCCAGTCTTTCAAAATAGTGCTGCGCGGCTCCAATGCGCCAGCGCCGAAAATTCGCCCGAACTGAGCAAGGCAGGCCTTGTTCAACAGCTCTTCGCCGAGTGCCGCTCGCTGATCCGCGCCGGTGCCGATGAAGCCGAAGAGGGCTGCCTTTCCATCCGCGAGGGTCGCGTCATGCATTTCGACCATGGGGCCAACCATGCTCTGGGCGGTTCCCGACAACCCGCCGTCGCGCCAGAAAGGCCGATCATAGATCGCGAAAAACTTGGCGTGTGGCGCCATCCAGGTCGGCGTATCCCGCCAGCGAGCCAAGGTGGATTGGTCCTGCTGCGGCGTGAACGTCACATTCGCCTCAAGCAGTCGAGGCGGCAGGGCGCAAATGACCTGCTGCGCCTGGATCACTGCGGCCGTGCCGTCCGCAGCGTTCGAGGTAATCTCGACACCGTCACCGGTAAGCGCCATCGCCGACACATGGGTATTGAGTTGAATTTTGCCCGCAGGGATGTCTCGTTCCAAAGCACGCACCAGCGCCGCCGACCCGCCGGTCAAGCGAAGAGATTTTCCTTGCTGTTCGACAGGACGATACCTCTGCGGTCCTTCGCGCGACATTCGCTCGAAGATCACATCGCCGTCGTTGGCTTGCGCGAACGACAAAAGCCCAAGTTCCAGCACCAGGTCGGCAAGCTCCGGCTGCATCATCGGCCAGAACCAGGACGGACCGAGATCGAACCCGTTGTCGGAGGCAATCCCATGTTCATCTGTCGTCAGGATGCGACCGCCCAGTCGATCTCTAGCTTCGAACAAAAGGAAGTCGACGCCCTTCGAATTCAAGGCCCGTGCGGCGCAGAGCCCAGCGAGCCCTCCGCCGACAATCGCGACTTGGTATCTTTTCATCAACATACCTCTGGCTTACCGGCAGAATGCGGATGCGGGCGAATTCAGCGCGGGCACGCACGGGCCGGCGTCTAGTCAAAGCACAGAGGTTGCCTTGCTAGGGGAGTTTCAAAACATCGGCATGCTGCAATGGCGCGTCCTTGATCCAAGCATAGGCACCCTGTGCACCGGCGCTCGTCATCAGGTTTTCGCCTGCGGGCAGCCGCATCCAGCTCTGGGATACAAGTCGTTGCGCGCCGACGGACAGCTCGCCTTCGAGAACCAGCAGCTCCAATCCACGATGATTCGAGAGTCTGATCGAGGCGCTGCTACCCCACCTTTGCAGATAGACCTGCTCATGACCGTCATCGAACAGGATCGTTGCGGTGACGGCATCGTTTTGAAGTCCAGGCTCTCCTTCACCCGTTCTGCGCACGATTTGCGCCTCGTCGCCCTCGCGAAACTGCCAGAGCTTGACGAAGATGGTGCAGCCGTCAGCGGATGCAGGCGCATGCGACGTACCCGGCGGATTTCGGAAGTATGATCCGGCCGGGAAACGACCGTGTTCGTCCTCGAATATCCCATCGAGCACCAATATTTCCTCACCGCCCGTGTGGGTATGAGACGGAAATACGCTGCCTGCGGCATAGCGGACAATCGACGTCGCCCGAGCCACTTCCTCGCCGACGCGATAAAGCATCCGGCGATCGACCCCGCGAGCCGGACTGGCGACCCAATCCAGTTTCGCGGCGTGCACGACCGTCGGCTTGGTGAAATCATCATTCAGACGCATCGTTTTTCTCCATGGTCAGCACCACTCGAAACTTGACGCCACCGGACTTCATCTTTTCGAAAGCGCTCGCGGCCTGTTCGAACGGCATGGTCTCGAACTGGGGACGCACGCCAACGAGGACGGAAAAGTCCAAGGTTTTTTCGTTCTCGAAAGGCGTTCCGGTGATCGAACCCAACACGCTGCGCTCACCGCCGACCAGCGGTCTTGACAACACCGCCAAAGGGTCCTTTCCGATTCCAAGGACGACAAGCCGGCCTTGAGCCGCGACACCTGGCATGAGTGCCGAAACCATCTGAAGATCTCCGATGGTGGAAATAACGGCCTTCGCACCACCAAGGCGCTGCAGACATTCTACTGCGTTTTCCCTCGCGGCATCGATATAATCATATGCTCCAAGCGATCTGGCGTCGTCAGCAATGTCGTCGCCCCGTCCGATGGCAATCACCTTGAAACCCATCTTGCGGGCATACTGCAGCGCCATGTGGCCAAGACCGCCTATGCCGACAATCGCCATGACGTCGCCGGCTTCTGCACCACATTTCTTCAGCGCGTTGAAGGTCGCCAGCCCCGCGCAGAGGATCGGCGCGGCCTCCTCGGCCGTGAGTTCGTCGGGTATCGCCACAAGCCCGGTATTGCGGGCGATCATCATCTCGGCATAGCCGCCGTCACAGGTCGCGCCGACGATCGGCTGGTTCGTGCACAGCTGAAATTGGCCACCGCGGCACGCGTCGCATTCATTGCAATGACCGCCAAGCCGGCCGACGCCAACACGCTGGCCGATCTTCCATCGCCCGGGTGTCCCTCGTCCTATGGCGGCAATCCTGCCGACCACCTCGTGTCCCGGCACTCGGGGCAAACGGCCATTGGTGTCCGGGCCCTCAATGTCTTTGGCGTCTGCGCCGCAGATTCCGCAGGCGTCGACCTCAATCAGCACTTCGCCGTCGCCCGGCGTCGGAATTGGCCTCTCCACCAACTCGAGCGTGCCCGGGCTCGTCACCTGTATCGCGCGATATGTCCGTTTCATTTGAACCTCCTGGAATGTCACAAGGTGGATGCCGAGGCCGGTTGCCTAGCAAGGCTCTGCCGTGTCCGTTCATTGTCAGCCGCGACCCACAGAGCCGCTTCAGCCCCGCCTTCCAGGTAACCCGGGTTGGTCATGCTGGTTTCGGAACCGGATGAGCAACCGTCAGGCCCGCAATACCGCCACCAACAATCATGACAGGAAGGGTCATTGGCCGCCCCGAAGGCAGCTCCCGTTGTTCAACATGATCGATCTGCTTCCCAAAACACCGGCGGAGAGCGCCAGGGATTTGATTGAAAGAAAAACTTTGTGTCTCCGCAAACCGCAATTGCGTCGCGCCCAGCCCACAGCGCCGCCGGAGACACTCCACTGATGTGAGGATTGATCGAAGCTGCACGAACTCGCAAACGCGAAGTTCTTCGTCGATCGGAAAGAAAAACTATTCAGGCCGCGGGCCGCTCGGCGAGCGCTTCCTCGAACAGCCAGTCCCGGAATGCGGCAAGGCGCGGCAGTCCGGCAAAATCGGGCCGATAGGTGACGTAATAGGCCAGCGGCGAAGCGGCCGACCGATCGGGGAACAGTCTGACCAGCCGGCCGGCCGCAAGGTCGTCATGCGCCAAAATACTTCGGGCCAAAGCAACGCCACGCCCATCGATTGCGGCTTGCAGCACAGCTGCCGAATTGTTGATGGTTAAGCCCCTTGGCTGCGTCGTCTGCGTAGAGCCGACCGTCTTGAACCACAAATCCCAGGTCATGAAGCCGGAACTCGGATCGACCGAGACGTCGTGAATAAGCGTGCAGGCAGCAAGTTCATCCGGCTGCTGTAATTTAAGGGAGCCCCTCAGCGTCGGAGAACACACTGGAAAAACCTCTTCCTCCATCAATTTCTCCGAAACCAGGCCGGGCCAATCACCGGCGCCGTATCGGACGCCGATATCGATGCCCTGGGCAGCATAGTCGGCCAGCTTCAGGCTGGTGTCCAAGCGAATATCGACCTCCCGTACCCTCGCTTGGAACCGCTCGATTCTGGGAAGCAGCCACTTTGCCGCAAAAGCGGGACTGACCGTGACCGTGAGGACCCGGCCGGCCGCCCCTTCCTTCAGGCGCTCAAGTCCGAGGCTCAGTCGATCCAATCCTTCCCGGATGTCAGGCAAGGCCCGGTTTGCCGCCTCCGTTGGCATCAGCCGGGTTTTCCCCGTCGCCGTTCGATAAAAGAGCGGCGTGCCGAGCCATTCTTCAAGGCCGCGCACGAGCTGTCCGACGGCAGGAGCCGTCACATTGAGCTCGGCGGCGGCTTCGACGAAGCTGCCATGCCTGGCGCTGGCTTCGAACGCGCGGAGAGCATTGAGATAGACGGGCGATTTCATGGAAATGTTTTCTTTGTCGTGAGCGGAATTTTTCGATGTTGTCAGAACGGGGTGAAACTCTAAATTGCCTCCGCCTTCGCATGGCGATGTCGCGAGGGGTGCCGGCCCCTTTCTTGCATTATGGGTCAGTTTTTCTATTCGAGACAAGTCCGGGAAGTCGCCGCTGCGGGCGCCGGTCTGGCAGAACGAATTGCAGGTGAAGCTTGATCGATGAACGCGCCAAAAACCGAAACACATACATTCTGGCGGGAAGCCAGGTTTTTGGCGGCGCCAATGGTCCGATCGTGATTTCCCTGGGTGGATTGGTCGGACAGCATCTCTCCTCGAACCCGGCGCTCGCCACACTTCCCGTCAGTCTCTACAATGTCGGGCTGGCGCTCGGCACCCTTCCAGCCGCTTACTTCATGCGCCGTCTGGGCCGCCGCAATGCCTATATCCTTGGAGCCTTCCTGGGGATATCAGGCGGTTTGATTGCCGCTTTCGGGATCATCGCGAATCTGTTCTTGATCTTTTGCCTGGGAACAATGGCTGCCGGCTTTTATGGCTCCTATGTTCAAAGCTATAGGTTCGCAGCCGGCGACGAGATGTCGGGATCGCAGCGGGACAAGGCTATTTCCCGCGTCATGGTGGGCGGGCTGCTTGCTGCTATCATCGGGCCGCAGCTCGTCATCTGGACGCGGGATTCCGTGCCCGGCTTTGCCTTCGCCGGCAGCTTTGTCAGCCAGGCGGGCCTGGCGCTCCTCGCGATCCCGCTGCTTCTGGCCTACCGCAGCACGCCTCCTGCAGCGAAGACTGGCCGCGGCGGTGGCGGACGTAGATTATCCGAGATACTCACCACGCCCCGGTACGTCCTGTCGGTGGCCGCGGGCGTCGTCTCCTATGGTCTCATGACCTTCGTCATGACGGCAGCGCCGATAGCAATGGTCGGTCACGGCCATTCGATGGACAATGCGGCGCTCGGCATTCAGTGGCATGTTCTTGCCATGTATGCTCCGAGCCTCATGACCGGTCGTTTGATGGCGCGTTTCGGCAAAGAGAAGATCACCGCCGTCGGACTGCTTTTGATCGGCGGCTCGGCGATGGTGGCGCTATCCGGTCTCGACATCGGACATTTCTGGGGTTCGCTGATCCTCCTCGGCATCGGCTGGAATTTTGCATTCATCGGCGCGACGGCAATGGTGTCGGATTGCCACACGCCTGAGGAACGGGGCAAAGTCCAAGGGGCAAACGACTTCGTCGTGTTCGGGACCGTGGCGATGGCTTCGTTCTTCTCGGGCTCGCTGATGTTCAGCTCCGGCTGGGAGACGGTGAACTGGTTCGTCATCCCGCCGTCGCCCTGGTGCTCGTTCCGCTTGTATGGCAGTCGGCGCGGGCGTGATTGGCAGTTAGAGGTATCGAGGAGGCATCAAAACCGCATTGAGCGTTTTTCTTGGGGCTGGTTTAAGCAGGTTGTTGCGCCGAGGCTCGCCTATCGTTGTTCATGCCATAGATTAAGCCGGTCGGTCGTTGATCGATTGTGTGAATGTCGAGGCCGGCACCGGCCGGCACATGCTCAAAACCTGCGGGAGCTGCATGATGGAATATCGTCGTTTGGGAAAGTCGGGCCTGAAGGTGAGCGAGTTCTCCTTCGGCTCATGGGTGACTTTCGGCAAGCAGGTGGACGGCGGTGACGCCGTCGACCTCATGAGGCTTGCCTACGATAATGGGGTGAACTTCTTCGACAATGCCGAAGGCTATGAGAGCGGCAAGTCCGAAATCGTCATGGGCGAGGCGCTGAAGGCGCTGGGTTGGAGCCGCGACAGCTACGTCGTCTCCAGCAAGGTCTTTTGGGGAGGGGAGAAGCCGACGCAGCGCGGCCTGTCGCGCAAGCATGTGACCGACGCCTGCCATGCAGCGTTGAAGCGGCTTCAGGTCGATTATCTGGACCTCTATTTCTGCCATCGCCCTGACATCGACACGCCGATCGAGGAAACTGTGCGGGCGATGCACGATCTCGTCGCCCAGGGTAAGGTGCTCTATTGGGGAACATCGGAATGGTCGGCGCAGCAACTAACGGAAGCCTACGCCGTTGCCCGGGACCTGCGCATCACGCCGCCGACCATGGAGCAGCCGCAGTACAACATCTTCGAGCGCCAGAAGGTCGAGGCCGATTATCTCCCCCTCTATGACCTTATCGGCCTCGGCACCACCATCTGGTCGCCGCTCGCCTCGGGCGTGCTCACCGGCAAATACAATAACGGCGTGCCGGACGACAGCCGCATGAACCTGCCCGGCTATGAATGGCTGAAGGAGAAGTGGTCGAGCGATGCCGGCCGCGCCCAGCTCCAGCAGGTCGGCCAACTGGCAAAACTCGCCGGCGATGTCGGCCTGTCGATCACCCATCTCGCCCTTCTGTGGTGCCTCGCCAATTCCAACGTCTCCACCGTCATTCTCGGCGCCTCACGCGCCAGCCAGCTGCAGGACAACCTCGCGGCCCTCTCGCACCGGCACAAGATGACGCCTGAGGTGATGGAGCGGATCGATGCAATTGCAGGAAATAAGCCGGAAGGTGCACGTCGATTCTGACGCGTGTCGCGCAAAAGTGTCCGAGGCGGGGCTCCACCGGAGCTTGACAATGTGACAAGGCGCGTTGCATTTTCGCCACAATGCGTTGCTTAAAGGTCACGCAGGGTTTTGGACATTTCGCTCCCGATCGAGTCGTCTTGGCGCTGGCTTTCTCAAGCCGGCGTTGGCTGGTTTCGGTCGAAGGGCAGGGCGGCGGGCGCTGCCTGAAGAGAGGCCGAATGACGCAGGATGGGGTAGCGCCGGCGGCGGCGGGCGAGGCGGTGACGACGGTGACCGATCGCCGCGCCCTTTTTGCCGTGCCCGGCCTCGTGCTCGCCGGCGGCGCGCTCCTCTGCGCCACGATTACGCTTTTCATACTGCTGGGCCTGACGCCGATTGCGCCGACCTCGCATGTCGTCATCACCTCGGTCATCGTCAATTCCTTCTTCGTGCTGACGCTGCTGGCGTTGATCGGCCGCGAGGTGGCAAGGCTGCTCAAGGCCCGCACCCGGGGTAGGGCGGCCGCGCGCCTGCATATCCGCATCGTCGTGCTCTTCTCGATTGTCGCGATCACGCCGGCGATCCTCGTCGCCATCTTCGCCAGCATCACGCTGAATGCCGGCCTCGACCGCTGGTTTGCCCTACGCACCCAGTCGATCGTCAGCTCGTCGCGCAATATCGGCCAGGCCTATATGATGGAGAATGCCAGCTACCTGCAGGGGCAGACGGTTTCCATGGCCAACGACCTGGAGCGCAACCGCGCCCTCTACAGTCTCGACAGGACGGGGTTCGCCGAATTGATGACGCGCCAGGCGAGAGGCCGCGGCTTGCTCGGCGCCTTTCTTGTCGAGAGCGACGGCTCGGTAAAGGTCCAGGCCGACATCGCCACCGAAAAGCCGTTGCCGGCCATTCCACAGGACGCGCTGCAAAAGGCGGCGGCCGGCCAGCCGACGCTGATCCCGCCCGGCGTCACCAACCTTGTCGGCGCCATCATCAGGCTCGATGCCATCCAGGGTACCTTCCTCTACACGGTGCGCGCGGTCGATCCCAAGGTCATGGGCGCCATGCGCATGATGGAGGAGAACGCCACCGAATACCGTTCGATGGAGGCCAACCGTTTCTCGCTGCAGATCGCCTTTGCTGTGCTTTACATCGGCTTTGCGCTGATCGTGCTCCTGGCGGCGATCTGGACGGCGATCGCCGTTGCCGACCGCATCGTTCGGCCGATCCGGTTGCTGATTACCGCTGCCGACAGCGTCGCCTCGGGCAATATGGACATCGTCGTGCCGGTGCATGCCGTCGATGGCGATGTCGCCAATCTGTCGCGCACCTTCAACAAGATGATCTCGGAAATCCGCACCCAGCGCGACGAGATCCTTGAGGCCAAGGACGAGGTCGACGACCGCCGGCGCTTCATCGAGGCGGTGCTGTCGGGTGTTACCGCCGCCGTCATCGGCGTCGAGCAGGACCGCCGCATCGCCATCGTCAACAGTTCGGCCGAGACGCTGATGTCATTGTCGGCCGACGCAATGCTCGGCAAGCAATTGGCAGACATTGCGCCGGAGGTCGATCAGGTGCTGACCGAGGCGGCGGTGCGCCATCGCGGCGATTTCCGCAAGCAGATCGCGCTGGTGCGCGGCGGCACGGTCAGGACGCTGAGCGTCCAGGTCACCCGCGAGGAAGTGCGTGACATGAGCGAATCCTATGTGATTACGCTCGACGACATCACCGACCTCGTCATTGCCCAGCGTTCGACCGCCTGGGGCGACGTCGCACGGCGTATCGCCCATGAGATCAAGAACCCGCTGACGCCGATTCAGCTGTCCGCGGAACGCATCCAGCGCCGCTATGGCAAGCAGATCGACCAGAACGACCGAACCGTTTTCGACCAGTGCACGGATACGATCATCCGCCAGGTCGGCGATATCGGCCGCATGGTCGACGAATTCTCCGCCTTTGCCCGCATGCCGAAGCCGACCAAGGAGCCGAGCGATCTGCGCGAGATTCTGCGCGACGCGATCTTCCTGCGTGAGATGGGCAACCAGCATGTCGCCTTCCAGCAGGATTTCGGTGACCAGCCGTTGGAGGGCCTGTTCGACAGCCGCATGCTCGGCCAGGCCTTCGGCAATCTCATCAAGAATGCCGTGGAAGCAATCGAGGCGGTTCCAAGCGATGAACGGGACGAGCGCAAGATTCTCGTCCGCGCCGCCCTCGACGCCGGCCGCGACCGCTTCACCGTCGACGTGATCGACAATGGCCGCGGCCTGCCGGTGGAGAACCGCCACAGCATTCTGGAGCCCTATATGACGATGCGCGAGAAGGGCACCGGCCTTGGCCTCGCCATCGTCAAGAAGATCATCGAGGAACATGGCGGGCAGCTGGAGCTGCACGATGCGCCCGCCGATTTTGACCGGGGAAGAGGGGCCATGATCCGCGTGCATCTGCCACGCCGGGATCCGACGCCTGCTGCCCCCGCAGCCAATGACAAGGAAAGTGTTTATGGCCTCTGATATTCTCGTCGTCGATGACGAGCACGATATTCGCGAGATCGTTTCCGGCATTCTCTCGGACGAGGGACACGAAACACGCACCGCCCATGACAGCGACAGCGCGCTGGCGGCGATTTCCGACCGCGTGCCGCGGCTGATCTTCCTCGATATCTGGATGCAGGGCAGCAAGCTCGACGGCCTGTCGCTGCTCGACGAGATCAAGACCCGCCATCCCGATCTGCCCGTCGTGATGATCTCGGGCCACGGCAACATCGAGACCGCCGTCTCGGCGATCAAACGCGGCGCCTTCGATTTCATCGAAAAGCCGTTCAAGGCCGACCGGCTGATACTGATCGCTGAACGGGCGCTCGAAAATTCTAAACTGAAGCGCGAGGTTTCCGAGCTGAAGCGGCGAACCGGCGATGCCTTGGAGTTGATCGGCACCTCGGTCGCCGTCTCGCAGCTGCGCCAGACGATCGAGAAGGTTTCGCCGACCAACAGCCGCATCATGATCCTCGGCGCCTCAGGCTCCGGCAAGGAGCTGGTGGCGCGGATGATCCACAAGAAGTCGGCCCGCGCCAACGGCCCCTTCGTGGCGATCAATGCCGCCAACATCACGCCCGATCGTATGGAAGTTGCGCTGTTCGGAACCGAGGGCACGCCCGGCCAGGCGCGCAAGATCGGCGCGCTCGAGGAGGCCCATCGCGGCATCCTCTATCTCGACGAGGTCGGCGAGATGCCGCGCGAGACGCAGAACAAGATCCTGCGCGTGCTGGTCGATCAGCAGTTCGAGCGGGTCGGCGGCTCCAAGCGCGTCAAGGTCGATGTCCGCATCATCTCCTCGACCGCCTATAATCTCGAGAGCCGCATCGCCGAAGGCTGGTTCCGCGAGGATCTCTATCATCGCCTCGCCGTCGTGCCGGTGCGCGTACCCGCCCTTGCCGAGCGGCGCGAGGACATTCCCTTCCTCGTCGACCATCTGATGCGGCAGATTTCCGAACAGGCTGGCATTCGTCCGCGCCGCATCGGAGACGACGCCATGGCGGTGCTGCAAGCGCATGACTGGCCGGGCAATATCCGCCAGCTGCGCAACAATATCGAGCGGCTGATGATTCTTGCCCGCACCGACGGGCCGGATGCGCCGATCACCGCCGACATGCTGCCGACAGATCTCGGCGACATGCTGCCGAAGGTGTCGGCCAAGAACGACTATCACATCATGACGCTGCCGCTGCGCGAAGCCCGCGAGATGTTCGAGAAGGATTATCTGATCGCCCAGATCAACCGCTTCGGCGGCAACATCTCACGCACCGCCGAATTCGTCGGCATGGAGCGTTCGGCGCTGCACCGCAAGCTGAAATCGCTCGGCGTCTAAAGCATGATGCCGAAAAGTGTGAGCGGTTCGGGCAACATCATGCTCCACTTTTTGATCTAGCAGGCGCGGCCATGCCGCCGCGCCATATCCTTCTCTCGCTTCCCGGAAGATCAGGTTTCCCATGCCGAGAATCGCCTATGTGAACGGCCGTTACGTCAAGCATTCCGATGCGAGCGTCCATATCGAGGACCGCGGCTATCAGTTCGCCGACGGCGTCTACGAAGTCTGCGAGGTCCGTCACGGCTATATCGTCGATCTCACCCGCCACCTGAACCGTCTCGACCGGTCGCTCGGTGAATTGCGCATCGTCTGGCCGATGAGCCGGGCGGCGCTGACGCAGGTCATTCGCGAGACCCTGCGCCGCAATCATGTCCGCAACGGGCTTTTCTACCTGCAGGTGACGCGCGGTGTCGCACGCCGCGATCATGTCTTTCCCGCCGAGGGCACGCCGCCGTCGCTTGTCATCACTGCCAAGAGCACCGACCCGAAGATCATCGCCGCCAAGAACGCCAACGGCATCAAGGCGATCACCGTTGCCGACAATCGCTGGGACCGCGTCGACATCAAGTCCGTCGGCCTGCTGCCGAACGCCATGGCGCGTCAGCAGGCGAAGGAAGCCGGCGCCCAGGAGGCGATCTATGTCGATGGCGACGGCATGGTGAAGGAAGGGGCGGCGACCAATGTCTGGATCGTCGACCGGGACGGAACTCTGGTGACGCGGCCCGCCGAACACGGCATTCTGCGCGGCATTACGCGCACCACCTTGATCGACGTCGCAGCCCGGCTGGGGCTTGAGATCACCGAGCGGAATTTCTCCGTTTCAGAGATGCTCGCGGCCCGCGAGGTTTTCTTGACGGCAGCCACAAGTATTTGTTTTCCGGTGGTTTCCGTCGATGGCCAAGCCATTGCCAACGGTCATCCGGGCAGCGTCTCGCAGAAAGTCCGTGAAGCCTTTTTCGACGTTGCGGAAAAGATTGCGATTTGATACCAAGATTTGCTGGACAGGTGGAATGAGGGTGCCGCCGGTCTTGCATTGAGAGGTTGATTAATATTCAACCGGCCAGATCAGGTCGGCAATAAAGAAAGAAGCGGCGCGATGGCGGAACGTTCTCAGAATCTGCAGGACTTATTTCTCAATACTGTTCGCAAGCAAAAGATTTCCCTGACAATCTTTTTGATCAACGGCGTGAAACTCACGGGCGTTGTTACCTCTTTCGACAATTTCTGTGTTCTTCTTCGCCGTGACGGCCACTCGCAGCTGGTGTATAAGCATGCGATCTCGACGATCATGCCGGGTCAGCCGATGCAGATGTTCGAGAGTGAAGAAGCCGCGTCCTAACAGGATCAGCCGTCATTTCGACACGCGATACCAAGAACGATTCGATCATCCCTGAGGCAGCCAAGCACAGGGATGACATGCGCGCGACCGTCGTCGTGCCGGTTCTGAAATCCCGCAACCGCGGCGGCCAGACCGAATCGGCCTCGACCCGCACGCCGGAAAGCCGGCTGGAGGAGGCGACGGGCCTTGCCCAGGCGATCGACCTCGATGTCGTTAACGGCTCGATCGTCCCAGTCAATGATCCCCGACCGGCGACGCTGCTCGGCACCGGCAAGATCGAGGAGATCAAGGCGCTACTCGACGAGCGCGATTCCGGTCTGGTCATCGTCGATCATCCGCTGACCCCTGTGCAGCAGCGCAATCTCGAAAAGGAATGGAACGCCAAGGTCATCGACCGCACCGGCCTGATCCTTGAAATCTTCGGCCGCCGCGCCTCCACCAAAGAGGGCACGCTGCAGGTCGATCTGGCGCATCTGAATTATCAGAAGGGCCGGCTGGTTCGCAGCTGGACCCACCTTGAACGCCAGCGCGGCGGCGGCGGCTTCATGGGCGGCCCCGGCGAAACTCAGATCGAAGCCGACCGGCGGCTGCTGCAGGACCGCATCATCAAGCTCGAGCGCGAGCTGGAGCAGGTCGTGCGCACCCGCCAGCTCCACCGCGCCAAGCGCCGCAAGGTGCCGCATCCGATCGTGGCGCTCGTCGGTTATACCAATGCCGGCAAGTCGACCTTGTTCAACCGCATCACCGGCGCCGGCGTGCTGGCCGAAGACATGCTCTTTGCCACGCTCGACCCGACGCTGCGCCGCATGAAGCTGCCGCACGGCCGCACCGTCATCCTGTCCGACACCGTCGGCTTCATCTCCGACCTGCCCACCCATCTCGTCGCCGCTTTCCGGGCGACGCTGGAGGAGGTGCTCGAAGCCGATCTCATCCTGCATGTCCGCGATATGTCGGATGACGACAATCAGGCGCAGAGCTCCGACGTGATGCGTATCCTCGGTGATCTCGGCATCGATGAGGCCGAAGCCGAGAAGCGACTGATCGAGGTCTGGAACAAGATCGACCGGTTGGAGCCCGAGGTGCATGATGCGATGGTGCAGAAGGCTGCCGGCGCTAGCAACGTGGTGGCGGTTTCAGCCGTCAGCGGCGAGGGCGTCGACACGCTGATGGACGAGATCAGCCGCCGGCTCTCCGGCGTGATGACCGAAACCACCATCCGCCTTCCGGTCGACAAGCTGGCGCTGCTGCCCTGGCTCTACGACCACGCGATCGTCGATGCCCGCGAGGACAACGAAGACGGCTCGATCACGCTCGACCTGCGCCTCTCCGAAACCGAAGCCGCCGAACTCGAACGCCGCATCGGCAACGGGCCGAAGGCTCCGAAGGAAGATTGGGAGCGGTGAGGCACTCCCTTCTCCCCAGCGGGGGTCCGAAGGACGGGTCGAGACCTGTTGCTCGACCCCGGTCGGTGGCCCGAAGGGTCGGATGAGGGGCCCACGCGGCAAGCCCTTCATTGCCCTTCGCTTGCGCTCAGCGCATTCGCTCCTGTCGTCGCTCACCCCCTCATCTGCCTGCCGGCATCTTCTCCCCGATGGGGAGAAGGGAGATGCGGCAACGTTCTGCTCACTCAGCCCCCCCGGCGTCACTGCCCGCTCGTCTTGCCGTCGACAAACCGGCGCTGCCGCATCCACCGACAGCCGTGGCAATGGGTCCTCGGCTCAAGGCCGAGGACTACGGAGAGTGGGGTTAGCTTCTCGCCAAACTCGGCCCGAGTCATCCCGACGTCACCGCCCGCTCTATCGCCTTTGCCGCCTGCCAGATCTCCTCCATCCGCTCCAGAGTAGCCGCCTCCAGCGTCTCACCTTCCGCATCAAGAACCTGCTCGATATGATTGAACCGACGTCGGAATTTCGTATTCGTTCCGCGCAGCGCTTGTTCCGGATCCGCCTTCACATGCCGGCCGATATTGACGACCGCGAAGATCAAGTCGCCAAGTTCGTCGTTGACCTTCGCGCGGTCGCCGTCTCTGAGCGCCATCCGCAATTCGCCGATCTCCTCCTCGATCTTGTCGAGGATCGGCTCGGGCGCCGACCAGTCGAAGCCGACTTTGGCGGCGCGTTCCTGCAGCTTCAGCGCTTCCGTCAAAGCCGGGAAGCTGCGCTGCACCGAGCCGAGGAAGCCGCCGTTGAAATCCTCGGTAATCCCCTGCCTTGACCGGCGCTCGGCGCGCTCGCGTTTTTCCGCCTGCTTGATCTCGTCCCACTGGATCTTCACCGCGTCGGGCGTATCCGCTTCCGAGCGGGCGAAGACATGCGGGTGGCGGCGGATCATTTTGGTGGTGATGGCGTTGACCACGTCGCCGAAGGAGAATTCGCCGGCTTCCTCGGCCATGCGGGCATGGAAGACCACCTGCAGCAGCAGGTCGCCGAGCTCGTCGCAGAGATCGTCCATATCGCCGCGCTCGATTGCGTCGGAAACCTCATAGGCCTCCTCGATCGTATAGGGCTTGATCGTCTGAAAATTCTGCTCGATGTCCCAGGGGCAACCAGTCTCGGGATGGCGCAATGCCGCCATGATCTCGATCAGCCGCGAAATGTCTTTTGAAGGTTCCATGGTGCCTCGGTTCAGCATCCTCAGTTGAGGGGAATATCGTTGGCGCTCTTCGATGACTGGTAGCTGGCCGACAATGCGTCGTAGCGCGCCTTGATGCGGGCGGTCTGCGCCTTGAGCGCCTCTCTCATTTGAGCCTCTTCGGTCTCGACGAGATCGGCGACCGCAAAGCTGTTCCAGAAGGCGTTCTGCCTGCGATAGCCGCCGGGTTCAAGCCCGAAGACCTCCTTCAGGATCTTCAGGTCATGCGGGATGGCGAAGGCATCGCGGGAATCCTCGTGGCTGAAGAAATAATAGAAATTGTCGAAGCCCGCCCAGGTGATCGCCGACATGCACATGGTGCAGGGTTCGTGGGTGGAAAGGAAGATCAAATCCTTGGTCGCCGGCTTGTCGCCAAGTTCGTAGAAGCGCTTCAGCGTATGCACCTCGCCATGCCAGAGCGGGTTCTCCAACTCGTTGTTGGTCTCGGCGACGACGAGCGACAGATTGGATTTGCGCAGGATCGCCGCGCCGAACACCTTGTTGCCAAGCGAAACGCCGCGTTCGGTAAGCGGCAGGATATCGTCCTCGATCACCGAAAGCAGGCGGGCGGCGATGGTCTTGCCAGGCATTGGCGTCTCCGGTTTTTCCCAGTCTATCGCCTTGGAGGCGCGAGCGAAATGCGCCAAACGCCGGTGGACGCCGTTTATCACAGGCTTTATACTGCACCGCAACAAAGAGAGTGGGAGCAGGTGGTTTTTGTCGGCACGGTTGACTTTTCTCAAATCGCCGATGGCGCGAGCATAAGAATACGCGCTTGCTGGGGCTTTCGAATTTCTGTTCCTTCAATCGCTTGTCGATCACGGGCATATTCTGGCAACTTCGAAGTGGATTGATGATGTCTCCCAAGACTGAGCAGCTTTCGGTATTTCCAGCCTTCTTTCGCGTCGAAGGCCAGAAGACGGCTGTCTTCGGTAATGGCGACGAAGCCTTCGCCAAGGTGCGGCTGCTGCTCAACACGCGGGCGCGGATCGTCGCCTACGCCGAGCGGCCGGAAGCCGATTATCATGCCTTCCTGATCGCCAACCGGATCGAGACCGTGCGCGCCGCCTTTGCCGCCAAGCAGGTCGAGGGAGCTGCACTGGTCTTTGCCGCAACCGGTGACGAAGCTAGCGATCGGGCCATCGTCGATGCCGCGCGCGCCGCCAAAGTTCCGGCCAACGCCGTCGATCAGCCCGATTACTGCGATTTCTTCACACCGGCGCTGGTCAATCGTGCGCCGGTTGCCGTCGCAATCGGCACCGAAGGGGCAGGGCCGGTCCTGGCGCAGATGATCCGAGCCCAGATCGATCAGCTTCTCTCTCCTTCGCTTGGGCGTCTGGCCGCGCTGGCGACGAGCTACAGAAAGGCCGTCGATCAACTGATCCCCCGTGGCGTTTCCCGCCGCGTCTTCTGGCGCCGCTTTTTCTCCGGCGCCGTTGCCGATGCTGTTGCAAACGGCAACCTGCCGCAGGCCCGCCACGCCGCCGACCGGCTGCTGGGCGCGATGGACAAGGTCGCGGGCCACGTCTGGCTGGTCGGTGCCGGTCCGGGGGCTGAGGATCTGCTGACGCTGCGCGCCCAGCGCGTGATGATGGAAGCCGACGTCATCGTTTTTGACGCGCTCGTGCCGCAGGCGATCGTCGATATGGGCCGCCGCGATGCCGAGCGGCGTTCCGTCGGCAAGCGCAAGGGCTGCCATTCGAAATCGCAGGAAGAGATCAACGAGCTGCTGGTCGAGCTCGGCCGCCAGGGCAAACGTGTCGTCCGCCTCAAGTCCGGCGATCCGCTGGTCTATGGCCGGGCAGGCGAAGAGATGGCTGCATTGCGCGCTGCCGGCATCACCTATGAGGTCGTGCCCGGCATCACCTCGGCTTTCGCCGCCGCCGCCGATTTCGAGCTGCCGCTGACGCTGCGCGGCGTTGCCTCCTCGCTGGTCTTCACCACGGGCCATGATCTCACCGGCGATGTACTGCCCGATTGGGCGAGCCTTGCCGTCTCCGGCGCGACGATCGCGGTCTATATGGGCCGCACCGTTGCCGCCTCGGTCGCCGAGCGACTGATGCAGGCCGGTATTCCCGCCGAGACGACAGTCGCCGTCATCGAAAATGCCAGCCGCGCGGAGCGCCGCCTGCTGCATGGCACGCTTGCCGATCTTCCCGATCTGCAGCACCGCGACGAGCTGACCGGACCGGTCATGGTCATTATCGGCGATGCGGTCGCCGGCGCCAATTTCGAACTGTCCGAGCCGCTGGTGCGTGCGAACGCCCGGCTCGAGGAACTTGCAAGGAGCTGAATATGGTAGACAAGGTTCTGACGGCCAACCGGCTGACGGACGGCATTGCCGTCTGGCTGGATGCGAACGGGAAATGGTCCACCTCGCTGCAGGAGGCGCTTGTCGCCCGCCACAACGAAGCCGTCGAAGCGCTGGAAGCGATCGGCAAGAAATCCTATGCCGACAACGAAGTCGTTGACGTCGCCGTCGTCGACGTTCAGGAAACCAACGGCATTCTCTGGCCGCTTCGCCTTCGCGAGCGCATTCGCGCGCAAGGGCCGACCATGGAATATGCTCCGGGCTACGCTCCCGCCGATCCCGAATTCATTGCAGTCTGAGGAAGACGATGTACCGTTACGACGAATTTGATCATGCCTTTGTCAGCGAGCGCGTCGAGCAGTTCCGCGACCAGGTTCAGCGCCGCCTTTCCGGCGAGCTTGCCGAGGATGCGTTCAAGCCGCTGCGCCTGATGAACGGCGTCTACCTGCAGCTTCATGCCTATATGCTGCGCATTGCCATTCCCTATGGCACGCTGAGCGCGCGCCAGATGCGCATGCTCGCCCATATCGCCCGCACCTATGACCGCGGCTACGGCCATTTCACCACGCGCCAGAACCTGCAGTTCAACTGGCCGAAGCTGTCGGAGATCCCCGATGCGCTGGCCGATCTCGCCAGCGTCGAGATGCATGCGCTGCAGACCTCGGGCAACTGCATCAGAAACGTGACGGCCGATCACTTTGCCGGTGCGGCGGCCGACGAGGTCGCCGATCCCAGGCCTTATGCGGAAATCCTGCGCCAGTGGTCGTCGGTCCATCCGGAATTCTCCTTCCTGCCGCGCAAGTTCAAGATTGCCGTCACCGGCGCCGAGCGCGACCGCGCCGCCATCCAGGTCCATGATATCGGCCTGCATCTGAAGAAGAACGACAAGGGTGAGATCGGCTTTGCCGTCTATGTCGGCGGTGGCCAGGGCCGCACGCCGATGATCGCCAAGCTGATCCGCGACTTCCTGCCGGAGGAGGATCTGCTCTCCTACACCACGGCGATCGTGCGCGTGTACAATCTGCACGGCCGCCGCGACAACAAGTACAAGGCTCGCATCAAGATCCTCGTGCACGAAACCGGCGCCGAGGAACTGGCCCGCCAGGTGGAAGCCGAATTCGCTGCCTTGAAGGATAGTGAATTGAAGCTGCCGGAACAGGATGTCGAGGCGATCGCCGCCTATTTCGCGCTGCCTGATCTGCCTCAGCGCCCCGAGGGCTGGGAAAACCTCGCCCGCTGGAAGAAGGCCGATCCGGCTTTCGCCCGCTGGGTCCAGCAGAATGTGCAGCCGCACAAGAACCCCGATTATGGCATGGTGACGATCTCGCTGAAGCCGATCGGCGGCATTCCGGGCGACGCCACCGACGCGCAGATGGATGCGGTCGCCGATCTCGCCGAGGAATATGCCTTCGACGAAATCCGCGTGAGCCATGAGCAGAACCTGATCTTGCCGCATGTGGCGCTGGCCGATCTCGAAGCCGTCTATCGCGGTCTTGTCGCGATCGATCTCGCCGAAGCCAATGCCGGCCTGATCACCGATATCATTGCCTGTCCCGGGCTGGACTACTGCGCGCTTGCCAACGCGCGCTCCATTCCGGTCGCGCAGGAAATCTCCCGCCGCTTCGGCAATCCCGAACGCCAGGCCGAGATCGGCGAACTGAAGATCAAGATCTCCGGCTGCATCAATGCCTGCGGCCATCACCATGTGGGCCATATCGGCCTGCTCGGTGTGGAGAAGAAGGGCGCCGAACTCTATCAGATCACGCTCGGCGGCTCCGGCGACGAGCATACGTCGATCGGCGAAATCATCGGCCGCGGCTTCGAGCCGGACCGGGTGACGGATGCAATCGAGACGATCGTCGATACCTATCTCGGCCTGCGCCTCGATCATTCCGAAACCTTCCTCGCCGCCTATCGCCGCGTCGGGCCGCAGCCTTTCAAGACTGCGCTCTACGGCTCGGCCGCCGAAGCGGCATAAGGAGGGGATCATGACGAAGATCTGGAGAGAAACCGGTTTTGTCGAAAACGATCCCTGGGTGATCGAGACCGACGAGGTGAAGGCGACTGGCGAGGAGAAGCCGCTGCTCGGCCTCGACGAGCTGATCGTCAAGGCTGATGAAAGCAATGAGATCGGCCTTGGCGTGCTGATCAAGCCGGCTGACGACGTGCGGAGGCTGGAGCCCTATCTCTCTCGCCTTGACATCGTCGCCGTCGCCTTCCCGGCCTTCAACGACGGCCGCGCCTTCAGCCATGCCTCGCTGCTGCGCCAGCGTTTGGGCTACGCCAACGAGCTGCGCGCCGTCGGCGACGTGCTGATCGACCAGGTACCGTTGATGCTGCGCGTCGGCATCGACAGTTTTGCCGTCAGCAACGCGACGGCGCTGAAGCGGCTTGCTGAAAACCGCCTTCCCGCCATTCCCCATCATTATCAGCCGGCGGTGCGTGACGCCGAAGCCGGCAAGGGCTATAGTTGGCGCCGTCAGGCGAAGCCGGCCGCATAAGCGGCTGGTCCGCCTCTTGCGATGGCGGAACAATAGCATGAAGACATTTGAAATCGCGGTGATCGGTGGCGGGCTCGCCGGCATGATCGCCGCAATTGCGCTCGCCCGCGGTGGCCGCAGCGTGGCGCTGGTTGCACCCGTTGCCGCGAAGGAGGACCGGCGCACCACGGCGCTGATGGATCAATCGATCCGCTTCCTCGATCGCCTGACGCTCTGGGACAGGCTGCGCCCGGCGGCAGCACCTCTCACCAGCATGCGCATCATCGACGGCACCGACCGGCTGCTGCGCGCGCCGACGACGACATTCCGCGCCGCTGAGGTCGGCCTTGATGCCTTCGGCTATAATTTCCCCAACAAGGCGCTGATCGACATCCTCGAACAGGCCACGGCCGGCGAGGGCAACATCAGCCGCTTCAGCGACATGGCCGAATCGATCGAGATCTCGGCCGAGAAGGTGTCAATCACCCTTGCCGGCGGCGAGACGCTCGCAGCCGATTTTGCCGTCGGCGCCGACGGCCGCGGCTCGAAGCTGCGCGAGACATCAGGGATCGGCGTTCGCAACTGGTCCTATCCGCAATCGGCCATGGTGCTGAATTTTGCCCATTCGCTGCCGCACCAGAACATCTCGAGCGAATTCCACACCAAACACGGCCCCTTCACCCAGGTGCCGCTGTCGGGAAGCCGCTCCAGCCTCGTCTGGGTGCAGAATCCCGCTGAGGCCGCCGCTCGCATGGAATTGCCGCTGGCCGAACTCTCGGCCATGGTCGAGGCGCAGATGCAGTCCATGCTCGGCAAAGTCGACGTGGAGGAGGGCGTCCAGCTCTGGCCGCTGTCCGGCATGATGGCGCATCGTTTCGGCAAGGGGCGCATCGCGCTGATCGGCGAGGCGGCGCATGTTTTCCCGCCGATCGGGGCGCAGGGGCTGAACCTCAGCCTGCGTGATATCATGGCGCTCGTCGACATCCTCTGTGACAGGGCCGAATTGCCGTTGCCGGCCGATGCCGGCGACAGCTTCGACCGCAAACGCCGCGCCGACATCATGACGCGCACCGCCAGTGTCGATCTTCTCAACCGCTCGCTGCTCTCCGATTTCCTGCCGGTGCAAATGCTGCGGGCTGCCGGCCTGCATATTCTTTCGGCCATTCCGCCGCTGCGCAACCTCGTCATGCGTGAGGGCATTGAGCCCGGCCGGGGCTTCCGTGATATTCCCGATTCCTTAAAGGAAAAGCTGAAGCGGAAGAAGGCCTGAGCGGATCACGACCAGCCAGAGCGAAACGCTCGCCACCGAAAGCACCGTCATGATCAGGATCGTCGCCGAGGCGCGTTCCTGCCAGACGCCGTATTGCTGGCCGATGACGAAGACGTTGGTCGCCGTCGGCAATGAGGCGAGCAGCACGGCTGCCTGGATCCAGACCGGCTCGAAACCGCCGACAGCTGTCAGTGCCAGAAAAACCGCGATGGGATGCAGGATCAGCTTGGCCGGCACGATATAGGAGATTTCCGCCGGGATGCGCTTCAGTGGCCGCAGCGCCAGCGTCACGCCCATGGCAAAGAGCGCGCAGGGGGCGGCCGCCTGGGCGAGGTAATCGACCAGCCGCTGAAACGCCAGCGGCTGGTCGATATCGAAGGCTGCCACCGCAAACCCTGCCGCCGTCGACAGGATGAAGGGATGCAGCGTCACCTTGCGGGTGATATCGGCGGCAAGCTGGCCCACTGAACGCTTGTCGTCGCCGGCGGCCGCCATCAGCGTCGGCGCGACGATGAAATGCAGCGCATTCTCGAAGCAGATGATCAGCGCCACCGGCACGGCGGCGCCTTCGCCGAGCGCCAGCAGCGCCAGCCCCGGCCCCATATAGCCGATATTGCCGTAGGCGCCGGCAAAGGACTGGATGGTGCAGTCATCAAGCGCATTGCCGCGCACGAAACGGCCGATGGCAAAGAGCAGGATGAAGACTGCATAGGTCGCGGCGACATCGGTGACGATGAAATCGACCCGCGTCAGCTCTTCGATCGGCGTGCGCGAGACGAGCTTGAAAAACAGAGCGGGCAGGGCGGCATAGATGATGAAGGTGTTCAGCCAGCCGAGCGCTTCCGCCGGTTGCTTCGTCGCCTTGGCGGCGATGTAACCGATTAGGATCAGGCCGAAGAACGGCAGAAGCAGACTGACGATATCGGCCAAGAGGTCTTCCAGGACGCGGGAATGATCGGCGGGTAGGGAAGACCGGTTTAGCCGATTTTCATAAGGATCGGAAAGGTCTGCTGAAACCAGATCGCCACATCGCTGACCCAGCCGAACAGGAAGGCGAGGCCGGTGAGGATGAGGAAGACGCCCATCACCTTTTCCACCGTGCCGAGATGGCGGCGGAAGCGCGACAGGAAGCGCATGAAGGCGCCGGAAAAGCCGGCGGCGATCCAGAAGGGAATGGCAAGACCCAGCGAATAGATGGCCAACAGCCCGGCGCCGGAGCCGACCGTCTCGCGCGAGGCGGCCACACCGAGAATCGCGCCGAGCACTGGGCCGATGCAGGGCGTCCAGCCGAAGGCGAAGGCCAGGCCCATGATATACGCCCCCGTCAGCGTCGCGGGCTTGCCGCCACCTTGGAAGCGCGCCTCGCGGCCTAGAATTCCGATTCGGAAGAGACCGAGGAAATTCAGCCCCATGACGATGATGATCAGCCCGCCGATCTTGGAGAGCAGGTCGAGATGCTGGCGCAGCGCAATGCCGATGCTGGAAGCGCCGGCGCCGAGCGCCACGAAGACGGTGGCAAAGCCGAGCGTGAAAAGCAGCGCGGAGAACAGCACGCCGCGCCTGACATCGGGCGCCACCGCCACCGCGGAGCCGCCCCGGAACTGCTCGACTGAAATACCGGCCATATAACAGAGGTAGGGCGGGACGAGGGGAAGCACGCAGGGCGAGAGGAAGGAAAGCGCCCCGGCTATCAAAGCGCTCCACAGGGAAATATCGGCAATCGACACGCACTCTCTCCGGCTGCAATCTGCGCCCTGTTCCTAGCTTTGCGAGGCCCGGATTGCCAATCACCTTTTTGCGTGCGCAAGAACTCAAGTTGTCGCACGCAGGCGATAAGCCTTGAAAGCACAAGGGATAACCCTTGAACGCGCAGGGATAACCCGTGCACGCGCGAGGGATAAGCCTTGCACGCGCGAGGGATAAGCCTTGCGCCCGCAAGAAATGTGCCGATCGCTGGAAAAAGCCGAATTTTTCGGTTGACCGCAATGGGTCGCCTGCCTATGTTCCGCCCACTTCCAGCCGGGGTGCTTCACACCCGCGGAGAGGGAGAGCGTAGCTCAGCCGGTAGAGCAACTGACTTTTAATCAGTAGGTCTCGGGTTCGAACCCCGACGCTCTCACCAAAAACCCCAAGAAAAACAAATGCATATAGTTTCTAATACGGAACCATAGCTCCGGTGACTCGGCTTGGGGGAAAATCTGGGGGAAAATTGGTTTTCCGTTTTCCCCGCCTCTATGGCATCCTGCCGAACATGCCGCGCCATCGAAAACAAAGCCGCTTTCGCGGATGTTCATCGCGGGAATCGTTCGAGGGTTCGTCGCATCCTCGCAGTGTGCGCGGGAATAATAGGGATTCTCCACGATGACGGGGCGGACGCCCTCACGACAATGGCGGCGAGAGATGTTCTCGATGCTGCTCAGGTGGCCGCCGCGACTCGTTTCGGGCGCTGTGGGAATCGATAGGTGGCAAGGGTGCTTCGGCCATTAATTGCGGCCGGGAACACGTTGACGGCGGCAAGGCGCGCGACCCGATCACCGAGCGGCAGGTGAATGCGAGCAAGGAACTGGCGCGATGCCGGGCTCTCCTTGGGGGTCCGAATGTATGGCCTCGTTTCCGCAGTTTGCGGTGAGGGTTATGCGCTGCATAAGGTGGTCGGCGGTGGCAAGCGGGAACGGCTGACGGCGGCGGATATGCTCCGGATGAGTTTGGATGATCTCGCTGAGCTTTGGCGGCTGGCAACACGGCGCTGATGCCCCCTTTGCGCCCAGGGGCGCACAGACAACGCATCCGTGGCTATTAGCCGGGGTAGAACGCCCTTGTCTTCTCGATGCGAGCACCGTCCACTTATTGATATCGTGAGGCTGCGACTACTATCCGAAGGTGAAATCTAGGCCACATGCAATCTTGACGGCGGAATAGTGAGATGATCTCCTGTAGACAACGGGAGGCAGCTTTATGGATATTACCGGTACGATTACTGCGATCGGCGCAGCACTTGGTGTGGTGAAGCAACTCAACGAGATTGACGTCCACTTCGATAAAGCCGATCTCAAATTGAAGATCGCGGAGATTACTTCGGCACTTGCCAGCGCAAAGCTCGGTTTGGTCGATGCTGAAGAAGTCGTCCGCCGAAAGGATGCCGAAATTCGAAAGCTCTCCGACCAACTGAAATACAAGGCGGAGAACACTACCCGGCTGAACTCCCTGCTTTACGACATGGAAGACGGTGAGCCGGTTGGGCGGCCATACTGCCCGATATGTGAGGAAAATGGATCTTTGATTAAGGTCGTTCAGGACCTCGCTGGACAAGGGAGGCTGTTCAACTGCCCGAAGTGCAAGGCGCATTTGGGCCATGTGACGGTGAAGCAATCGAAATCAGGGCGCTATTGATGCCAAAAAGCAACCAGTATGCAGACGCAACCTTGAAGATCATCGCGGGCCTCGCAATTCTATGTGCAGCCGCTGCCTACTTTGGCAACATCGCCATGGCAATCACGCTCTCGATTGTGATCGCTGTCATCTGCGTCGGAGTCTTGTGGGAGCGTCGAACTCCGACTGACCAGTAGACGCATTTGTCAGCAAGTTTTCCTCGCGCGACGCCCTAGTCGATTCCCAAAAGCTTCTCAAGCCAACCCGTAAAGAGGCCAACAATAACGGCAACGACAACGCCACTCATAATGAATTTGAGGATATTCGTTCGGAGCCTGGCCCGTCTTTCACCCATTCCGAAATTATACTGGACGACGGGAAAGAGGGCATTCATCCCCAGGTTAACTAGAAATCTAAGGTTTACCAACGCGAGAACTAGACCACCGACCCGTAGTGTGGATTTCCAGTCATAGGTCAACCCAAGGAAAATTGCGGATACTGACATTAATGTCAGGATGAACATCCAAAAACCTATGTTCTCTCTGCGTTTTGTGTTGTCCCGAAAGAACCCCCACCAGCGATTGCACGCCAGCAATTCATTGTTCAGTTTATGTTCAAGCGCCAGAGCCCACGTTCTATCACCACTGATATCAATCGTGGCCGGTCGGCTGTCGATGTTGTTGAATTGTATTGACGTGTATCCCGTCTCACTAACAGCCAATATCTTGAAGGCCGTTAGCTCCACCGACCTAACTAATGGGTCGGTGAATATGTCGTCGATATTGTCGGTTTGAATCGACCGAGCTTCCTCGAAGGTGGCTGTAATCTCTGGGGGCTTCCCATAGGCTTCGGCGACGAATCTCACGAGATTGCGCAACGTATCTCCCTCAACGAGGAACGCGCCACCTAAGACAGTATTTATTTTGTACGCAGCCATACATTGATGCTATCAGCAGCGCCGCCAGCTCGATATCCAGTCTCTAAGACGATTCTAGGCTATCAACAGATTGATTTGTAGTGGCGCTTCCCTTAGCAGCGCCCCTTCAATGCAGCGGACCGGAGGGGACATGAAACCCGTCGATGCGCAGGCACTGCGACGCCGTCGGCGTCGGCATTTTAGTTGATCGAGTCGATTCGAATGATTTTCATCGGCCGGCCATGAATGCGAGATGCCTCCTCGGCTCCCAAGGCAAGAGCCGTTTCTAACGTGATACCTAAGCGGGCGCAAAGTTCGTCAATAGATATGATTTTGCCCTGCGCGCGCTCCTGGGCGATCTTTGAACCTTCGGCCATGATTTCGTCGTCGGTGAGATGCGAGTAATGTTCCGACATTCCCAGTCCTCTCGGTTGATCCGGGCTTTCTATTCGCCCTCATTGAGATAGGCGCCACGCCAGCCGGTGATGCCACAGCCAAAATCGAGGATCGCCCGGAATTCGGTTCCCAGCGTGTTCCAGCCTTCGCGCGTTTCCAATTTGGGCTGCTGGACACCGTTAAGGTAGGCGATCTCAAAGACGGGCGCCTGGTCGGGCGATGCGAAGAGCCGCCAGGCGGCATCCTCAAGGCGAGGCTCGACCAGCAGCGTGAGTTTCCCGGAGAAGGGGTTCACCTCTTCGGTGGCCGAGGGCGTGATCGCGGCGATAATTTGCTCGCCCGTCGTTTCGTTATTAGAGCCGACGATGAGGAACTGCGGCTTCAGCGAAAGCGGCGTCTCGTTGTCGAGCCCCTTTTGATCGCGCAGCGCCTTGCGGCCTGCGCTGACGCTGCTGATCGTCAGGGCGGATGGGGTAACCGCCTTGTTTCCACGTGCATTTGCGAAGAGCGTGACACTGTCGTCGAGCAGCGGCCCGAGGCCGCTGTTGTCGAGCAGAAGATCGGCGATCAAATCCGCCTCCGTTTGAGCGGCGGCTTGGCCGAACGCCCGGAGCGTGTCGGAGAAGGCGTCTAGATCATCATTGATGAGCGCTTCCCGCGAGATGCCGAACATTTTCGCATATGTCTTGACACGGTAGGTTTCTTTCGCCTCCGATCGCGAGCCGTAGGTGATTTCGGCGCCTTCAAGCACCTCTTCGAGCGTCGGCATTTCCGACATGCGGCCGATTGTCATAGCCTTGAAATTGGCGGCGTTGCGGACACGTGCCAATTGCTTCAGCGGCGTTTCGGCGGCGCGATAGGCATCGAGCAGGAAGCGGTTCGCGGCGTTGCCGGTGACAAAAGGAAAGTCTGACGTGCTGTGTGTCGATCCGCTGCTCATGATCTGCGTCGCAAGCCGATCGCGATTTCGCGAAATGACCCGCTCACCACGCGCCTCAAGCAGAGCAGCCCCCATGTCGAGTAGGCTGCGGCCCTGCCATTCCGAGGCGCGGCCCTGGGCGGGCTTGCCAGCGATCCGGGCATAAAGCGCATCCTCGATATCGCGGGCGACCATCATCGAGCCGTAGCTTTCGTCCAAAACCAACGGTGACACCCGACCGCCGCCCGGCTCTTTGTCGGCGAGCGCGTTGATAACCATCGTCTGTGCTTTGGCGAAATCACCCTTCGCGTTGAGCACGATTTCGTTTGCCTCCACCAGCGTCATCTTCGCAGTGGTGCAGAGCTGATAGATGCGGCTGTTGACGTCCTGCATCTTGGCGGCCGCCTGGTCATCGGCCGCAGCCACGTTCGGTTCGGTCATGGTCACTTCCTTTCGTTTGTGCGGAGCGGACGCAACCGCCACCATCGGGAGACCCATGGCCTTCCGCTCTCCCGCCAGCCTCTTCAGGCGATCCGGCGCTTTTGCGTAGCTGCTATAGTCAAACGCCGCATCGGCCGTCGGCGCGGTCGGTACATGTTCGGAAACCGAGGTGGCGAATCCATTGGCCAGCGCTTCCTGCGGCGCCATCCATGTTTCATCCTTCATCATTTGCCGGACTTCGTTTTCGGAAAGACCGGTGCGCTCGGCATAGACTTGTGCAAACACACCGGTCATCGTGTCGAGAACGCCGGCGGTGCGCCGGTGATCATCGGCCGGGCCGAGGGTCATTCCCGAGGGCTCATGGATCATCAACAGGGTGCCAAGCGGCATTTCGATTTCGTCGCCAGCCATAGCGATCAAGGAAGCCGCCGAGGCGGCTATCGCGTCGATCTTCACGATCACCCTGCCGTCGCGGCGCTTTAGAGCATTGTGGATCGCCGAGCCCTCCATGGCGATGCCGCCGCCGGAGTTGAGGCGCACGACGATGTCGCCGGAAAGCGCGCCCAAAGCCTCGATCACCTGCGAGCTGGTAAAGCCGCTTTCATCCCAGAAATCGGTGAAGCCAACCGGCCCGTAAAGCATCAGCTCGCCGTCTACGATCAGTTTTGACATGCCTGCCTCAATTCGGTTGCCTTAAGGATTTCCCGAAAGCGTGGCCACGAAAAGCCCTATCTCGTGGCCAAAATTTTTCTGATCCGCCGAGCCGCAACCGCATAATCGACGCGGGTCAAGATGAGCCAGAGTGCGGCACGCAGGTCACCGGCTTTGTATGGACATTCTTGCTTCTGCCGATCGATGCACCAGGCGGAGGTCGCATAGCGTTGAAGCGCTACCGCCAGCGCTTCGGCCTGCTGCGACGTCTTCAGTGCGGGAAAGAATTTCGCTGCGGCTTCCCGAATGGCCGTGTCGCGTGCGGCAAACACCGATAGCCCGCGCCAGCCGCGCTTTCCGCGTGCCACTTTGAGATCGAGCGCTGCGGCGACGTCATCCGTTTCGCCCGAAAGGAACCGGTTTAGGCCGGCGGCAATGTTGCGCGCCCAACGCTCCTGCACCCCGTCGAGGTGCTCCACTAGGTTGATGACGTCTTCTATCGGGCTCGAAGCGTGAGGCTCGTTCATCGTTCAACCATCATCATGGTAGTGGTTAGTTTAGCAGTTGCGTATATAGTCAAAACTACTGCGCTGCCGCCCCTCCCGCTTTCAGTTTTCGGCTGGGAAGAACCTAGGCCACCGGCCCTTCGGCAGCGCGTGGCACGGGGAGCTCGTCTTTCATTGCGGCGGCGGCAGTCGTGACGGAATCGATCATGCTTTCCCTCCCATGTTGCGCCGCAGCTTGTGCCGCAAATAGGAGGTCCGGCTTTATCGTTCCGTGTGTCGATATTAGGGGCCACCGCCAAGCGGCCCTTTATATCGTAGATATAGGGTGTGTGTGCACCACACGACGATAGTGCAATGAAACCAAATACATAGGTGGGGGTGCAGCACACAGCGACATAGCAGTGTGTGCGGCTTACCTGAGGTGGAAAATCAGCCATTGTCATTCGCAACCACCAGTATGATTTTTTGCCGGCTTGTTCCGGGGTGAAGAATGGCGGTTTTGATGTCGCCCCTGTCCTGCAAAACGTGCATGGCGCGCTCGAATTCGCGCTTGTTTACGCCCTCTCTTTCGTTGCTGCCGGCGAACAGCGTCGGTGGATACGTGCGGGCGCTGATGGAGGGCGAGAACGTCTGCCCATGTTCGATGCCGGCGCGCATCAGCTTCATGAACACGCGCTCGGCGCGATCCGCCTTGCCTATATTCGATCCGGCCCGTTCCGGCTTGTCGGTGCAGATGAAGCGGCCCATGTCCCACTTGAGGTTAATCGGATCGCCGCGAGGGCCGTAGTTCGATTTCATGATTTCGAGCACGCGCGCGCCGTCGTCGGCGCCCTCGTCGGTCGGTTTATACAGATAGAGCCGTGACCGGACGGAATTCGACCAGGCGGTCGAACCGGATGTCCCTGAACCGCTATTCAGCCCGGTAAGTGAGGGATGCCCGAGAAGCAGGATGCAGCAATCGAAGTGGATCGCGAGACCGCGCAACATGCCGATGAACTGTTTTGCCTGCGAACGCGAAATCTCGTTGCCGCCGAAAACGTCGGCGAGGTTGTCGAGCACGACGATCTGCGGTTTGACGTTCGCGATGGTCAGTTCGAGGCGCTTGAAAAGCGAGGTAACGGAGAGCCGGCCCTTGCGGTCCTCGGTCGCCAGCGTCGCGTCCTCGCCCGCGAGGCATGTGATCCGCAGTCCTGACATGGCGGCGAGGTCGAGTCCTTCAGCATCGGCAATCGCGGCAGCGCGGATATGGTTTTGCGTCTTGTCGTCTTCGGCGGACACATAGAGCGCCGCGCCGTGGCGGACGCTGATTCCGAGCCAAGTGCTGCGGCTCACGACTGCCATACAAAGCTGCATGGCGAGCAGCGACTTGCCGGTGCCGCCGTCGCCCTGCAGCTGCGTGACGTTGCGGGCCGGGAACATCTGTCGCCCGTCTAGGAATTCTTGTTCGGGAACAGGCTTTCCAGCGAAGTCGGCGACCGAGAAGGTTTCGAGCGGTTCAAGCGGCTGGTCTTCCTCTTGCGGCTGCTGCTGGCTTCCGTTTCGATCATCGGGCTTTGACCTGAAACGGTTGTCGTAGCCCCGCGCGGGGGGATGATGGTCGCGGTTGGATTCGCCGCTCGGTCCCACTCCAAATCCCGGCTCGATCCGAACGGCCTCGCGCTCGATGTCATCGGCGGTGCGGTGGCTCATGACTCACCACCTCCACGATACCAAGCGTCCCAATCCTTGTAGGGCGAAGGCGGTTGAAGGATCCGCGCTTCGCGGCCGGCCCCATGCCAACGACCGGCGGCAGCAAGCGCGGCATCACGGCCGGGGTCGTCGGCGTCACAGAAAACCGTCAACGCCTCCATCCAGGGCAACAGCGGGAAGCTGCGCATGGTTGAGGTGCCGCATGTCACCCAGATCGGATTCCAGCCGCTCGCTGCCAACGCCAGGCCCTTTTCGATGCCCTCGGCTAAGCCGATGCCGCCGAGACTGGTGTCCTGATATAGCTTGACGACTTGCCCGCGAGACGGTCCGAGCGCTAGCTTGCGCCGGTCTCCGTCGAAGCGGTCTATCCGGATTCGAAAGAGCGCCGTCGGCTCGCTCTCAGGTCCGAAATTTTCGATCGGCGAGAAACGAGCGATCAGCGCCGGCACGCACTCGCTGCCGAAGGGGCAACGCGGATGGAAGCGGAAGACGGGGATCTGATCGTAAGTCAGCGGCGGTAGGCCGCGATGGTCAAGATAGGCAAAGACCAATGGCACTTGAGGGTCGATTGCTTCGCGCCACAGACGGCGAACAAGCGCGATGCGGGATATTTCGTCGCGTTCATCCCTTGGCTTCGAAGAGCGCGACGGCGACGGCGACCGGGTGCGCGATGATTCCGGATCATCACGCCGGCGCGGCCATAATCCGCGATGCCGGAGCGCATCGATCACGTCGGCCTGATCGCATCCGGCATGGCATTTCACCAGCACCTTATCGTCACTGCCGTCGCGGATTGACAGCGACGGCGAACGATCGTCGTGCGCCGGGCATTTCGCCATGCCGTAGGAGCCGTGCCAGAAGCCGCCGAGTGCAGCCGTGATGTCGCGCGCCGACATCATCGTCCGCCTCCATCATCCGCCCATTGCCTCAGGAAGGCGCGTTCGCTTTCCTCGGCGATCTTCAGCACCTTGAAATGCTCGCGCGGTAGATGTTTTTCGATGGTCGCCCGGATAAGTTCTCTGAGCATATCTGGCGGGATCGCATCGAGTTCGACACTCTGGCCCTGCCAGCCGCGATCATGTGAGCTTTTCTTCGTCGGTCGTGCCGGAAGATTCCACAGCTCAATTTGATATTCCGTGACGGCAAGGCGCTCAAAACGGATATCCGCCTCCGGCGCTAGATCGCGGAGCGTCTCCTCGATTTTCCTCCCCGCCATCACGCCAGATGGATCATGATCACCAAGGTGGTAGATGACCGTCGGTTTGTAGGAAGCGGCAATCACCTCGGCGGCGGCATGAAGGTAGCTTAGGCTGGCGAAGCCACGCGCGACGTAGAGCCCAAGATCATATTCGTTGGTAATCGGCAGGATGACGCCCGACAACGCATCTTTCTCACACCAGATTTCGACTCGGACATCGGCCTCAGCCCAAAGAGATTTTCGATAGAAGCGGGCGGTCGCCTCAATGGCATCTTCAGGCGTTTCAAATGAATCGACGCGATAGACGCTGCGGCTGGAATCCGTCAGCCAGGAATAGGGCAGATCGCCGTCCCTGCGCATCTGCGCCAAGGTCCATTGGATACGGTCATAGGCTTGCTCGGTCTTCTCCACGAGGCCATGCACGGTGGCCTGGTAGAACACTTGGCGCACTGTCATCGGTCGCTGTATCGCGATGATCTCGTAGAGCCGCTGTTTCAGCGCCACCATTTCGGCGCGCGTTGCCTTGTGTCGTTTTTTTCGGCTAGCCGGATTTGTTCTCATCGCAGGTCACCGCTGGCGATGGCGACGATCTTTCCGGGGAACCTTGGGCGATCACAACCGGAGGGAAGGCGGGCAAACTCGGCAAGCACGGCGTCAACTGGCTCTCCCCGCGCAGCCGCCTCCAGCGCTTCCAGAACCGGCCGCGCGCCGCAATTGGCAAGGTGACGGGCAAGGTCGAGCCGCTGCCGCTCAGACTCAGGAATGCGAGCCATTGGCCGTCACTCCCATTGTCACCGGTCCTTGTGGGGAAATGACATCTGCCACCGCTGTCGCCCGCAAGCCAGTTCGCGGTTCCCAGAAGACGCAATCTTCGGGTTCGGGAAATGCCAGCCAGGCGGGACTGCTCGGGTCATGGTCGAACCGACTGTCAGCCGCGCGAAAGCCATGGGCAAGGCGCATCGGCTCGGGCCGGATTATCGCGCTCATCGGCACGCCGGAGCCGGTCAACCAGTCGAGATGGCGCTGCATAAGCCCGCCACAAGATGAAAAATCGAAGTTCATTAGCGATCTCCGTGGTGGAAATCGCCGGATTTGACGCGCTAGGAAGGTATGCTAGATTTCGCAGTTCTCGCCCCCGAGAAAACCCTGATGCCTAGGAGCCGTCGCGCGCGCAAATAGCGGCGGCTCTAATCTGTTTTGGTATCAGCCGCATCGACGGCAGAACCTTTGCTGGGCGGCCTGTGCATGGACGACTGTGCCCGTGCCTGGCGGTAGTCGGCCTTGGCCCGACGGTCAGCCTCATCAAGCTCATCCTCGGCATAATAGTTCCGGTTGCCGAATAATGCCGGTTCTGGAATGCGACCGGCCTTGATCCATCTCCAGACCGTCATGTCGCTGATGTTGCCATACCTCAGCCTTAGCTGGGGTTGGGTCAAAAACCGCTTGCCCATCGCGCTTTCCTTTTAAAACAATCGCTAACAGACTACAGCAATCGCGCGCACTCCGGCAACACCAAATTTTCGCTAACCTATTGATCTGGCAACCTCTTCTTGCTCGTAGCATGCAAGCTCTTGTTGCCTTTAGCTTACCCTAAAATAAAGTTTTCTTTCGCGGATCATAGCTTTATCAATGATCCGCATTCACCAGCATTTACCCTTGATCGAGCAACTTTCCCTTGCCGATTTTTTTTAATGGGACAACATTCGAACCCGGATTGGCGGCGATGATCGACCTGACGTGTCTCTCCCAACTTATCAGAGCCCGTTTTTTCTCGCGATCATAGTCGTAGCGATTGTATACTGCTGCGACGCCTTTGATCGTACCGCTCTTATGGTTCAGCACGGCCTCAATGACATGGGGTTGAACCCCTTGTGCAGCCATACCGCTTGCCACCGTTCGCCTGAAATCATGCAGTACCCACGGTGCGATCTTGACTTCCTCAGGATCGTTGCCCCGTTCCTGTGCCTCTCTGCGAGCGATCTTCAACATCGCCGCATCTAGCCGTTCCTTGGCTTTGGAAAAGCCGCCCACGGTCGTTTCGCCGTTGGTCGTAAAGAGAAGACCTGACTCATTGATAACAGGCAGCGACTCGATAAGATTGATCGCCAGCGGCGTGACCGGCACAAGATGCTCGCGGCCGTTCTTGGCCCTCGCTGGCGGGATAACCCATACGGGCTCTTTGGCTTTCAAGTCGAATTCTGGCCGGGATGCTCCTGCTACTTCCTCCTTGCGCTGGGCCGTCACTGCCAACATTTTGAACAACGGCCCGAAAGGCCATCCGATCTCGTCCGCCGCGAGCCACGCCCAGCGAAGCTCCGTGTCAGAAAGAACCCTGTCACGCGCTTCCACTGTCGCGGGGGGCTTCAGGCCGCCCATAGGCGAAACTTCGAGAATTCCACGTTCAATGCACCAATTGAAAAATTTCTTAAGCAGCGCGTAGGTCCTCACCGCCATGGTCGGCACACCGCGATCAACCATGTCGTCCAGCAGACTGATGACATCACGGCGGCGGATGGCCGTGATCATCTTGCCTTTCATTTTCGGCTTGATCTCCCGCCTGATCGTATTCTCTACATCGTAGGCGGTGCGACCGTTGTTCTTTGCCTTGACGTGTCGTTTCAGAAATTCATCGAGCACGTTCTCGGTGAGATTATCATCGCTGGTCGCCTCCTTTTTTTCGGCGTGCGGATCACGGCCCTCGTCAAGGGCGCGCATGACGCGCCCAGCTTCCTTACGGGCATCCGCGAGGCTCCACGCCGCGACGCTGCCGATCGTAAATTTTGGTTTTCCCTTGTAGCGCACAGCCCAACTTTTCGCCGCTCCCGGAAGCGGCTGGACGATCAGGTAGAATCCTCGCAAGCTCGGATCGGCAATCTCCTGTCGCTTGTCGGTTGCCGCGACGGCCTCCACCCATTTAGCCGTGAATGCACTCTTCGCCTTCCTCATCTTCCGCCCCCTAAAATTTTCCCCGGACCATCCGGGGGAAAGCTGGGGGAAAATTATAGGAGGGATTGCAAGTGTTAGCGAGTGTTTATTAATGATGGTCTAAATAGCTGTAAAATAATCTCTATTTCTCAATGTTGGGAGACATTATGTTGGTGATTGTTGGCGCTAGAATCGGTTCTGCAACTTACTTTTAATCAGTAGGTCTCGGGTTCGAACCCCGACGCTCTCACCATCATTTCAACTGCTTTAGTAGAAAAGTTTGTGAGGCGAAATTCCTCACACCATCAAGTCCGATTCTGCCGCCGGCCGGCCTCGATCCGCTGCAGGTTCTCTTTCGTCGCGCGAGATGATTGACCCGTCATCTGATGAGAGGAATGGCGGGAGTTTATCTAGCCAGGATTGGACGCGTAAGCCTACGGAGAAAACGAGTGAATGCACTTTTGGCTGAGAGCTGAACTGGGGGCGTAACTACGCCTGTTCCAAGGTACTGTCGGCCTTTATTCGTTAGGGAGAGTGTTTCGGTGAAGCCAAAACCGCCGCCATTATTCTCTCTTTTGATCAAGCCAAGCAACTCTGCCTCTGCATCACAAGGGCAATAGTGATCTTCCAAGACCTCGACACTGCCACCTTTGTCAGCGATCTCGCCAAGCATAGTCTTGATTTCCACGCGAAGCCCTTACCCAAACAGACCGCCAGCCGAACGTGAGAGCATTATCCCATCGCTTCTAAGAGTGAATAGTACAATTTCTCGGCATGAAAATTTCCACCTGTATCAAGCTGCTTTCGCAATAGTTCGGGATCGATGACGTCTGGCGATCTCAGGCAAGATATGCGGCAACTAGCGCAGAGGGCTGATCGGCCGGTGCGAGCAAAATACCGGCGCTTGGATCGCGCCGGGTCGAAGTGGCGCCGCTCCGCCTGCGACGGTGATGGGTGCGGCAGAGATTCTTCTCATGTCGGTGGGTTGGAAGCGCTGTCCTGCGCGTCTAGAACGACGAGATCAGCAGGATAGCGACTGGCAAGGCTGAAGACGCCACCGAGAATCAATGCGCGAGAAGTTTGGCGAAATCGGATCTGCAAGTGGCGCCGAGCGCGATAGTCGCCTCAGAGTAGCGGCAGGTGATTGAGAGTAATCATTTCTTTTCGCTCGGCGCTCGGCTCGCCGCTAAACAGCTGCGCCGGCCCATGCAGCGAAACGCGGTGCGAATTTTGGTAGAAGCAGGGATTGACGATTTCATCGATGTCGACGGCGCGGCGCGGCGTTTTCAACAATTCGACGACCAGCGAAGATGTCCGGTTGGCCGCATGCTCAGATCGTATTCTCAGTGAAGAGGTTCCAATACCCAGCGGCGTCTTCGGGCGCCGTCTTTTTATTGAGGCGCCGCCGATCCGCGGACGTTTGAGACTCTGAATTCGCCAGGCCAGCCTCACACCAACCGGATACGATAGCAGACATACAAGCCACTGCTAATGGTACCCATCACGCTGCGCCTGGCATCGTGCTCTGCGGCCAGAGCAGCGGCGCTGTTGCGTTGTGGATGGTGCGGTCGAGCCGCAGATCCCTTTCTCAACGGAAGCCGAAGAAGCTCAGGATAGCGAGCACGATGACGACGGCACCGACGATCCAAATAAGCTGGTTCATGTGAAATCTCCTTCGAAATGGAATGAGCCAAGTTGCAAGCATGTAATGCGTCGCGGCAGCTCTGGTTCCAATTTCGCACTACCATGCGCGTCTCCTCGCAATAACGCCCCGCGATCTCAGGCGAGACATGCGGCAACTGGGGCCGAGGGCTGATCGGCCAGTGCGAGCAAAAAATAAGCGGCGGTTTGATCGCCGTGTCGAAGCGCCGCCGCTCCGCTTGCCGTTTTGATGGGCGGCAAAGACCGCCACACCGAGAATCGACGCGCGAGAAAATTGGCGAAATTGGATCTGCAAGTGGCGCCGAGCGGGATCGTCGCTTAGGGCACGGGCAGGGAAACTAATGATTTCGTTTCGATCACCGGGCGGCTCACCGCTAAACGGTCCGGCCCCATATGTCGCGCGTGAACCGCGACGTGATCCGGAGGAATGAAAAAGCCCCGCCGAAACGCGGCGAGGCTCTGATGCTATCGATCCGAGGAATTCTTATTAGAACTTCACACCGATACCGAACTTCAGTTCGTGCTGATCGAGGTCGACGTCAACGCCCAGGATATCTTGTTCGCCATAGTCATTGTAGCGGTATTCGCCGCGGGCGAAGATGTTGTTGGTGATAGCAAAGTCGACACCTGCTCCAACCGTGTACCCGTTGAACGTCTCGGTTTCCTTATCGAAGCCGGGCGCATCGACGTAACCGCGCGTGGCGGCCCAGCCGGCTGCGCCGTAGATCAGAGCCTTATCGAAGGCGTAGCCGACACGACCGCGAACGGCTCCAGCCCAATCCGTCCCGACTTCTGCGCCGAGCGCGTCCTCTTCATTCCAATTGTGTTCGAGGTTTCCTTCGATGCCCACGACAAAGTTATCGAACTGGAAATTGTAACCTGCGAACCCGCCGAAGACGCCGCCGTTAAAATCCTCAGAGGCAGAGGCACCGCCGGCGCTGAAATCACCGTTCAACCAAGCGGCGCCGCCATCGATACCGAAATACGGACCAGACCAGGTGAAAACAGGCGCTGCCGCAAGCGGGGCGGTCGGGGCCTCCTGAACGACATCGGCCGCGAACGCAGTCGTAGCGACAAGTGCGAGAAAGATAGTGGCGACAGTTAACTTCATTTTCGTACCCCGTGGATTACATTAGAACCAAAGGATATACAGCTGCTCAACAGAAGGCTGTAGCAATAAGGACACACTCGCGGAATTGTAAGCTGTCGTACAAGTTGTCATGTCGCCGGGCCAGAGGGCGAGCCGAAGCCGGCGTCGTCAGAAACTGTCCTGATGCGGGCACATAGACCGACGATTTGCCTTTTCAAGATGTTCAACCCCGGAACCAAACGCGCTCGCATCTACTTTGACGGCTGAGCAATTTTGGAGATGCCATATGGAAGAGACACCCAAAACCGCTATCCGGGGAATGATGTTATACGTGCTCGCTCTCCTCGTCCTGGGCGTTCTGGCAGGCGCTGTCTACACGATCTACGGCCATCCCGCCGATCCCTCGGAGCCGCCGGCGGCTGAAACGATTCCGCAAAAAGCCACGGCTCCGCAGTGAGCGGCAACCACACCCAGCTATTCTGATCGCCCTTCGAGAACGAATGGTGAAATTGATGGAGTTTTGCCAAATCCGGCGCTGACCCGGTTTGGTCGCGTTGAAGCGCCTGGGTCTAAGCCAAGAAGCCGCACGAGCGGCAACGAAAAGGGCTTTGGAAGGCCAGACGGAAATCCTGTCGCAAGTCCTTCCCACCAGTAGAGAGCTTATATTTATAGGGGGAACAACCTGCGACAGGGGAATTAGGCACCTGAGAGAGCCGGTCAAACTGCAGGAGCACCAAGCCGGGCCGGTCGGTGTGGAATGCTGAGACGTTATCCTGACAGTCGGGGCAGAGGAGTTTGCGGATGAGGGAACATGCGGTCTTGATTGCCGGAGGAGGGCCGACCGGGCTGATGCTGGCGGGCGAGCTGGCCTTAGCCGGCGTCGATGTCGCCATTGTCGAGCGTCGCTTGAACCAGGAGATCGTTGGTTCGCGTGCCGGCGGCCTGAGCGCGCGCACGCTCGAGGTTTTCGATCAGCGGGGCATAGTCGAGCGGTTCCTGGCCGAGGGGCAGGTCGCCCAGGTGACCGGATTTGCGGTCACGCGGCTCGATATCAGCGATTTTCCGACGCGGCACAATTACGGGCTGGCGCTGCGGCAGAAGCATATCGAGCGCATCCTGGCCGGCTGGGTCGGCGAGCTACCGGTCGTGATCTATCGCGGTTGCGAGCTGACGGGCTTCGTGCAGGACGCTGCTGGTGTGACCGTCGAACTCTCCGACGCTTCGGAAATCCGCGCAGATTACCTGGTCGGCTGCGATGGCGGCCGCAGCCTGGTTCGCAAGCTGGCCGGTATCGAATTTCCCGGCTGGGACGCGACGACCAGCAATATTCTCGCCGAGGCGGAGGTGGAGGAGGAGCCGCCGCTCGGCGTCCATCGCACGGCACTCGGCATGCATGCCTTCGGCCGCGAGGATTATGAAATTCGCGACGGCAAGGTCGTCTTTGCCAGCGAAGGCCCGATCAACATCATGGTGACGGAAAGCAATGCCGGCGCAGCAGGCGAGCCGACGCTCGGCGATCTCAGGCAAGCGCTGATCGCCGCCTGCGGCACGGATTACGGAATTCATGGTCTCAAGTGGATTTCCAGATTCACCGACATGTCGCGGCAGGCGGCGGCCTATCGCAAGGGCCGGGTATTCCTGGCGGGGGACGCAGCGCATGTGCATTCGCCGGTGGGCGGGCAGGGCCTCAATACCGGCGTCCAGGATGCCGTCAATCTCGGCTGGAAGCTTGCCCAGGTGGTGAAGGGACTATCGCCTGAGCCCCTGCTCGATAGCTATCATGCCGAGCGGCATCCGGTCGCCGCCCGCGTGTTGCGCACGACAATGGCCCAGGTCGCCCTGCAGCGCTCAGATGACCGCACCGAAGCTCTGAGAGACATCGTGCTGGAGCTGCTTGGGCTGGAGGGGGCCCGCAAGACGATTGCCGGCGAGATGTCCGGACTTGCCCTCCGCTACGATCTCGGCGAGGGGCACCCGCTGCTCGGCCGCCGCATGCCCGACCTCGACCTCGCCACCCCGGACGGGGCCATCCGCGTCTTTGCGCTGCTCAGAAACGCGCGGCCGGTGCTGTTGAATCTCGGCGCCGCCGGCAGCCTCGACATCGCGCCATGGTTAGGCCACGTCCGGCTGGTTCAGGCGAGCTATGGCGGTCCATGGGAACTGCCGACGCTCGGGGCAGTTTCGGCGCCGAGCGCGGTGCTGATCCGGCCCGACGGATATGTGGCATGGGTCGGCGAGGGGACGCAGGATGGGCTTCACGACGCGATGATCACCTGGTTCGGACCACCCGCCTGAGAGCCGCAGCCCCGGTTAAGCGGCGAGCGGGATCGAGCCGCCCTCCGGTATCGCCTCGGGTTCCGGCATCGGCCTGCCGCGCCGTTCCCACGTCCGACGGCTGATGCCGAAGGCCTCCCATGGGCGGGACTGGCTGAGGGAGTTGGAGAGATAGTCGGCTCTGGGAACAGCGCCGGCGGCGCGGCGTTGCTGCTCTTTGCGGTTCTGCTCGCGCTGGCGGCGCTTTGCCTTTTGCAGTTTTGCCCTTTTCGCCTTCGGTACGTCGAAGGCGCCGACGGTGCGGATATCGAGCGCGCAGCGTTCGGCGTAGCTCAGATGCAGGGCATGGCCGAGCGCGTCGGCGGAAAGCGGGGAAAAGCGCACCTTTGTCCGCTCATAGATGATTTCCTCGATCGCGGCCTTCCCAGCCCAGGGGACCCACCGCGCCGCCCAGCCGAGCACCACCTCGACAAACCCTTCCTTGAACTCGACGAAAGCAAGGCTGGCGATCACCTCGACATAGATCAGGGCGTCATCCGCTTCCGGCACGATCTCTCCATGGCGGTGCCGGATCAATTTCTCGATCTCGCGCATGCGACCGCGGAAATGGTTCCAGCGGCCGCCCCGCATCCGGCGCTGCACGGCCTTGTAGCCCAGCAGACAATCGCCGATTTTGATCGCCGTGATATCCCGTGCGAGCGCCTCCGCATGAGCGGCTTTTTCCGCCGGCTTTGCCGATCGAGCCCCTTTCTCCTCAAGACGATCCATCGCTTCTCCTTCGTCGATCGGCCGGAGCCGAACCGATCGATTGTAAAGGAGGGCGAGGGGGTGATGCTCGCATTTTTCTCCGTTGTCCTGCAAATTGTTGAAACGGAGATGCAACGGGTGACGGGCGGCCCGACAGGCGATTGCTACCGGCGGACTCTGTCGATTGGCAAGCAAGCGGACCCATCGATTTCTATTGGCAGGTTGTCGTGTTATGATCGCGGCATTGACGTTGTCTGTCCTGTCATGCGCGTAGAGACTATCCAATGAGCGAAATGGACGTGCTTTTTGCCACCCTGCGACAGGCGGCTGACCCGCAGGTAGTCGAGTGCATCGAAAACGTCGTCAGGCATGGCGCCGATCGCGAGCTCAATCGCATCAATGTGCTCGCCTTCGCCGAAAAACATCATCTCGAGGAAGAGAAAACCATTGCCGCCTTTCTGCATGCCGCCCGCATTGGCGCGTTCGAGATGACCTGGAACGTGCTTTGTCCGGGATGCGGCGGCGTTCTGGACAGCGGCGCGACCCTGAAAGGCGTCGTCCAGGACACCTATCATTGCGCGCTTTGCGCGGCCGGATACGAACCGACCCTCGACGAGATGGTCGAGGTCACCTTTACCGTCAGTCCGCGGGTGCGCGGGATTGCCGCCCACGATCCCGACAGGCTGCCGCCGCTCGAATATTATCGCCAGATATTCTTCAGTTCCGGCGTCGACCTGCCGCAGGATCTGGAAGCGAAGTTTCAACGCATACTGCTGGAGATGATCGAGCTGGCCCCGGGCGAGAAGGCTTTCGTCTCGCTGCAGCTACCGGCGCAATTCGTCATCATCTTCGATGCGGTCACGCACTCGGCGCAGTTTATCGATGTGCAGGGTGAACCCACCAGCGAACGCCAGGCCCTGTCGATGGTCATCAGCCGCGGGCATGCGCTGAACGAAACCGTGACCCTGCGCCCGGGTCTGCTGCGGCTCACCCTGGAGAACCATACCGATCGCCGGGTGGTGCCGAATGTCTGCATCGCCGGAGATGATTTGCACGATCTCCTGGGCCGTCGCCGGCCTTTTCTGACGGCCAAGCGCCTGCTGACCAACCAGAGCTTCCGGGACATCTACAGGACCGATACGCTCGACGTCGACCAGCGCCTGAAGATCACCAGCCTGACTTTTCTGTTCACTGATCTGAGGGGCTCGACCGCGCTTTACGAGCGTGTCGGTGATCTTGCCGCCTTCGACCTGGTGCGGGCGCATTTCCGCGTTCTTCACGAGATCGTCGCCACCGAAGCGGGCGCCGTCGTCAAGACGATCGGCGATGCTGTCATGGCGACCTTCCCGAGCCCTGACCGTGCGGTGGCGGCAGCGCTCAGAATGCGCGAGGCGATGCGCCGGTTGAATGCCGAACACGGCAGCGAGGACCTGCTCCTGAAGATCGGCATTCACGAGGGACCGTGCCTCGCCGTCAACCTCAACGATCGGCAGGACTATTTCGGCCAGACCGTCAACATCGCCTCGCGCGTCCAGGGCCTTGCCGACCCCAACGTGATCATGACGACGGAGGCGATCGTCGAGGATGTCAATGTCTCGGAGATCCTGCGTGACAGCGGCATCAGCTCGGCCTCCCGGATGGCGGAACTCCAGGGCATCGGCAGGGAGGTCAGGATCTTTGCCCTGTCGTGAGCGTCGTTGCGCTGAACGCCGGCATCGAGGCGAAAGCGCGTTCGACCTGAACACAGCCCGGATGAGAAGGTCTGTGCGGTTTTGACTGGCGGGAGCTGGGACTTGTGCGACCTGGCCGAGATATACCGGGTGGTCGAGTAGGATGCACGCCTAGTGAGAGGTTACGCGAGCACCGAATATCCGCTGCAGGAAGGGCCGAAGGGCCGCCTGAGAGTGTTCGCGCGGGATACGATGCCCGCATTCGAAGATGCTGAGACTAACCGGGACTCCGGCATCGGACAGAGCCTTCGAGAAACTTTCGGCCTGAGCAACGGGAGCGCGATCGTCGTGCCGTCCGTGCAGAAGGAGTGTTTCCGAGCGGATTTTTTGCGCATGGTGCAAGGCTGAGCGCTTTAGGAAAGCCTCTTTCGACAGGCCGGCTTCGGTTTCGATCGCTCTTTGCAGGCCGGGTGGGCTGTTTATGAAGACGGCTTCAAGATCATAGACGCCGCTCGAGAGAACGATGGCTCTAAGGTCGGGAAACTGAGCCGCGACCATTGCCGAAGCAACGGCTCCCCTGCTGTTGCCGTAGAGGACGATGCGCTCGGGAGCGACGGACGGTTGTTGCTTCAGGAAGGAGAGGGCGGCCATGATCGCCCGCTGAGTGGATGGACCGCAGAAATCGGCCGGGCCGTCCGAAGCCCCAAAGCCGGGCTGTGATACAGCCGCCGCCGTGATATTCAGGCGGGACGAGAAGCGAAGCAAGGTTCCATTATCGGCGAATTCCTTCGCTCCAAGCAGAAGGCCGCCCTGATTGCCGTGGACGAACAGGATCGCACCGGCCGGCGCCGCACCGGCGGCCTCAGCCTGGAAAAGCTCGACAGCAGCGCCATCGCCTCGATCAATCAGATGCCGCGTCACTCCAGGCATGAACACCAAAAGGTTTTCCCGCCGGCCGAGGATAGGCGGGCAGGGGAGGTTGTCAATCTCTGATGTTGGTAGAAGGCGGAGGTGGTTTGGGAGCAGTGGCCTTGGCGTTTCGGCCATTGGCAAACCTTGCCCTTAGCTCTGGTGCTTGCCAAGCCCCCTGACGAAACGAAGGGGCGCCTCTTGTCAGTCGTCTGAATGCCGGGACGTCAGCCCCGGCATTCAGGTTCAGGCCACCAGTCCCTTGGTCAGTTCCAGTGCCTGGCGTTCGAACAGCCGGCGATAGATGCCGCCATTGAGCCGGATCAGCGCCTGGTGGTCACCCTCCTCGACGATCTTGCCCTTGTCGAAGACGAGCAGCCGGTCGAGCGCCCGCACCGTCGACAGGCGGTGGGCGACGACGAGCGTCGTGCGGCCGACCATCAGCCGTTCCATGGCCTGCTGGATCTGCTGTTCGCTCTCGCTGTCGAGGCTCGAGGTCGCCTCGTCCAGGATCAGGATTGGCGCATCGGCCAGAAAGGCGCGGGCGAGGGCGACGCGCTGGCGTTCGCCGCCCGACAGCTTGACTCCGCGTTCGCCGACCATCGTCTCATAGCCCTTGGGCAGGCCGATGATGAAGCCGTGCGCATTGGCCTGTTTCGCCGCCTGCTCGATCTCGCGCCGCGAGGCGTTCGGCCTGGAATAGGCGATGTTTTCCGCCAGCGTGCGATGGAACAGGATCGGCTCCTGCTGCACGATGGCGATCTGGCCGCGCAGGTCCGATTGCCTGACATCGGCGATATCCTGTCCGTCAATGCGGATGGCGCCTGAATTGACGTCGTAGAGGCGCTGGATGAGCTTGACGAAGGTCGTCTTGCCCGAGCCCGAATGCCCCACGAGGCCGACACGCTCGCCCGCTTTGATGGTGACTGAAAAGTCCTGATAGAGCGGATCGGGATGAGCACCATACTGGAAGGTGACGCGATCGAAGACGATCTCGCCCGTATCGATCGCGATCGGCCTGGCGTCCGGCCTGTCCTCGACGCCAAGCGGCATCTTGTCGAGCAGCACCAGCTCTTCCATGTCGTTGACGGCGCGCTGCAGGTTGCGGATGTCCTGGCCGACATTGCGCAAATAGCCTTGCAGAACGAAGAACATGGCGAGCACGAAGGTGATGTCGCCGGGCGTCGCCAACCCCCGCTGCCACATGACCAGACCCGTTCCGAGGATGCCCGCCTGCATGGACACCATCATGAAGCCCTGGATCGTGCCACTCAACGTGCCGCGCTTCCATGTCCGCCGGGTGCGCCTGTCCCATCTTGCCAGCACGTGGCGCAGGCGCGCCTCTTCGCGGCTTTCGGCGCCGAAGGCCTTGACCACCGAATTGCAGCTGATGGCATCGGCCAGCGCGCCGCCGAGCTTGGTGTCCCAGGCATTGGCAAGCCGCGCTGCCGGGGACACGAAACCCATGGAAAGCGCCACCGTCGCGCCGATATAGATCAGCGATCCCACTGCCACGAACAGTCCCATGACCGGCCAGTAGCTGCCGAGCACGATGCTGGCGCCGATCAGCATGACGATGGAGGGCAGCAGGGCGACGAGCAGCAGGTCATTGAGCGAATCGAGCGCCCACATGCCGCGGGTGATCTTGCGCACTGTCGAGCCGGCAAAGCTGTTGGCGTGCCAGTCGGTCGAAAAGCGCTGCACCTTGTGGAAGCCGTTATTGACCACATCCGCCATGATGCGGAGCGTCAGCCGGATAATGCCGTTGAAGATGAACCAGCGCAACACCACGCTGGTGAGGCCGAGAACCACGACGACGGCGAAAGCGTTTAGGGCGCCGTCGGCTGCCGTGGCGCCGGCAATGGCATCGACGATGCGGCCGGAAAACACCGGCACCATGACTTCGGCGAGCGTGCTTGATATCACCAGCACGACAATAGCGCCGACAAGAGAGCGCTGATGGCTCCAATGATGAAAAACGAAGCCGAGCACCTGGCGATAGGCATCGGCACGGAAATCGAGCTTCTTGCGCGTCATTTTAACCTGCCCGGCCCGTAATTCGGCAACCGGCCTCAAAATCGAGAGTTGGATGACACAGCCCGGGCGGGAGGCGAAATGATCCCGTCAGATCAATCGGGCTATGAAGAGTGGAAAAACCGCATGTGGCGCGCTCGGGGCGGGCCGCGACTAGTGTCGTCGCATGCCGTGCGGGAAGCTGTCGATGAATGCTGCTGTCATGCAACGCCTCCCTATGTTCGATCTGAAGCGGTGAGCTTTATGTACCGGAGCATTTCGCCATTGCCAAGCGGATTTTTACAACCCTGCAGGCAGTGGTGCGGAAACGACACAATTTAAAGGCTGAAGAGGGCGGGAAGGGACGCATTCCAACGACGCTCGAGGCGGCCGGTCGGGCAGCCTGCGAACAGCTGTTACGGACAGATCGCATCCCCTATCGGTTGGCCTCGATCCACCTGCGCAGACAGGGCTCCCAGCCGCACGGGGAAGCTCCGTCACCGCTCTGCCGCTTCAGATGGTGCCTCGCAGTACATATTCTGCTTTACAAATATGCAAAAATCTGTGAAGTAGTGTAAAGCTTCACAGACGGGACGAATGCCTTGAGCGAGACACGTTTTGCCACACGATTGAATTCCTTCGCCTCTGGTGCGCACCTCGCCTGGCCCGGGCAGTCTGGAAAGCCGTCCGTCCTGCAGATGGCGGAGCGTGCGGCTCGCGTGCAAGGATTGACCGACCTCGACCTGAATTACCCCGATCACGTGAACGACAATCCGGCTGAGTTGGCCCGGAAGTTTGGCAATTTCGGCCTGTCCATCAATGGCTTCGCGATGCGCTACTACACCAATCCGGATTTCAAGCTCGGCGCCTTCACACATCCGGAGGAAGCGGTTCGCCGCGAAGCGATCAATCTGACGAAGAAAGGCATCGACGCAGCGCGCGAGGCCGGCGCGAACCTGATGACCATCTGGCTCGGGCAGGATGGCTTCGATTACGCTTTCCAGGCCGATTATGCTAGGTTGTGGCAACACGAAATCGACGGAATCCGTGAAGTTTGTCAACATGACCCGGATTGCCTGATCTCCATCGAATACAAGCCGAACGAGCCGCGCTCCTACAGCCTGCTGCCTGATGCCGCGACAACGCTGCTCGCCATCAAGGAAGTGGGGGCCGGGAATCTCGGCGTGACGCTTGATTTCGCCCATGTCCTCTATGCCGACGAACAACCCGCCTTCGCGGCGGCCCTGATCGCACGTCACAGCCGGGTTCTCGGCGTCCATCTGAATGATGGCTACGCCAAGCGCGACGACGGGCTGATGGTCGGCGCCGTTCATTCGCTGCAGACCATCGAGTTGCTCCGCCAGATTCGCCGGGATGGCTATGACGGCGCGATCTATTTCGACACGTTCCCCGATCTGACCGGTCTCGACCCGGTCCGCGAATGCGAGGTCAACATCAAGACCGTCCGACGGATGTTGAGGGTCGTCGACCGCCTCGAGCAGGACAACCGCCTATCGAGCGCGATTGACCGACAGGACGCCCTTTCCACGCTGGCCATTGTACAGGAGTTGATGCTCGGCGCGGACCACTGAACCGACTTAACTCTCCGGGAGGGATTCCATGAACAGGTTTTTTGCCGCGGCTCTTGCCGCCACCCTTTGTGCTGGCATCGCGACAGCGCAGGAACTGAAGCCGCTCAACTCGGACTCCGAGCCGGACCGCATGGACTGGTCCGACCTCGATGCCAAGCTCGGCGCACTGGCGAAACCGCCCGAAGGTCTCAAGGTCGGCGGTGTCTCCAAGACGCTGACCAATGAATACTGGCGCTCGCTCGGCGAGGGTTACCAGAAGTTCGCGGACAAGCTCGGTGTGAGCGTCGCCTATCAGGCTGCCCAAAGCGAAGGCGATCAGCTCGGCCAGCTGACGATCGCCGAAGGCATGGTCACGCAGGGCTACAATGTTCTGCTCGTCTCTCCGCAGACTGACGCCAATCTCCAACCGGTCATGGAACAGGCCAAGGCGGCCAATGTCCCTGTCGTCAATGTCAACGACGCCGTGATCCCGCAGGCGGAGCACTATGTCGGCAATGTCCAGCGCGACAACGGCGTCCGCGTCGCCAAGTGGTTCGTCGAAAACCGCCTGAACGGCGGCAAGGTCGCGATCATCGAAGGGCAGGCGGGAGTCTACGCCGCCGTGCAGCGCACCAGCGGCTTCAAGAGCACGATCGAGGAAGGTGGCAAGTTCACCGTGGTCGCAAGCGTTCCCGGCAACTGGGATCGGCAGATGTCCTATGACGCCGCGACCACCATCCTGCAGCAACATCCCGATCTCGTCGGCTTCTACTGCAACAATGACGGCATGGCGCTCGGCGTCGTCGAAGCCGTGAAGGCGGCGGGACTGCAGGACAAGGTCGTGGTGTTCGGCACCGACGGCATATCGGACGCCTATAAGTCGATCGAAGCCGGCGAGCTCACGGGCACCGTCGACAGCTTCCCGATTCTGACGGGCGAGGTCGCGATGGAAGTCGCTCTTCGCCTCGTCGCGGGCCAGAAGCTGCCGCGCGTTGTGGCGACGCCGCAGGCGCTGATTACCAAGGACAACGTCAAGGACTTCCAGGGTCAGGGCGTCGACATACGCACGGTGCTGATGAAGGCCGCAGGCAAGTAAGCGCCTCCCAAGGCGGGACGGCCGGCGCTCGGCCGGTCGTCCTCATTCACAAAGGGTTCGGTTCCATGGCTCCTTCCAGACTGGCATTCGAAGACATTTCCAAGGTCTTTCCCGGCGTCAAGGCGCTCTCGGAAGTCTCCTTCGACGTCGCGCCAGGTGAAATTCACGCGCTTCTTGGGGAGAACGGGGCGGGAAAGTCGACACTCCTGCGCATCCTCTCCGGTGTCTTTCGGCCGACGCAGGGCGAGGTGAAGGTCGATGGGACGGTCCATCATTTCCGCAAGCCGGAAAGCGCCCGCCAGGCAGGGATCGCCATGATCCATCAGGAGCTCCAGCAGGTTCCCCATCTCACCGTCGCCCAGAATATGTTTCTTGGTCATTCCCTCACCAGGCTTGGAGGCATCATCGTTGACCGACGCGAGCAGGAGCGCCGAGCGGCTGAAGCTCTGGCGATGATCGATCCGGCGATCGACCCGTCTGCGCCGATTTCCTCGTTGAAGGTGGCCCGGCGGCAAGTCGTCGAGATCGCCCGCGCGCTGCTCGACAAAGCCAGGATCGTTGCCATGGACGAGCCGACATCGAGCCTGACGCCCAGTGAGTTTGACCGGCTGGCCGAGATCATCGAACGGCTTGCCGCCAGCGGCGTGTCGATCATCTATGTGTCCCACAAGATGGACGAGGTCTTCCAAGTTTGCCGCAGGGCGACGGTTATGCGTGACGGAAGGGTCGTGCGCACAGGCATCGATCTCAGGGCGAGCGCGCCTGATGAAGTCATCGGCATGATGGTCGGCCGCGAATTGCTGGCTGAAGAGCACCATTCGCACGCGACCCGCACGGTGAGTGTCGAAGTCCGCAATCTTTCAACGCACCGTATCCGCGACGTATCGTTCGACCTGCACCAGGGCGAGGTTCTCGGCGTGGCTGGTCTGGTCGGCTCCGGCCGGACGGAGCTTCTGCGCGCCATATCCGGCGCTGATAGGCTGACGTCAGGCACCGTCAAAGTCGATGGGACGACCTTGGCGCTATCCAATCCTCGTGCCGCGATCGCCGCCGGCATCGGTCTGCTCCCAGAGGAGCGTAAGCGGGAAGGGATTATTCCGGGGAGGTCGGTGACCTCGAACATGGCGCTGCCTTCGATGGCGCGTTTCTCCAAGGCAGGTATGATCAACCACCGCAAGCTCAAGCGAACCGCGGAAGACCTTCTCAAACGCGTCAATCTGCGGCCATTTCAGCTAGATCGCCAGATCAAGCTTTTCAGCGGCGGCAATCAGCAGAAGGCGATCATTGCACGGTGGCTGGCGGCCGGCTCGCGCATTCTCCTTTTCGATGAGCCGACCCGCGGCATCGACGTCGGCGCCAAATCCGAAATCTATCAGCTGATCGAAGACCTTGCCGCCGACGGGCACTGCGTCGTCGTCGTCTCCTCCGAACTCCCGGAGGTGCTGAGGGTATCCGACCGTGTGCTCGTGATGCGCGACGGCGCTATCGCGGCTGAACTCGGCCGCGACCAACTCAGCGAAGAAACCATCGTCTCCCATGCCGTCGGCACGACCGCAAGCCGCATCGGCTCGGTGTGACCAACAGGAAAGAGCCTATGTCTGACACCATCGAGAATACCGCAGCGCCATCAACCAGGCTTGTCGGATCCTTATCGGTCCGCGACGCCGGCACGCTGATCGGCCTTGTCGCCATCGTGATCATCTTCGGCCTTCTGGCTCCCGATTTTCTCTCGCAGCGAAACCTCCTGAACATCCTCCAGCAGTCCAGCATCAACGCCTGTCTGGCGCTCGGCATGACCCTGGTGATCATCTCCGGCGGCATCGACCTCTCCGTTGGTCCGACGGCGGCGATTGCGGCCGTCATTTCGGCGACGCTGCTCGTGGCCGGCGTCCCGGTTCCTCTCGCCATCCTTGCCGGGCTCGGCATCGGCGTCCTCTGTGGCCTCGTCAATGGCGTGCTTGTCGCCTATGCCGGGCTGCAGCCCTTCATTGTGACGCTCGGCACGCTCAGCACCTATCGAGCTATTGCGCTCATCTATACCGGCGGCAACCCTGTGCTCGGTGTCCCGCAAAGCTTCCGGACGCTGTTCAACGGCAGCGCCGCAGGCATTCCAAATTCCGTCGTGATGGTGGCGGTCGTCGCTCTCCTGGCCTGGGTGCTTCTCAAGAAGACTCCGCTGGGTGAATATCTGCTTGCGGTCGGCGGCAATGAAGAGGCGGCCTACGTCGCCGGTGTCCCGATCGCCATGACCAAGATCACGGCCTATGTGATCTCCGGTGTACTGGCGGCGCTCGCCTCGATGATCCTCATCGGTCGGCTTGGGGCCGCCGAACCGATCCTCGGCAATCTGTGGGAGCTCGACGCAATCGCCGCAGCGGCAATCGGCGGGGCGTCGCTGATGGGCGGCAAGGGCAGCGTCATCGGCACGCTGCTCGGGGCGATCATTCTAGGGGCGATGCGCAATGGATTGACGTTGATGAACGTGCAGGCCTTCTACCAACTTCTTGCCACTGGCCTTATTATCCTTGTCGCGATGATGATCGATCGCGTCACAAGGGGACGGGGATGAATTCTGCAAATGATCTCAAGGCGGTGGGCCCGCGCATCCGGATGATGATGCCTCAGCTCACCCCCTTGGAGGCGCGTGTCGTCGAGACGGTTTTCGGGCTGAGGGATTTCTCCGAAGACACCGCTCTCAAGGACCTGGCGGCCGAGGCCGGGGTTTCCGAGGCAATGGTCGTGAAGATCACCAAGAAACTGGGATTCAGCGGCTTTCGTGACTTCCGCACCGCCGTCTCAAGTTACAACAAGCTACCGACCGCGGAAATGCATCAGGAACTTTCCGCGGAAGACAGTTCCGCCGAAATTATCCAGAAAGTCTTCCGTACATCGATCAACGCGCTGGAGGAAACCCTTGCGATCCTTGATGTCGATGCCTTCGATCGCGCTGCCGACTTGTTGGCGAAACCGGGACAACGCGATTTCTATGGTGTCGGAGGTTCGGCGCAAATCGCCCGCGATGTCGCGCACAAATTCCTGAGGATCGGCGTGCGCTGCAGCGTCCAGGACGACTCGCACATGATGCTGATGTCGGCCTCCCTGCTGGGGACAGACGACGTGGCTATAGGATTCTCCCATTCGGGCAACACGACGGCGGTGATCGAGGCGATACAGCTCGCGCGGAAGTCCGGCGCGCGTACGATCGCCATTACCAATTACGGCGGATCGGCTTTGGCTCAGATCGCCGACATCGTTCTGTGTTCGACGGCGCAGGGATCGCCGCTGATGGGCGAAAACGCCGCGGCGCGGATTGCGCAACTCAACATACTCGACGCGCTTTTCATGGCCGTCGCCAAGAGAAACTACCAGGCGGCGGAGAGAAACCTCGAAAGGACGATGTCCGCCGTTACATCCAAACGCAAGGACAAGCTTCCATGACCAGTGCTTCACCCTCCGTCGTCGTCTTCGGCAGCCTGCACTACGACATTATGGTGTACGGCCCGGCGCGGCCGCGCAAGGGTGAAACGGTGACGGGAAGCAGCTGGCATCCCAAATGCGGCGGCAAGGGCGGCAACCAGGCGCTGTCGGCCGCCAAGGCAGGCGTCTCGTCACATATGGTCGGTGCTGTCGCCGACGATGATTTCGGACGCGCTTTGACCGACCACCTTGCGCTTGGCAACGTGGATCACCGCTTCGTCAAGACGGTGGCCGGCGTCGGCAGCGGCATGAGCGTTGCAATCTTCGATGGGCAAGGCGATTACGGCGCGGTCATCGTATCGGGCAGCAACCTTGCGCTCGGCCAGTCGGATGTCGATGCCGCCCGGGAGGTGTTTGCCGGCGGCGGCGTCCTGGTGTTGCAGAATGAAGTCCCCGATCCTGCCAACGTCGCGGCGGCACGGGCGATGAAGGAGGCCGGCGGGCAGGTGGTGCTGAATGCGGCGCCGGCGCGGCCCTTGTCGGACGGCCTCGCGGAGCTTGTCGATATCGTCGTCGTGAATGCGATCGAGGCGGAGCAGTTGGCGCAGGTTCCGGTCGTCGACAGCTTGGCCGGGGCGCTGGAGGCGGCAAGGCGGCTGGCGGAACGTTTCCCGGTGGTCGTGGTCACGGCGGGTGGGGAGGGGGTAGCCTGCGCGACGAAGAACGGCGAAACCTTCTCGATTGCAGCGGTCAAGGTCGACGTGGTGAGCACGCACGGCGCCGGTGACGAGTTCACGGGTGTGCTCGCCGCCGAGCTCGCCCGCGGTCGTGACATCCGCTCGGCGCTGGCTTCGGCGAACCGCGCCGCTGCTGTGCTGGTCAGCACGCCCCGCATCAGCTGAACGCGGCGCGCTTGGAGCGGCGCCCCTGGCGAGGTTGGCGCTCAGGGAAATCCCTGATGCTTTTCAATAGCTGCAGGAGCGAGCATTGCCGGGCCTGAACCCGCCTGCGCAAGCCGGGTTCCTCGATGTATCCAGCTGATACTGATAATCCTCCCTGTCGTGTTTCGCAGGTGAGGTGCAGGCGGAGCCCAGAGCGGAAAAGCCGATCAGCACGCCGGCTGCGGCCAATCTGATAATCCGGTTCATCTGCATCTCCTTCGGCTCGATTCTCGCAATCTATCATGGCAGCCCATGGATTCGCGAGCAGGGATGGACGTGATCACGCGCGCGGCAAAAGCTGTAATTGCATATTTTATGTTCAGCTGATCTGTCGCGCTATTCTGCCGTTATGGAAGTAGTTGCATTGTCTTTGTTGGCAAAAAATACTCGATTCATGTTGAAATATTCAAGCTTTTTCAGTAATATAAACCCATAAAAAAGTAATATAAATGGGAGGATACTATGCCAGAAGCTCGGTTCGAGCCGGTTTTTCTTCGCCGTCAGCATTTCGTCGCAGAGATCACGAGTCTCGACGAAATCATGGATTTTCTGGACGAATGGCCGCAGGACAAGCGAGGATTGGCATATGACACGCTTCTGAAGGCGTGCAGAGATACGGCGAGCGGCCGCTTCCCGTTGAACGCGGCGAGGGAGAATTTCCGCCGCTTCCTAAAAATGTCGGGCGTGCTTGCAAAAGGCGAGGGCGCGCCAATTCGAGCAGCTGATGAACGATCGAACGATCGGCGCTGCTTGATCTGATTGAGACAGGCGACGGATAAGGGCGCTGCCACGGCCGCATCGAGGCGGGTTCGGCCACCGCGAGAAATCGGCGGCGTGCTTGTCATGGCGCGTGGCGACGCGCACCGACCCGAAAATCGGGATGGTTTTTTCGGGTCGGTGCGCTAGCTCACTTGCCGGCGGGCGTTGGCCCAGTCGCATCGGAAGGCCAGCACGGGCTTGGCAAATCCCTTGAGACGGCGGCGTGTCGCGTGGGCGAAGAGATCGGCGGCGCCGTATTCCCGGAAAATATTCTCCGAGACGAGGATCTGGTCGCTGGCGGCTGCCGCGCAGAGGCGGGCCGCCAGCTGCACGGTCGAGCCGAAGAGGTCGTTGCTGTCCTCGACCGGCTCGCCGCAATCGATCCCGATGCGGATATGGATCGGTTGGGCATTGTTGCCGCTGTTGTAATGCTGGAATTCCTGCTGGATCGCCATGGCGCATTCGACGGCTGCCGTTGTCGCCGCGAAGGCCGCCATGATGCCGTCGCCGGTATGCTTGACTTCGCGGCCTGAATTCTTGCCGAGGCATCGGCGCACGATTGCGTCATGCGCCCTGACCAGCTCTGTCCCCATACGGTCTCCAAGGCGCGCCGTCATCTCGGTCGAGCCGACGATATCAGTAAAAAGGATCGCCCGGTGGCCTGGATCCATTTGCGGCGACGATTGGCCGGGCGCCGGATCAGGGTCATTGATGCGGCCGAGAAAAGCCTCCACCGCCGACAGCGCCACCTCGACGATCTCATTGGCGACAAACCCGTGCGCCTCGCGATGCACGCATTGGACGGTTGCCATATCGGGCGCATCCACCAGGCAGAAGGCCGTCCCGCGCCGCTCGTCGAACCAGTAGGTCAGGAACTTGACGCCGTATCGATCCTGAATGTCAATATCCATGCGATGTGCCTGGGCAACCTCGGCGGGCGAGGTACCTTCGAGAAAGTGCCGATCCATGAAGATGGGCATCGCGCGTCCTCCCAGATCCGCCGCGTGCAAGAGGCGGGCATTGTACGATCTGGATATCTCCCCGTCCACCTTCGGGATTATCGACGTTGCATTGTTGCGCTGCGTTGCTTCCGCAAAAGCAACGCGTTGCTGCATCGTCGGTAGAATAATCAAGAAAATAGCCAGTTTTAACGAGTAGGCTTGGCGCTCTAAGTCTGATATTTACCATAGTCTGTCGTTTATTGACTGATGGCAGGGTTTCCGGACCCCCTCGAGAGGCTGCAGGCGTTTCCTGTCTCAAGCCTAGCCCGCCGGATCCTGGATGGAGAGACATGTTTATCGCGGCCATGATTGGCCAGGATCGAAAAGCCGCCGCCAACGGCACGCAAATTGCTTATTATCGATTAGCTCGCCGAAATCAGGAAAAGCTGTAGCAAAGTGAGACAGAGGGCACATTTTCGACCGGTCGGCCTGGCCTCGATGCGGCTCGGGCACTATGCGGTTATTAACTCTGTGTGGGATGCCGCGCGCACGCTCCTCCATGACTGGCCGGTGGACGACGGCGAGGAATATTTCGAAGCCGTCAAAGCCTGCCTGGATGCGATCATCGGCGATTTGCCGCCGGATCATGTGCGGGCCGCCTTCGTCAGGGCTGCTCAGGAGGCGGGCATCGCCGTCATAGAAGCCGCCGACTGAACAGCGGCCGTATCTCGATCTCTGTTTTCTCCCGTTTTCACGAGAAGGTCTCGCCGCACTTGACTTCTGCGGGTTAGGGTCTAAATTAGAACAAAACAGGAACACTGGAGATGGTCATGACACATACGGAACAGGTGATCGCCAACGCCCTGGCCCTTGTCGAAGCCTCCCGCGCGGCCCGCGAACGGGATCAGCAGCGTCGCGCTGCCTGGCAGAAAAAGGTCGAACTCAGCCGGCCGCTGCCGCCCTTGCCGCGGCCGGTCCAATTGCCGCTGGCGTTGAACTGATGCAGCCGGCAAAGTCATTCAGGCCCGATCTCGCTTGCTCCACCCCGGCTTGGCCTGATCGCGCATGGGAAGTGGAGGCCGTGCTCGCCTGGCATGACGACGATGCCAAGGCGGCGATCCGCACTCTGCTCGACGACTGCAGGCATCTGCGCCGGCAACTGGCGCTGGCGGAAAGCGTGATGAGCCGCGGGATGGCCCGCGGCTGGACACCGCGATACGAACGCGACACACTCTGAAACATGCCTGCCCGTGATATCAGTGACGATATCGGTAACGGCGCCGAGGAAGCGCAGGAAGAGGGCGGCTGATCGAAGCCGCAGAGAAGGCAGCGGGCATCCGAGTGATGGTGCAGGATGTCCGCCACGCCATCTAGGAACGGCAGGATTGGTTCTGACCTGGAAGACTCTAGTCGACCGGCGTCACACGGGTCCAAAAGGCGTTGAACGCGACCGAATCGAAGAAGGCCGAGGCACGGACGATGCGGCCGTCACGCATGTCGAGAAACCAGGCATAGGTGTTTGCGTAGGGCTCTCCGTCGCGGGCGACGCCGCGGGCGTCGAAAAAGACGATCACAGTGTCGCCGTCGACATATACGTTGCGGATCGCCGGCTTCAGCGGTGCCTTCATTCGGGCGTTAAACGGGCGGATCACCTCTCGCAGGAATGCCTCGCGGCTGGGATAGGTCTTCGATGCCAGCGAATAGCCCTCGATTGTCCAGCGGGCGTCGTCGGCGAGGAGGTCGTAAGGACTGCCTGTACCGGCCGCCCAGGCTTCGAATCCAGCCTCGACGGCTGCCTTGTTGCGGCGTTCGGCTTCAGTGAGAGACTGCGCTGCGGCGCGAGCTTCGAGCCCGCCCAGAGCAAGGATGGCGGCGGCGACGCCGAGAGTTGCATTGAAGATGCGCTTGGCCAGGGATTGCGGGCGGCAGACGGTTGCCGTTGCAGTGTAGGACATGGTTTTCTCCAGAGGTAAACGAGTGGGGCGACACCCGCTGGCCGGGTGCCGCTTGCGGCGCACGCAGCCGGCAATCTGCTTAGATCTGGTTTTCCCAGGCTCTCAGCTGATGCTCCTTCAGCATGTCCTCGATGACCTTCGGAACGACGTTGCGGAACCTGCCGATATCGGCCGGAACGACTTCGATCATCCGGTCGATCATCTCCTTCGGATCCATCTTGCCTTCGGGCGTCGCGAAGAAATCATCGAAGCCCTTTCGCAGATCTGCGCGCTTTGTGAAGTTCTTGCTGTCATCCAGCCAGCGGAACGGATTGTCCGCCATCGTCTCGTTATAGCCGGTGTAGTAGGCGCCTGGGTTGATCGTCTGGATCTTGATGCCATAAGGGGCGAGTTCCTGCTGCAGCGCTTCGGCGATCGATTCCAACGCGTGCTTGGTGGAGACATAGGTGCCCCAGTTGGCCGGAGTGAAAAGGCCGCCCATCGAGGAGGTGAACACGACTTTGCCCCTCTTGCCTTCGCGCACCCATCTCTGGACGACGCCCTGAGTCAGCACCAGCGGCAGGAAGACGTTGACTTCGTAATTTTTGCGAACAAGTTCGATCGGGATTTCCCAAACCGGGCCGGCTTCGCCCATGCCGGCATTGTTCCAAAGAACGTCGAAATCCCAGCCCTGCGCCTGCTTGATGTCGTAGGGATCGGTGAGGTCGAGCCGCTCGACACGGACGTTCTTGAGGCCGAGGGCGGCGACCTCCTCACGCAGTGGCGTAACCTGCGAGGAAACCTGCGTGGTCGCGATGATGCTGTGGCCGTTCCTGGCCATGCCGATGGCCGCACCCTTGCCGAAGCCGGAGCCTGCGCCAGTGATCAAAATGGTCTTGCTCATGAGACATTCCTTTCGATGGTTTCGGGTTGGTGGAAATCAGGTCTTGGCACAGCTCACGCGACGGCCGCAGCCGCTGCCTGCGCGATTTCGAGATCCTGTGGAACCGCTCCGCCGGAAACGCCAACGGCGCCGATCACCGTGCCGTCGCGGGCAAAGAGCGAGATGCCGCCGGCAAAGGGAGTTAGGCCGCTATTGGACAATTCGAGGCCATGGGCGGGAGCGCCGGGCTTGCAATATTCCCAGACGGCCTCGCTTGTCGTTTGAAACAATACGGCCGTTCGCGCTTTGCCCATAGCGAGGTCGATCGAGCCGAGCACTGCGCCGTCCATTCGGCTGAACGCCTTGAGATGCGCTCCGGCGTCCAAGACCGTGATATTGACTGGCACACCGATCTCATTGGCCCGCGCCTCACCTGCGGCGATGACCCTGCGAGCGTCGTCAATGGTAATCATCTCCTGTCTCCTCTTTTCGTTCGGGCGCTAGCGCTCCCCGCGCGATGAGACAGGTGTATAGGCGGAACCGCTCTGCAGTATTTTCAGCTCTTGCTGCGCTATGCTCAAATCTTGCTCTCCGGCTTGCCGGCATACGCGAACGGAGAACTATGTCCGATAGGCGGAACCCGCTAACCGGTGATGAGCGAGCGGTATTGGCCGGGCGTCAAGCCGGTCATCTTGCGGAAGACCCGGGTGAAATTCGCCTGCGAGCCGAAGCCGGTGTCGAGCGCGATCTCCACCAGCGAGGACCGTGCGAGCCGCAGCTTTTCCTTGGCCGCTTCGATCCGTCGCTCGGTGACGTAGCGATGCGGCGTCAGGCCGGTAGCCTTGCGAAACATGCGGGCAAAATGAAAGGGGCTGAGGCAAGCCTCCGCCGCAAGGTCATCCAGCGAGATTTCTGCCGCGATGCGGGCTTCAATGAAATCGAAGACGCGTTGCAGCCTTTTTCGGTCGACATTCGGCGCCCGTGCGGCGGGTTGCCAGCGAACGGGTGAATAGGTGCCGAGCAGGTGCGCCGCCAGCGCCATCTGAAGTCCGTCGAGGAAGAGTCGGTCAGTAGGCTCGAGGCGTCTGTTCAACAAACCCCGAAAGAGCTGACCGATCTGCAGCACCGTAGGATCAGGGACGCCTCCTGCATAGGCAAGCTGCACCTTGGCCGGGTCAATGTCGAAGTTTGAAAGCGCGCTCTCACCGACGAGCGACGGCGGTAGGAAGATGTGCAGGGACTCGGGCATGGTACCCACAATTTCTACGCCGCTCTCATGCACACCCGCCGGACATACCCAAGCGACACCGGGGCGAGCGATCGCCTCCCGCCTGTGGCCGTCACCGGTCCACCTGATCTTCGACTGACCCGAGAGCAGGACGGCTATTTCCGTGCATTCGAGTGTCAGGTCGACCTGCCAGCCCGGATCGAAATGCCTGAGTTCGACCTGCAGCGATGAGCAGTCAACAAGCCCGCCCACCCGCTCGCTGGTCCGATACTTTTTGTCCCCTTGCGATTCCACGAAAGTCATGTCGCATCCACGCCGTGAAGATAGGAGAAAAGTTCGAATTGTTCAGTCTCGGCGGGCCGATTACGCTGCCGTCAATCTGCAATCATCTTTGATCTATTAAATGGATAGCCAGGCGCGCCGCATTGCCGTCCGGGGGCGGGTATTGCGATGAGGATTTTTCGCTAAATTTCAGGGGAGCGCAAGTCTCATGACACGAAGCGATACCGCACCCCTTGTTGCGGCTTCCGAATGTGTCGGACGAAAGTCCGCCAAAGTCGCAGCTATTCAAAGCGAAGTTGAGGCAATGAATTCGCGGCAGCCTTGCGCCGGCGCGTCCGCAATGGTTTGGTAGCGTCCTGCATTCGCAACACTTTCCGGTGATTCCCGATGTTCGATATTCTATTGCGCGGCCTGGCGATCGGCGCCGGCGCAACCATCCTCATGGATCTCTGGGCGATCGTGCTTACCAAGGTCTTCGGCCAGACACCGGCCAATTGGGCGCCGGTCGGCCGCTGGTTCTGGCATCTTCGCCGCGGCAAGGTCTTTCATGACAACATCGCCGATGCCGAACCTTATGCCGGGGAATTGGCGCTCGGCTGGATCAGCCACTACGCCGTCGGCATTCTCTATGGCGTGATCTTCGCGATCATCATGGGGCAGGGTTGGCTCGCTACACCGACATTTCTCCCCGCCTGGATTTTCGGCATCATCACCGTCGGGGCAGGGTGGTTCCTGCTGCTGCCCGGCCTCGGTCTCGGCTGGGCGGCTTCCAAACATCCGAAGCCGATGAAAGTCCGGTGCTTCAACCTGCTTGCGCATACGGTGTTTGCGCTGGGGCTATTTGGGACGGCGTTGATTCTGCGCTGAGATTGCCAAAAACCCCTCCCCACAAGGGGGAGGGACTATGCTGTGGCGTCCGGCGGCGACCGAACGCAGAGGTCTTGCTGGCTGTTACCGTTCGACGGATTGATACAGTAGAGTTTATGTTAAGCGGTGCGGCGTCTTAGTCCCTCCCCCTTGTGGGGAGGGGTTGGGGAGGGGTCTTTTGGTTCCCCGCGAAAGGCCCTATCTCACCGCGCCGCCCAGTTCGCGCCACGGCGGAAGATCGTCTTCATCTCCGGCACGTCGAATTCCTTGGCCTGATGGCCCAGCGAGGAATAGAAGACGCGGCCCTTGCCGTATTTGCGCTTCCAGACGACAGGCATGACGACGCCGTCGATCCAGTAGGCGTGCTCGCCGGTGAATTTGGTTGTCGCCAGAACCTCGTTCGAGGGGTCGACATGCATGTAATATTGCTCCGACCTATAGGGGAAATCAGAGATCCCCCCCATCAGCGGATCGTCCGGTCTGGTGATGTTGACGGTATAGTCGATGATGTTGCCGGGATGGGCCACCCACTGGCCGCCGATGATGAATTGGTAGTCGACGGAGTCGCGGAAGGCGTCGCCCGCGCCGCCGTGATAGCCGGCAATGCCGACGCCGCTCTCGATCGCCGCGGCGAGGTTCTTGACCTCCTCCTTCTCGATCTTCGACATCGTCATGATCGGCACGACCAGGCTGAGATCATGGACGGAAGGGTCGGCAAGCGCCTCGGTGCCATGTTCGAGATAGACTTTGAACCCGTCCTCCTCGAGCATCCCCTTGATGATTTCGGCGCATTCCTGCGGCTCATGCCCGCTCCAGCCGCCCCAGACGATCAGTGCTTCACGCATAGTCATTCCTCCTGAAATTATTTCGCCAGCCGTCCGTCGATGATGGAATCCGACAAGGGGGCAGGGCGCTCCGTCACCGTGGTGATGGTGACCGTCCGGCCGGTTTTGGCGGCGGTGTGGAAAGCTTCCATGACTTCGAGCACATGCAGCGCCAGGTCGCCATTGGCGCGATGTGGCCGGTTGGAGCGGATTGCATGCGCCATGTCGGCGACGCCAAGCGACCGGTAATTGCCCTCGGCATAGGGTGATGTGACCGGCTGATCCTCGAATGCGGCGCCCTTCTTCAGATATTCCACCGGGCCGCCAAATTTGTTCGGATCGGGAACGATCAACGTTCCTTCGGTGCCGTAGACTTCGAGCGGCACATGCTTGTGACCGGCGACATCGAAGCTCATGGCGATCTGGACAACGGCGCCGTTCTCAAAAGCCATCATGCCGGCAACATGGGTCGGCACATGGACTGGAATGCGTTCGCCGTTGCGCGGCGCGCTTGATATCAGCCGTTCGGACCGCGGCGTCGTCGCAAAGCCGGAGACTTGAGCAACCGGCCCGAGAAGATTGACGAGATCGGTGATGTAATAGGGACCCATGTCGAGCATCGGCCCGCCACCGACTTCGTAATAGAAGGCCGGGTTCGGATGCCAGCGCTCATGGCCGGGGCACATGAAGGTGGCCGAACCGCCGACCGGCTGGCCGATGGCGCCCTGGTCGATCAGGGCCCGCGCCGTCTGATGGCCGCCGCCGAGGAAGGTGTCGGGCGCCGCGCCGATGCGCAGATTGCGGGCGCGCGCCGCTTCGGCCAATTTTTTCCCTTCCGCGAAATTAATCCCGAGCGGCTTTTCCGAATAGGTGTGTTTGCCGGCTTCGAGCGCCTGCAGCGCGACAGCGACATGGGCTTTCGGGATCGTCAGATTGACGATGATCTCGACCTTGGGGTCGGCGAAAAGCTCCTCGACCGACCTGGCGGGAACGTTGAATTCGCGTGCCTTGGCTTCCGCCAGTTCCCGGTTGAGATCGGCGACGCCGCGGATGTCGAGAATAGGAAATGACGCCATTGCCGTGAGATAGGCGCCCGAAATATTGCCGCATCCGATGATGCCGATACCGACTTTATCCATAAACTCCTCCATTCATTGTGATTTTGTCGCTAGTCAGAGCGCCGGCCCGGTCGTGCTCCAGGGCGATTCGTAGAGCTCGTAGAGCGCCACCGCGGCGGCACCCTGCGCCCAGAAATCATCACTCGAATCGTCGAAGACGAGTTCGCTGACCCCCTTCAGCGAAGGCGGAATGGCGAGCGCATAGGCATCGCGCAGGCTGTTCAAAAAGGGTTCGCCAAGCGCCAGGCTCGACCCGACAAGAATGACCCGCGGCGGCGCAAACAGCGTGACGATATTGGCGATGGTCAATCCCACCGCTTCGCCGGCGCGAATGGCGGCGCTGATCAGCCGGTCGTCATCGGCCTTGATCAGCGCCTGGGCGTGGGTCATGCCGCGGCCGAGCCGGATTGCTTCGGCAAAACGCCCATCGGCCTGCTGTTCGCCGAGTATGGCGCTTTCGCCGGCCTGGCTGAACAGCCGCACGACGCCATTCGGCCCCATGCCGAGCACGAGATCGCCGAGATTGTGGCTGAGGCCGCCGGCACCACGAAACAGGCTGTTGCCGTGCAGAACGCCGAGACCCAGCGTCTGCTCCAATGAAATCAACACCATATCCTCGAGATCGCGCGCTTTGCCGAACCAGTGATGGCCGAGCGTGATGGCATGCGCGTCGCTTTCGACAATGGTCGGCGTTGCGAGCCGCGTCGACATCTCGGCGGCGAAATCGACATTGATGTCGCGGAAGATCGGGCTGCTTCTGATGTAGCCGGTGCGGTGCTCGATGACGCCGGGAAAGCCGAGGCAGACGCTGTCGACATCTTCGAGCGATAGCCCGGCGTCGACGACGCAACGCCGCACACCATCCTCGACGAGATCGGCGATGACGCCGATTGGCTGCCGGTCGATGCGGATCGGCAGCGCGAGCTTCGACAGCACGTCGCCGCGGAAATTGGTCACGACGAAGACCATCCGGTTGGCGGCGATTTTGCCGCCGACCACTCGCGCGGCGTCGGGATTGAGCTCCAGCGCCACGCGTGGCCTGCCGCGCACCGCTTCGTTGCGGATATCGCCTTCGTGGCGCGGCAGAATAAGCCCGTCGTCGAGCAGCGAAGCGGTGATGGCGGAAACCGTGGTGGTTGAGAGTTCGGTGCGTTCGCTGATCTCGATGCGCGAGATCGGCCCATGGCGCCGGACGGTATCAAGCACGTTCAAGCGATTGATCGCGCGCATCAATTCTGGATCTGCGGTCTTCATGAAAAACTAGCCGGCATCGTTCGTTGGGCGGAAGCCAATATTTTTAACGGGTTACGAAATAAATAGCAGGCAATCCCACGAGCCTGTCAAGCGCATTTGGTAAAAATAGCGCCTATTGGGTTGACATCCGACGAAAGCTCCGTTGAATTAATCCGCATAGGGGAAAAATTATGAGGATAGGTCCCCTGGGAGGAAAATCATGAAGTTCATGCTGAAGAACGCAGCATTCGGCGGCAGGCGTTTCGTATCCATGGCCGCGGCAGCCGGCATGCTGCTGGCGGGAGCAGGCGCTGCCTCGGCGACCACGGTGGTCAAATGGCTGCATCTCGAGCTCGACCCGAAAAATGTTGCGGCCTGGGAAGACATCGTCAAGAAATACGAAGCCCAGCATCCCGACGTCGACATCCAGATGCAGTTCCTCGAAAACGAGGCGTTCAAGGCCAAACTTCCGACGCTGTTGCAGTCCGACGACGTGCCGGATTTCTTCTATAGCTGGGGCGGCGGAGTGTTAAAGCAGCAGTCCGAGACCGGCGCTCTGCAAGATGTGACGGCAGCCCTCGACGCCGATGGCGGCAAACTGCGCAAGGCTTATACGCCGGCATCGGTCAAAGGCCTGACTTTCGAGGGCAAGACCTGGGCTATCCCCTATAAGGTCGGCCTGGTCAGCTTCTTCTACAATAAGGCGCTGTTTGCCAAGGCAGGCGTCAAGGCCGGGGACATCAAGAGCTGGGCTGATTTTCTCGACACGGTGAAGAAGATCAAGGCGGCCGGTATCGTGCCGATTGCCGGCGGCGGCGGTGAGAAATGGCCGATCCATTTCTATTGGAGCTATCTCGTCATGCGCGAGGGTGGCCAGAAGGTCTTCGACGCGGCCAAGAACGGTGAAGGTGAAGGCTTCCTCGATCCCGCTATCATCAAGGCCGGCGACGATCTCGCCGAACTCGGCAAGCTCGAACCGTTCCAGCCCGGCTATCTCGGCGCCACCTGGCCGCAGACGCTCGGCGTTTTTGGTGACGGCAAGGCTGCGATGATCCTCGGCTTCGAAAACACCGAAGCTAACCAGCGCAAGAATGCCGGTGACGGTAAGGGGCTAGCGACCGACAATATCGGCCGTTTTGCCTTCCCGGCGGTCGAGGGCGGCGCCGGCAAGCCGACCGATACGCTCGGCGGTTTGAACGGCTGGGCCGTCACCAAGAAGGCGTCCAAGGAAGCGATCGACTTCCTCGCATTCCTGACGAACGCGGAGAATGAGCGGGCAATGGCCAAGGCCGGCATGCTTCTGCCGGTTGCCGTCGGCGCCGGCGACGGTGTCACAAGCCCGCTGCTCGCCGAATCGGCCAAGCAGCTTGCGGGTTCGACCTGGCATCAGAACTTCTTCGACCAGGATCTCGGCGCCGCCGTCGGCCGCGTCGTCAACGACGTCTCGGTGGAAATCGTCTCTGGCCAGATGAATTCCAAGGACGGCGCCCAGATGATCCAGGACGCTTTCGAACTGGAACAATAACCAGCGCCCGCAGAGCCTTCCCGGCGCTCCTGCCAAAAGCGGCGGAGCGCCGGCATTGCTGCCGACGAACGAAAGCAGGATCCATGGCCAATATTTCAGTCCCCTCGATGACATCGGCTGCAAGGCCGGCCCGACGAGCCGCAAACCGGAAAAGCTCGGTCGCTCACGACCGGCTGGCCGTGCTATTGCTCTTCCTGCCGCCGGCGCTGCTGCTGTTCACGCTCTTCGTCATCATGCCGATGGGCGAGGCGGCCTGGTACAGCCTCTATAAATGGAATGGCTACGGCACGCCGACCGAGTTCATCGCCCTGCGCAATTTCCAGGTCCTGTTCAGAAATGCGGCATTTACCCAGGCACTGGTCAATAACGGCCTGATCATCGTCATCTCGATCTGCATCCAGGTGCCGCTCGCCATCTGGCTTGCCACCATGCTCGCCCACCGCATTCCCGGTGTCGTCGGCTACCGGCTGATCTTCTTCCTGCCCTATGTTCTGGCGGATGTCGCCGCCGGCCTGATCTGGCGCTTCGTCTATGACGGCGATTACGGCCTGTTTGCCGCCATTTCCAACTTCTTCGGCTTCGCCAACCCCTATGTGCTCGCCGACAAGGACGTGGCGATCTATGCCGTGCTCGGGGTCGTCGTGTGGAAGTATTTCGGCTTTCACATGATGCTGTTCATCGCCGGCCTGCAATCGGTCGACAAGAGCGTGCTTGAGGCGGCCGAGATCGACGGCGCCACCGGCTGGCAGAAATTCCGTTACGTCACCTTGCCGCTGCTCGGCTCGACCTTGCGCCTGTCGATCTTCTTTGCCGTCGTCGGCTCGCTGCAGCTCTTCGACATGATCATGCCGCTGACCGGCGGAGGACCGTCCAACTCCACCCAGACGATGGTCACCTTCCTCTACACCTATGGCGTCATGCGCATGCAGGTCGGTCTCGGCAGCGCCGTCGGCGTCGTGCTCTTCATCATCTGCGTGACGCTCGCCTTCGGTTACAAAAGGATCTTCATGCGCCATGACTGATATGAGCTCTTCCATCCGCATGCGCACATCGACCCGCATCTACCTCTACGTGTCGCTGAGCCTGATTGCCGCCATCGTGCTGATCCCGCTGCTGACGACAGCGCTTGGCGGCTTCAAGACGCTGGGCGACCTGCGCACCAATCCATTCGGCCTGCCGACCGAATGGCAGTGGACGAACTACACCGATATCCTCTTCGGCGAGCGTTACTGGCTGCAGATCGGCAATTCGCTTGTCATTGCAGCGCTCACCGTGCTGCTGACGCTGATCGTCTCGTCGATGGCGGCCTTTGCCTTTGCCCATGTCCGTTTCTTCGGCTCGTCCTTCCTGCTCAATTATTTCCTGCTCGGCCTGATGTTTCCGGCGGCGACCGCGATCCTGCCGCTCTTCATCCGCATTCGCGATCTCGGCTTGCTGAACACCTATTGGGGCGTGGTGCTGCCGCAGGTGGCCTTCGGCCTCGGCATGAGCATCCTCTTGTTCCGCAATTATTTCCGCAATCTGCCGGAGGAGTTATTTCAGGCGGCCTTCGTCGACGGCTGCGGTTATCTCCGGTTCTTCTGGCATATCTCGCTGCCGCTTTCGCGGCCGATCGTCGCCACCGTCAGCATCATTTCCTTCGTCGGCAGCTGGAACAGCTACATCTTGCCGCTGATCATGCTGAACTCGGAATCGAAATATCCCTGGCCACTCGGCATCATGGTCTATCGCGGCGAATACGGCACGGAATGGCAGCTGGTGCTGGCCTTCATCACGCTGACCATCCTTCCCACCATCATCGTCTTTTTCGTCGCCCAGCGGCACATCATCGCCGGCCTGACCGCAGGCGCCGTCAAGTCCTGAGCCGAACCATTGGAGTTGCAATCATGGCATCCGTTTCACTGCACGATGTAAGCAAGGCCTATGGCGCCGTCGACGTCATCCACGGCATTTCGCTTCATATCGAAGATGGCGAATTCGTTGCCCTGGTCGGGCCGTCCGGCTGCGGAAAATCGACGCTGTTGCGGATGATCGCCGGCCTGGAAGAGATCACCGACGGCGAGATCGCGATCGGCGGCAATGTCGTCAACGGCATGACGCCGCGCGAGCGCAATATCGCCATGGTCTTCCAGTCCTACGCGCTCTATCCGCATATGACCGTCGCCGAAAACATGGGCTTCAACCTGAAGCTTGCCGGCGTTCAGAAGCCTGAGATCGAGGCCCGCGTTGCTGAAGCCGCCCGCATGCTCGATCTCGCCCAGTTGCTCGACCGCAAGCCGGCCCAGCTTTCCGGCGGTCAGCGCCAGCGTGTCGCCATGGGCCGCGCCATCGTGCGCAATCCGGCCGTCTTCCTGTTTGATGAGCCGCTCTCCAACCTCGATGCTAAACTCCGCGTGCAGATGCGTTCGGAGATCAAGACGCTGCACCAGAAGGTGAAAACCACCTCGATCTATGTCACCCACGACCAGATCGAAGCAATGACGCTCGCTGACCGCATCGTCGTGCTCAACCAGGGCAGGGTGGAGCAGTCGGGGACGCCGCTCGAACTTTACAAGAAGCCGGCCAACCTCTTCGTCGCCGCCTTCATCGGCTCGCCGGCGATGAACATGCTTGAGGGTACTGTCGACGGTGAAAACGGTGCGCCCGCCGCCCGCCTCGAAGACGGCACGGCGATCCGCCTTGCGCCCGACCGCAGGGTCAGACCCGGCCAGGCCATCACCATCGGCCTGCGCCCCGAACATCTCGTTCCCGGCATATCGGCCGGCACGCCGCTCGCCGGCCGCACCATGCTGGTGGAACCCACAGGCGCCCAGACCCATGTGGTCTTCGATCTCGCCGGCCAGCAGGTGACCGCAATTGTCGACGGCGAATATCCTGCCCGCTACGGCGCCGTCTTCGAGGCAAGCATCGCCAGCGACCAGGTGCATGTCTTTGATCGCGGCAGCGGGATGGCGCTGTAAACGCGGTTAAGTCTGCTGGGGAACGGAGAGGGTGCGGCGCATCCTCTTCTCCACTCCGGGAGAAGGTGCCGGCAGGCGGATGAGGGGGCGGAACAGCACCCCCTCACGTAAATTCTATTCCGGCTCGCCGACGGAAATGTTGTGCCCAGCACCCCGAGCATGGTCGAGATGAGCCGGACGGTCGAAGCCCGCAGAGGGGTGAAGGAGAGACCGGCGATGCTGGCCCCCTCATCCGCCCTACGGGCACCTTCTCCCCGAGGGGAGAAGAGGGAATCGAGAGGGCGCGGCAGATACTGCTGCTGTCCTCCGTCGACGATTATTCCGCCGCGATCTTCGAGACGCCGTTGGTCTGGACGATCTTCTCCAGCAGCGCCAGTTCTTCCTGGGTGAGATCCGTCAAAGGCGGGCGCACGGGGCCTGGATTCTGTCCGAGGACGCGAAGCCCCGCCTTGATGATCGAGACAGCATAGCCCTTCTTGCGATTGCGCAAGGCGACGAAGGGGAAGAAGAAGCTTTTCAGGATTTCATCGACGGTCGCCTGGTCGCCGGTGCGCAAGGCGCCGTAAAAGCGCTGGGCGAGGGCAGGGACGAAGTTGAAAACTGCGGACGAGTAGGTCGTCACACCGGCGGCAAAATAGGCTTGCGCATAGACCTCGTGGGTCGGCATGCCACCGACATAGACGAGACGGTCGCCGAGCAGCGTGGTGATCTCGATGACCTTGTCGACATCGCCGACGCCGTCCTTGAAGCCGATCAGGTTCGGGCATTCCTCGGCGAGCCGCGCGATGCTCTCGGCGGTGAGGACGGCGTTGTCGCGGTTATAGACGATGACGCCGATGCCGACCGATTGGCAGACCGCCTTGACGTGGGCGATCAGGCCGGCCTGTTCGGCAAACATCAGATAGGGCGGGAGCAGCAGCAATCCGTCGGCGCCTGCCCTTTCGGCCGCCTGTGCGATTTCGATGGCAAGCGACGTGCCGTAGCCGGTTCCGGAGATGATCGGCGTATTGCCCGCCGATGCCTTGGCGGCTCGTACGACCTGCGGAATCTCGCTCGGATTGAGCGAGAAGAACTCCCCGGTGCCGCCGGCGGCAAACAGTGCGGCGGCGTCGTAACCGGCAAGCCACTCGACATGGCGGCGGTACTTCGCCTCGTCGAATTTCAGGTGGTCGTCGAAATGCGTGACCGGAAACGAGAGCAGGCCACTGCCGACGGCCTTCTTCAATTCAATCGGGTTCATCATCAAGTCCTATTCCTTGGGTGTTGAAAATCGGCGGCGTCAGGCGCTCTCGAGCACTTGCAGAAGCGCTGCGATATAGCCGTAGCAGAAGGCGAATGCGGTGGCGGACGGATCCTTGCCGCTGACGGTCGGCACATGGTCGGGCATCAGCATGTATTTGAAGCCGACTTCCTTGTAGATCCTGGCCGAGCGGACCATGTCCATGTCTCCTTCATCGGGGAAGGTCTCCATGAAGGAAAGCTTGCCGCCGCGAATATTGCGGAAGTGGACGTTGAAGATCTTGTCGCGCTGACCGAACCAGCGAATGACGTCGTCGATCTCCTCGCCGGGATTTTCGAGCATCTCGCCGATCGATCCCTGGCAGAAATTCAGGCCGTGATAGGCATTTTCGCGCATTAGCACGAACTTCTTCAGGCCTTCCACCGTGCCGAGCACCCGCGTGACGCCGCGATAGCCGGGCGGCGTATAGGGATCGTGCGGATGGCAGGCGAGCCTGACGCGGTTACTTTCGGCAACCGGCACGACCCTTTCGAGGAAATAGTCGATCCGTTCCCAGTTTTCGTCCTCGGAGAGCACGCCGGCAAGACCAGGTGCGGCCTGCTGATCGGTCTTGTCCCAGCGGAAGCTGGCATTCATCGAGCCGCCACGCCCCGGCTCATCCGGGGTGCGGGGAATGCCGATCAGGTTGAGATTGTATTTCACCGCCGGAATGCCAGCCTTCGCGACATTCTCGATCATGGTGCAGACCGCATCGATCTGCCGGTCGCGCTCGGGACCGGCGAGCAGAATATCGGGATAGGAGGCCCTCTCGATCGGCTGCGAGGGTAGGGGCAGCTGGATCATGTCGAGGATCAGGCCGAAGCTTTCGACCTTGTCGCGATGGCGCTCGATGTCGGCAAGTGTCCAGCTGCTCGGCTTTCCCGGCGGATCGGCGCTGATATGCTTGACGCCCAATTGCGCGAAGATCCGATAATCGTCGTCATCCCGCGCCGCCACCTGTGTTCCCAAATACATTAGAGACCCTCTCGAATTCAACAAGGTCATATGACATAATATGAATTCGAAAGGGTGTCGAGCCCTATTGCTGCTCCGCGAGCATTCGATAGCGCCTTTGGCTCGCCATCAAATGGGCGCGCATCGCTTGGCGCGCGCGGTCCGGATCCTGATCGGCGATCGCCGACAGGATCTCCACATGTTCGGCATGGACCTTTTGCAGATAGTCGCGGTCATTGGCTTCGGGCAGCGTCGGGAACTGCCCGCGCGGGATGGCGCGGGGGCCGAAATGGCGCAGCACGTCGACATAGAATCGATTGTTGGTGGCCGCGGCGATCGCCATGTGAAAGGCATAATCCGCCTCCACGGTTTGCTGTGCGCTCTCGATCAGCTGCGCCATTTTGCGGTTGGCCTCGCGGATCGCGGCCTCCTGTTCGGCGGTGCGACGATAGGCGGCAATCGCCGCCGCTTCGCCCTCGGTCGCCATGCGAAACTCCAGCAATTCAAGGGTTTCCGGAATGCTTTTGATTTCCACCGGCGTCAGCGACATCGCCGAATGGACCTTCGGATCCGCGACGAAAACGCCTTTGCCCTGGATCGGCCGGACGAAACCGGCAGCCCTCAGATCGGCGATGGCCTCGCGCACCACGGTGCGGCTGACGCCGAAGGTCGATTCGAGTTGCGGCTCGGTCGGCAGCTGGTCGCCGACGCGCAATTTCCCCGTCTCGATTTGTGCCCGCAGCTGATCGATGACCTGCTGCGCCAGTCTTTGCCGCCCACGGCTGAGTGTCGTCATTTTCTATTCCCCAGTTCCTTCGCCTCAAGTCTTCCGCACGGCTCTTGCAAATCGTTTTGGACTTCGATAAATCATAATACGACATACGGACGACATAATATGTCTCTTATAGTAATTCAGGGAGGAGTGACAATGAAGCATTTTTCTAAAGGCCTGTTCGTCGGCGCCGTCTTCGGTGCTCTGACGATCGCTGCGCCGCTCTCATACGCCGCCACGCCCAAGGACCAGCTGGTGATCGGAACATCATTGGCGCAGGTTCTGTCGCTCGATCCGCATCAGGCGACCGAGGGCAAGGCGGTCGAGATCATGTCGAACCTTTATGACCGGCTGGTCAACAGCACGCCTGATGGCAAGATCGTGCCGCAGCTCGCCGAAAGCTGGAAGGTCGACGACAAGGGCATCACCTTCACGCTGCGCCAGGCCAATTTCGCCTCCGGCAATCCTGTCACGGCAAAGGATGTCGTCTATTCGCTGGGGCGACTATTGAAGCTCGACCAGGCCGCCGCCGCCAACCTCAAGCGCATCGGTTATGACAAGACCAATGTCGACAAGCTTGTCACGGCGGTCGACGACAAGACCGTTCGCATTGATTTTTCCGGGCAGGTGACGGCGGAAATGCTGCTCTACCGGCTCGCGGCATCGACCACCAGCGTCGTCGACAGCGTCGAAGTGCAGAAGCATGTCACCGACAACGACTGGGGAAACGCCTGGATGCGCACGCACTCGGCCGGCTCCGGTCCGTTCACCCTGAACCGCTGGTCTCCTAACGAACTCGTGATCCTCGACGCCAACAAGGATTATGTCACCGGTGCTCCGAAGATGAAGCGCGTCATCGTCCGCCATGTTCCGGAAAGCCAGGTTGAGCGGCTGATGTTGGAGCGAGGCGACATCGATATCGCCAGCGCGCTGACCGCAGCCGATCTCGCGACCTTCAAGGACAAAGAGGGCTTTACCATTCAGCGCATCCCGACAGGCGGCTTCTACGTGCTGTCGATGAATGCCGGCAACCAGTATCTCTCCAACCCGAAGGTCCGCGAGGCGATCGCCTACGGCATCGATTACAAGGGCATCGAGAAGACCATCATGGGTCCTTACGGGCGGGCGAGAACCGTTCCCGTGCCAGAGAATTTCGAATCTGCGATCCCGAGCCCCGATTGGCATCTCGACGTCGAGAAGTCCAAGCAGCTGCTGGCTGAGGCAGGCTACAAGGACGGCTTCTCGCTGACGCTGAAGACGATCGCGCAGACGCCGCGCATCGATCTTGCCACCGCCATCCAGGCATCGCTTGCCCAGGTCGGCATCAAGGTCGATATCCAGCAAGGCAACGGCTCGGAAATCATCGCCGCCCACCGCGCCCGGGATTTCGACCTGCTGATCCCGCAGACCAGCGCCTACATGCCGAATGTGCTCGGATCGATGGAGCAGTTCTCGTCGAACCCGGACAATTCGAAGGAAGCCAACAATGCCGGCAACTTCGTCTGGCGCTCGGCCTGGGACATTCCGGAACTGACGGCTTTGACGGCCAAGGCTTCGATGGAGCCGGACGCGACGAAGCGCGGCGAGCTCTATGTTCAGATGCAGAACATGTTCGTCGAGCAGAAGCCGGCGGTGCTGCCGATGTTCGAGCGCTTCGAGCCGATCGTCCTGTCGAGCAAGGTTGAGGGATATGTCGGGCACCCGACCCAGCTGACGCGCCTCGAGAACGTCACGAAGTCCGAAACCCAGTAATACTCCCGAGGCCGCCGATCATGAAGGAACTCTCTGTAGCCGAATTTGGCCGACGCCTGGCGCATCTGCTCGTCAGCCTGTTCATCCTCTTGTGTGTGACCTTCGTAATCGGCCGCGTCCTGCCCACGGATCCCGTCGGCGCGATCGTCGGCGAACTCGCCGATCCCGCCGCCTATGCGGCGATGCGGACGCGCCTGGGGCTCGATCTGCCGATCTATCAGCAGTTCTTCCTCTATCTGAACGGCCTCGCCCATGGTGATTTCGGCACGGCTGTGCTCACCGGCAATCCCGTTTCTTCGGACCTCGCACAGGCCTTTCCCGCGACATTCGAACTTGCGACGCTGGCGGTGATCATTTCGACCTTCGTCGGCGTGCCGCTCGGCCTGGTCGCGGCGCTGTTTCGCGACAGCCTGATCGACAAGATCGCCCGGGTTGTCGCCCTCGTCGGCCATTCGATCCCGGTCTTCTGGTTCGGTATCGTCGGACTCGTCATCTTCTATGCCGGCCTGAACTGGGTCGGCGGGCCGGGCAGGGTTGACGTCTTCTACGAGGGGCTGGTCACACCGCAGACCGGTCTGCTGCTGGTCGACAGCCTGCTGCAGGGCGAGACCGAAATCTTCTGGAACGCGCTCGGCCACATCATTCTTCCGGCCATCATCCTTGCCTATGCGGCGATGGCATACATCACCCGCATGACCCGCAGCTTCACGCTGGAGCAGCTGAGCCAGGATTATGTCATTGCCGCCCGCGCCAAGGGTGTCAGCCCGACCGGCACGGTTCTGCGCCATGTCCTGCCGAATATTGCGGTGCAGCTGATCACCATCCTTGCCATTTCCTATGGCGGGCTGCTCGAAGGCGCCGTCGTCACCGAGATCGTCTTCTCCTGGCCGGGCATCGGCCAATATATGACGAACGCGCTGATGATCGGAGACATGAACGCTATCGTCGCAGCCACCATCATCGTTGGATTCATCTTCATGTTCCTGAACTTCCTGGCCGATGTCGCCTACGCCCTGCTCGATCCGCGCATGCGGGAGGCGACCCGATGAGCGACGCCGTCAACAGCGAGATCCGGATCCGCCCGCCGAGCATGCCGAGCCGCGTTGCCGCCTCGTTCGGGCGCGCCGGCCGCAAACTGGCCGACGAGCCGCTCGGTCTTGCCGGCTTCGTCATTCTCGGTCTGCTTTGCATCGTCGCGATTTTCGCGCCGCTTCTGGCGCCCTACGATCCCACAATCCAGGCGCTTGGTGATGCCTTGCAGCCTCCAAGCCTTGCGCATCTGGCCGGCACCGACGAATTCGGCCGCGATATTTTGAGCCGCCTGATCTTCGGCACCCGCATCACCATCCAGACAGTGCTGTCGGTGTCCCTGATCGTCGGGCCGATCGGATTGCTGATTGGCGTCGTCGCCGGCTTCTTCGGCGGCAATACCGATGCCTTGCTGATGCGCGCCACTGATATCGTGCTCTCTTTCCCCTCGCTGATCCTGGCGCTCGCCTTTGCCGCCGCGCTCGGCGCCGGTCTCGGCACGGCGATCATTGCTATCTCGCTGACGGCCTGGCCGCCGATTGCAAGGCTTGCCCGCGCCGAAGCGCTGGTCGTCAGAAATGCCGATTATGTGGTCGCCGCCCGCCTGTACGGCGCTTCGCCGCTGCGCATCCTGCTGCTTTATATCGCGCCCATGTGCATTCCATCGGTGATCGTCCGGCTGACCCTCAACATGGCGGGCATCATCCTGACGGCTGCCTCGCTCGGCTTCCTTGGCCTCGGCGCCCAGCCGCCGGCGCCCGAATGGGGTGCGATGATCTCCAACGGCCGCAAGTTCATGCTCGATTACTGGTGGGTTGCCGTCATGCCCGGTATCGCCATCCTGCTGACCAGCCTTGCCTTCAACATCGCCGGAGATGCTCTGCGCGACATTCTGGATCCGCGGCATGCCAGATCGTGAAAAGAAAGATCGTGACATGCAAGATCTTCAACCCGTTCTCTCCGTCAAGGATTTGACCGTCCGCTTCGGACGGGGTGCTGTGCCCGCGGTCTCCAGTGTCAGCTTCGATGTCGGGCGCGAACGTGTCGGCATCGTTGGCGAATCCGGTTCCGGCAAGTCGACGACCGGGCGCGCTGTCATGCGCCTGTTGCCGCCGGCTGCGATCGTCTCCGCCGAACGCCTCGATCTTGCCGGAAGTTCGCTGCTTGCCAAGACCGAGCGCCAGATGGGGACGCTGCGCGGCAAGGATATCGCGCTGATCATGCAGGATCCGCGTTATTCCCTGAACCCGGTGCTGTCGATCGGCAAGCAGATCGGCGAGGCCGCCCGTCTTCACCTCGGCCTTCGCGGCACTCAGGCGCGGGATGCCGTCCGCGCCATGCTGGAGCGCGTGCGCATCAGCGATCCCGATCGGGTCATGGCGCTTTATCCCCACCAGATATCGGGCGGCATGGGCCAGCGCGTGATGATCGCCATGATGCTCTTGGCGCGGCCGAAGCTCGTCATCGCCGACGAACCGACCTCGGCGCTCGATGTCAGTGTCCGAAAGGACGTGCTGCTGCTGCTCGACGAGCTGGTGCGCGAAAACAATTCCGGCCTGCTTTTGATCAGCCATGACATCCGCATGGTCGCGGCCTTCTGCGAACGCATCATCGTCATGTATGCCGGCCGCATTGTCGAGACGCTGACCAGTCTTGAGGAGGCCCGCCATCCCTATACCCGCGGGCTGATATCGGCGCTGCCCGACCCGAAGAACCCGGTTCGCCGGCTCGCCGTTCTCGACAGGGCGAAACTCGATCTGGAGACGGCGCAATGATCAATGTCCGTGATCTCGATGTCGTCTTTTCCGCCGGCAAATCCAGCAACCATGTCATCAGGGGCATCAGCTTTCAGGTCAGTCCGGGCGAGACGCTCGGCATCGTCGGCGAATCCGGCTGCGGCAAATCGACGGTGCTGCGTTGCCTCGCCGGAATGGAGGCCGGTTGGACCGGTCAGATCGAGCTTGGCGGCAAACCGATCGGCAAGACGCGCTCGCGCGAGGAACTGACGTCGGCACAGATGGTGTTTCAGGATCCTTACGGCTCGCTGCATCCCCGCCATCGCATCGGCACGGCGCTTGCCGAGCCGCTGCGCGCCATGCGCCATGCCGATATCTGGTCGAAAGTCGAAAGGGCACTGATCCAGGTGGGGCTGCCGGCCAGCTTCGCCAATCGTTTTCCGCATGAGCTTTCCGGCGGCCAGCGGCAGCGCGTGGCGATCGCCCGGGCGCTGATCCTGTCGCCGCCCATCCTGCTGCTCGACGAGCCGACATCGGCGCTCGACGTCTCCGTCCAGGCCGAAATCCTCAATCTGCTGGCCGATCAGCGTGAGGAAAAGGGGCTGACCTATCTGCTCGTCAGCCACGATCTCGCAGTGATCGCCCATATGTGCGACCGGGTGCTGATCATGAAGAACGGCGGCTTCGTCGACGAACTGACCAAGGAGGATCTGCAGGCCGGCACCACCCATGATGCCTATGCGCGCGAGCTGTTCGAGGCGAGCTTCATCGCGGCTTGATAACCTCTGCCTCTTGCCGTTGCTGTCCGGTTCGCACCGATCGCTCTTGCCCCTCACCCTACCGACCGGGGTCGAGCCATCCGATCCGTCCTTCGGACCCCCGTAAACGGGGCGAGGGGACGTGCCATGTGAGAGGTGGACAACGGACGGCGGCATGTCTCTTCGCACGTTTACGGGGAGAAGGTGCCGGCAGGCGGATGAGGGGCGGGTGCCCGCAATCTCTCGGCCGAGATCATCAGCGATCTGCCGGCGCCGCAGCAGGCCGGCTGACAGCCGCCACACTGCTCCTTTCGACGAGATGGCAGGCAAGCTCGACACGGCGGCGCGGCGCGGCAAGGCCGAGCATCATGTCGCGCAGGAGATCGAGCGCGGTGGCGCCGAGTTCTCGCATCGGAATATGCACGCTCGACAGCGGCGGATTGAGAAAGGCCGATTGCGGCAGGTCGTCGATGCCCATGACGGAGATGTCCTGTGGTACCGCATATCCCATCGCCTGTAATCCACGCATGGCGCCATTGGCAAGGCTGTCGCCCGCCGTCAGGACGGCGGTGAAGGAAAGGCCCTTGTCGCGCACGAGGCGGGTGATGGCCTCGGCGCCGAGTTCCGGCAGCCAGTCATCGACCTCGAGCACCAGCGCGGCATTGGCCTTAAGCCCGTGATGCAGCAGGGCATCACGCCAGCCCTCCAGGCGCCGCTCGATCGTCCGCCGGCCCGGGCGCAGCATGAAAAGGATCTGTCGATGCCCGGCCCTGATCAGCCGCTCGGCGGCAATGAAGGCGGCCGAGCGGTTGCAGGGCGTCACGCTCGAAAGCCGCATATAGGGATCGTCGGTATTGACCAGCACGACAGGTTTCCCCAAGCCTGCGGCCGCCGCCAGCATATCCTCCTCGTCGACGGTCAGGATCAGCATGCCGCCAAAGCCAGAATCGTCTCGCATCTCGGCGATGACCCGAGCTTCGTCCGCCTTGTCGGCGACCGGGCGCATCGCCATCTCGATGCCGAGGGCGGCCGCGCGCGCATTCAAGCCCTCGAGAACGTAGAGGGTGAACTGGTTGCGGACATAATCGATCATCGCCGCGCCGGAGGCGACGAGCATCACCTTCTTGCCGGCGACACTGGCCGGCAGCGCGTAACTGACGGCACTTGCCGTTTCCAGCACCAGCTTGCGGATCTCGGGTCTGACGCCCTTTTCACCGGCGAGCGCCCGGGAGACGGTGCTGATTGATACGCCGCAGCGGGCGGCGATGTCGTCGAGGCGCGTGCGCCTGCCTTTCTTTTGGTCCGGGGCCATGTCGGTTTCCTCGCTCCCACTCCTTTATGCAAAAATCTTTCAGATTGCGCAAATGGAATGCCTATGCACAATTGCCGATGAGGAGTCCGTGACACCAGGCAAAGCAGGGAGGCTTTGAAGATGCGGCTTGACCGCCATCCATGCGACGGCGTTTTTTCGGAAATCCCAAGGCCGGAGCAGATTTCAGATGGCCGCTGAGCAAGCCCGTCTCCGCCGCGATACCGCAAAGAATAGCCCGATCGTCTACTGGCAGCTCGGCCAGCTCTCGCAGGCGCGCTACGATGTCACCGACCGTCCGATGGAAGGCAGGATGGATCCGTTTTTCTTCGTCACCAAGACGAAGAACTTCATTCCGCATGAATATCCCTGCCGCACCGACTTCAAGGCTGCCTTTTCCGGCCGGCGGCCGCAGCCAGCTGCCGAGTTCGAGGTCGTCCGCTGGTGGCTGCCCTTTGCCTCGCCGCGTGTCGACCTCTCCGGCTTCTGGTTTCGCCCGACACGTATCGGCTGCTGGGCGCGCACCTTCCTCGATGCCCGCACGGCCGGGCCAGCTGACCTCCGCCTGTCGACCTGCGGCGGCGCCATCCTCTTCGTCAACGGCGCCGAACAGGGCTTCATGGCGCCTTACGAGCGCAATCTGGAAGCCGAGCAGACCTTCGAGGTCGAGCTTGTCGCCGGCCTCAACGAGATCCGCGTCTATTTCGACGATCTCGCCGAGCGCGACGCCCGCTTCTATTTCCAGCTGGATTATCTCGACGGACCGGAAGTCGAAACATCACTTCCCGTTCCGATCGCCGCCGATGAAGCGGATCGGCTGGAGGCGATCCTCGAAGGCATGCGCTTCGACCGCACCGCCTATCTCGGCGAGGACGTGGCGATCCTGTTTCCCGCGCCCCTGCCGGTGGCGCTGCGCTGCCATGTCGAGATCGAAGGCGACTTCATGTCGACCGAGCGCTTCGACTATGATTTCCCGCTGGAGAAAGCCGCAACCAAGCTGGCGCTCGGAAGCTCGGGGGATATGCCCGCCGATTTCCGCCATTTCCGCATCACCTTCAAAACAGGCGAACTTTCGCTCGGCCGCACGCTCGGCGTCGAGATCTGTCACCCCCAACGCCAGGGGCAAGCGCCCGCTGTGCTGGCGGATCGCGTCTCCGAGGCGCTTGCCGAAGTCGCCGCCCATTCCGAACCCGACACGGTCTGCGCTTTCGCCCGTCTTGCCCTGGGGCAGGGCGGCGAGGAGACCGAGGCGATGATTTCGGCTATGCTGCCGGTCATCGAGGATTGTCACGACTGCGCCGATTTCGTGCTGGTGCCGCTGCTCTTTGCCTATACGCGCTGGAGCGATTTGCTCTCACCGGCGCTACGCGACAGAATCGAGCAGGCGGTCCTCAATTACCGCTATTGGATGGACGAGCCGGGCAACGACGTTCAGTGGTATTTTTCGGAAAACCATGCGCTGCTCTTCCATACCGCCGCTTATCTCGGCGGCAGGCTGTTTTCCGATGCCATCTTCGTCCGCTCCGGCCGCACCGGCGCTGAGCAGATGAAGGTCGGCGAAGAGCGGGTCCGCGCCTGGCTCGATCATTTCGAACGCTGGGAAATGGCCGAGTGGAATTCCGTTCCCTATTTCCCGATCGACCTGAAGGGCCTGACGGCGCTCGCCGCTTGCGCGCCGGATGATACGATCCGCGCCCGGGCCAATGCCAGCATCGTCCGCTTGATGGAAATCGTCGCCCGCTCGGCCCATCACGGCATGCTGACCGGCAGCCAGGGCCGCTCCTACGAACATACGCTGCGCCCAGGCCGCTCGGTCGAGCTGTCGGCCATCGCCCGGCTGCTCTGGGGCCGCGGCTGGTACGGCCGGCGCGTCCATGCGCTGCCGCAGCTTGCCGTCTGCATCCGCGATCACGGCCTGCAGTTCCCCGAGGCGCTCGCCGAAATCGCCGCGCACCAGTCCGACGACGCGCAGGAATGGACCTTCTCCCAGGGCGAAAATCGGTTCGCCGCCCTCTATCACTACAAGACGCGCGACACCGCGCTCGGCACCATCGCCCATTACCGCCCCGGCGCCTGGGGCTATCAGGAGACGGTGCTGCATCTGCGCCTCGGCGACCGGCCGGAAGCGCAGATCTGGATCAACCATCCCGGCGAAACCATCCAGTTCGGCTACGGCCGGCCGAGCTTCTGGGGCGGCTGCGGAACGCTGCCGCGTGTGCATCAATATCGCGATCTAGCGATCCTCGATTTCGAGATCCACGCGGGCCAGCCTGATTTCACCCATGCCTGGTTTCCGCTCGAAGCCTTCGACGAAACGGTGGTCGATGCCAATCTGGCGCTCGCCCGCTCCGGCGGCGGCGTCGCCATGCTGATCGGCAACGGAGCGCTGGAGCCGGTGAAGCAGGGCCCGACCGCGGATGTCGAGCTGCGGCTTGCCGGCCGCCGGGGCCGCTGGATCGTCCGTCTCTCCGATCTCGGCCGCGAAGGCGGTCTTGACGGCATGCGGGAGCGTTTCGCCAGCCTTGTGGCCCGCCGCACTAATGGGGGCGCATTGATCGTTGTCGATCCGGATTATGGCGAGGTCGTCTTCGAAGAGGACGGCACGGTGCGCGCCGAAGGCCGCATTCTTCGTCCCTCGGACTGGTCGGTGCGGGGAGACGCGGTACATCTAAAGATACCGGGCAGGCAGCTTCGCCGCGCCGCCTCGTAAACGATGCCCGGCAGGTGGAGGACCGGCCGGACCTGCTGCATAATTCCTTAAATCGGAATCGATTTAAGGATAAAATTATGCAGCAATTCAAAGTGTTACAGCGTCCTTTGCGCGTCTGAAAAGACGCGCGGCGCTGTAGGAATTTATCGGTCAAGAGGAGGAGAAAATGACCAGAATGAAATCGATCGGCGCGGCCTTTGCCGCGGTTCTGTTGAGTTCCGTGGCTGCCCATGCCGGCGACGTGCGCATCATGTGGTATTCCGATGGCGGCGAAGGCGCTGTCATCAAGGACTTGCTGTCGCGCTTCTCCAAGGCCAATCCCGACGTCAACGTCATCCTCGACGAAGTCTCCTACGATGTCGTCAAGGAACAGCTGCCGGTGCAGCTCGAAGCCGGCAAGGGGCCCGACATCGCCCGCGTCACCAATCTGAAGGCGCAGGCGCAGCACTGGCTCGATCTTCGCCCGCTGCTGGCCGATGCGAAATATTGGGACGACAATTTCGGCGCCCAGGCCGACTGGATGCGTCCCGACGGCTCGAACGCCATTACCGGCTTCATGACCCAGCTGACGCTGACCGGCGGCTTCGTCAACAAGACGCTGTTCGAGCAGGCCGGTGTCGAAATCCCCGGCCCGAAGGCCACCTGGGATGATTGGGCAGCGGCCGCCAAGAAGGTCGCCGACAGCCAGAAGGTCTTCGCCATGGCGATCGACCGCTCCGGCCACCGCGTCTCCGGCCCTAATATTTCCTACGGCGCCAACTACATCGGCTCCGACGGCAAGCCGGCGCCAATCGATCAGGGCGCCAAGGAGTTCCTCAGCCGCTTCGTCAAGTGGAACGAGGAGGGCATCGTCAACAAGGATGTCTGGGTGAGTGCGGCCGGCACCACCTATCGCGCCGCGGCCGAGGACTTCATCAATGGCGGCCTTGCCTATTATTACTCCGGCAGCTGGCAGATTTCGGCCTTCGCCCAGAAGATCGGCGACAGTTTCGACTGGGTGATGGCGGGAAGCCCGTGCGGCACGGCCGCCTGCACCGGCATGCTGGGCGGCGCCGGTTTGGTCGCCGTCAAATACACCCAGAACCCCAAGGACGTCGCCAAGGTAATGGACTACCTGGCAGGCGCCGACGTGCAGAAGGAATTTGCCGAGCGCAGCCTGTTCATTCCGGCGCATAAGGGTGTGGCCGCCGGCCAGATGGACTTCAAGACCGACAATCAGCATGTGCAGGCGGCGCTGAAGGCCTTCGTCGAATCGTCCGGCCAGACGGCCGCACCCGCAGTCAAACTGCCGGGCTGGAAGTGGTCGGACGCCTATTACAGCGCCATCGTCGCCCGCATCAGCCAGGTGATCGCCGGCGAAATGAAGCTTGACGACGCCTATGCCCGCATCGACGAGGACATCAAGGCCAAGGTCGCCGGCAACTGACGGAACAGCGCATGGCGGGAAAGACGGTTTCTTCCGAACCACCGGCAAAGGCCGGTCTGCGGCAGGCGCTCTCAGCGCCTGTCCGGCTTGTCATGGGGCTGGTCGACATCCCCATGCGCGCCTGGCAGAAGCTGACGGGGCTGAACGGCATGGCGGGCGTCTTCCTGGCGCCCAACATGCTGATCTTCACTGTCTTCGTGCTCCTGCCGCTGGTCATCAACTTCATCTATTCGACGACCAGCGGCAGCGCCATTTTCCTGCCGAACAGAACCTATGTCGGTGCCGAACAGTACCGCATCCTCTTCGACTGCGGCTCCTATCTCGACCCCTCGACCTGCGCGGCCGACACCTTCTGGGCGGCCGTGCGCAACACCGCCGTCTTCGTCGTCTTCCAGGTCACGGCGATGCTGATCGCGGCACTGGCGACGGCCTTGATCCTCAACCGCGAGCTGTCCAATCGCGGCTTCTGGCGCGCCGTCTTCTTCTTCCCGGTGCTGTTGTCGCCTGTTGTCGTCGGGCTGATCTGGAAATGGATCCTGCAGCGCGAGGGGCTGTTGAACTATGCGTTGAGCCCCTTCGGCTTCGAGCCCTTCTCCTGGCTCAGCGACCGTTTCTGGGCCTTCTTCTTCGCCGTCTTCGTCTCGGTCTGGGCGCATATGGGCTTTTATGCGCTGATTCTGCTTGCCGGCCTGCAGGCGATCCCGAAGGATCTCTATGAGGCGGCAGCGATGGACAAGGCGAGCCCGACCCGCATCTTCCGCCGCATCACCCTGCCGCTTTTGATGCCGAACCTGATCGTCGTCCTGGTTCTGGCGCTGATCCGCGCCGTGCAGATCTTCGACGAGGTCTTCGTGCTCACAGGCGGCGGGCCGGGCACGAGCACCATGTACATCACCCAGTATATTTATGAGACCGGCTTTGCGAGTTCCTTGCGCAATCCGGGGCTTGCATCGGCCGCCTCGATCCTGATGGGCATCGTGCTCGTCATCCTGACGCTGATCCAACTCAGCGCCAGCAATCGCAACGAGAAGAAGGGGAAACGCCAATGAGCGCCGTCGGCACCTTTCTCCTCCGCCGCCGCGGCGGCCGGGGCTGGCACTGGACTGACGTCGTCACCTGGATCTGGCTGATCTCGGGCGTCTTCCTGATGTTCGGCCCAGCCGTCTGGCTGGTCTTCTCCTCCTTCAAGACGCCGGCGGCCCTTGCCGAATTCCCGCCCTCCGTCCTGCCCTATGTCACCGAACAGACTGTCGTGCCTGGCCACGACAAGCCATTGCCGCTCTATAACGTTGTGATGCCGGATGGCAGCAGCCGCGTGCTCGCCGAAGTCCGCCGCATCGGCATCATGGGCCAGATGGTCGATCCGAAACAGCCGGGTGAAATCGTCAAGGTCAATATCAAGGACCGCACGCCGGTGCGTAAGGTCGAATTCGCTGCCGGCAATTACACAGAACCGTTCCAGCGCTTCGATTTCTTCCTGTTCCTGCGCAACTCTGTCTTCGTCACGGTGACGGCGACGGCAATCACGCTGATCGTCAATTCCATGGCCGCCTTCGCCCTGTCGAAATACCAGTTTCCCGGCCGCACCGCCGTCATGCTGATGATCCTGGCGACGCTGATGGTGCCGCTCTCGGTCATCGTCGTGCCGCTCTATTCCGTCATCGGCACGTTGAACCTGTTCGACAGTCTCTGGGGCGTCATCCTGCCGACGGTGGCCACTCCGACCGGGGTTTTCCTGCTGCGGCAATATATGCTGACCATCCCCGACGAGCTGATCGACGCGGCGCGCATGGACAAGGCCAGCGAATGGCAGATCTACTGGCGCATCATCCTGCCGCTGTCAGCACCCGCCCTTGCGGTGCTGGCGATCTTCTCGGTCGTCTGGCGCTGGAACGATTTCCTCTGGCCGCTGATCGTGCTGTCGCGCAAGGAACTCTATACGCTGCAGGTCGGCCTCAACGTCTATGCCGGCGAACTCAATGTGCAATGGCATTATATCCTCGCCATGACCGTCGTCTCGATGATCCCGGTGGTGCTGATCTTCGTCTTCCTGCAGCGCTTCATCACCACGGGCATTGCCGGCTCCGGACTGAAATAAGATGACACAGGAGAGTGCATGAGCGGCCTTGAGCTCAGAAACATCGTCAAGAATTTCGGCGCCGTCGAGGTCATCCGCGATGTCTCGCTTGCCGTCAATGACGGCGAGTTCGTCGCCTTCGTCGGCCCGTCCGGCTGCGGAAAATCGACCCTGCTGCGCCTGATCGCCGGCCTCGATAAGCCGACGGGCGGCAACATCGCCATCGATGGCAAGGATGTGACCGAGATCGGCGCCGCCGACCGCGGCCTTGCCATGGTCTTCCAGTCCTATGCGCTCTATCCGCATATGAGCGTGCGGGAGAACCTGGCCTTCGGTCTCGAGAATACCAAGGTGGCGAAACCCGAGATCGAAGCGCGCATCACCGACGCCGCCCGCATGCTGGAGATCGAGCCTTTCCTGCAGCGCCGTCCGGGCCAGCTCTCCGGCGGCCAGCGCCAGCGCGTCGCGATCGGCCGCGCCATCGTCCGCCGCCCGGATGCCTTCCTGCTCGACGAACCACTTTCCAATCTCGACGCAGAACTCAGGGTCAGCATGCGCGCCGAACTCGCGGCCCTTCACGCGCGGCTGAAGGCGACGATGATCTACGTCACCCATGACCAGGTCGAGGCGATGACGCTTGCCAACCGCATCGTCGTGCTGAGAAGCGGCCGGATCGAACAGGTCGGAACACCGCTGGAACTCTATAACAGCCCGGCCAACCGCTTCGTCGCCGGCTTCATCGGCGCACCGCACATGAATTTCCTGGAAGGCTCGATCATCGGCCACGAGAACGGTTATGCCGAGGTCGAAACCGTCGGCGGCCACCGTCTTTCAGTCACTGCCCGGGAGACGCGCCCGGCGGGTGAAAGGGTTAGCATCGGCATCCGGCCGCAACACATCACCCTGGCCGATGGAGCCGCCGCAGGCCGGCTGGACACCCGCGTCACCCTTGTCGAGGAACTGGGCTCGGAGACCGTTGTCCACGCCGACGCATCAGGCAAGAAACTGATCGCGGTCTTTGCCGGCCAGCAGAAGATGAAATCGGGCGACAGCCTGCCGCTGCATCTCGATCCCGCCGTGCTGCATCTCTTCGCCGAGGATGGCCGGCGTCTGTCCTAAGGCGGCATTGCTAATCGCAAAAGAGAGGATTAATTCCAGAAGAGTTTTTAGTACCGAAATTGCGAGAATTGAGGATTTCGTGATGACGATATTTCGAGATTTATTGATTGTTCTGTTTGTAGCATTTTCTTTCTGTGCTGGTGCTTATATTTACTCTCCTCCCTATCGCCCGAATTACATTTTCGCGGAGCCGAATTATTTGAATTCTTATTTTTGGAGGAACGGTGAGGGGAAATTTTGGTTTAAGGATGTTTTGAAAAATAGTGAATACAAATTCGACAAGGTATGTTTGTCCGGCGAAGGTGGAACTCCACCGTATGAACTAAGAAACTCGAAACTGGTCTCAGGCGTTGAATTGAATGATCCTCTGAGCATGAGTTATTTCAGCATGTACCTGCTTGGAGAAGGATCCTATTCGGTAATGAACTTCGATCCTTTGGATTTCGGAATTGATTGGCCATTTAGCGGTTGTCAGCCTATCGAAGGATTAACCTTGGAGATTCACGCAAGAAATGGATACGCGGGAATTACTTACAAAATAATGCGCAAGACATAGATCATGATGGCGGTTTTGCCGAGGTCGAAACCGTCGGCGGCCACCGTCTTTCAGTCACTGCCCGGGAGACGCGCCCGGCGGGTGAAAGGGTCAGCATCGGCATCCGGCCGCAACACATCACCCTGGCCGATGGAGCCGCCGCAGGCCGGCTGGACACCCGCGTCACCCTTGTCGAGGAACTGGGCTCGGAGACCGTCGTCCACGCCGACGCATCAGGCAAGAAACTGATCGCGGTCTTTGCCGGCCAGCAGAAGATGAAATCGGGCGACAGCCTGCCGCTGCATCTCGATCCCGCCGTGCTGCATCTCTTCGCCGAGGATGGCCGGCGTCTGTCCTGACACAAGACAAGGAAAAAGGCCCGCGCCGAAGCGCGAGCCCGCCCAATCTTCATTTCAGGACAGCTTTAGTGGCTGTTCTTGTGGCTTTGTTGACCAGCCTTTACATGCTGCTCATGGCTGCCGCCGCGGGTTCCGCTGGACTGCGCGTCGCGGCCGCCTGAAGAGGCGCTGCGGGTATTGGAGTCGTTCTTGTGACTCTGCTGCCCGGCTTTGACGTGCTGTTCGTGGGTTCCACCTTGGTTTGCCATTTGGTTTCTCCTTGGTTTTATCAACTGAGGCCACGTCGACCTCGTGTGAACAACCTCGCTTCGGCGCGAGCGTTCCGCATTTTAACATTTCGTGATCTCATCCCGAAACGGGGAGATGAGGAAGCGGACCGGGCGGGTAGGGAGCTCGCCTGCCGTTTCGTTGGCCCTCGGGAGAACGCGGAAAAATCCCGAGGTTCTCCAGCACCGCCGCGTCCGCTTGGCGCGGCCCGCAACCTCGCTTCGCAAACCAGCTATCGGCGAAAAGGTTCCGGAAAATCAGCCGCATCCGCCCCCCTTCACGGCCATGCGACTCTTTCCAAATGGGTGCGGCGCTCTAACTTAAAGGGCAGTTAATGAAAGGAGAAAACCATGACCGACGCACCGAAAACGGCGACCCCGGCGCGAAGAGTCCTGCGTGGCCGCCCCTACAGCTTCAGCGAATTCGCCAGGAAATACCGGCTGGACGACAAGGAGGCCAAACGCCTCTATGAGAAGTTCGGCCCCTCCGCCACCGAACTCGATCTGCTGATGGCGGCAAAGCGGCGCCCGCCAGGGCTGCCCACCAGTCTCGATTCCTGACCGCCGCGATGCGGAGGCGAACGGGAGGCTGCCTTTGCGGGGCGGTTGTCTACAGCGTCGAGGGTGAGCCCCTCCGCGTCGGTCTCTGCCATTGCGCCGATTGCCGCAAAACGAGCGGTTCAGCCTTTGTCTTCTTCGCCGTCTGGCCGCGCCCGGCTTTTTCCCACACCGGCCAGATCGCCACTTTCGCCGGCCGCAGCTTCTGCCCCGCCTGCGGCGGTAGGCTCTTCTGCCTGCAGGAGAAGTCGGTGGAAGTCCGGCTCGGTTCCCTCGACAATCCCCCGACCGACCTTGAACCGAATTATGAACTCTGGATCAAGCGGCGCGAAGCGTGGCTGCATCCGCTGCCGGGTGCGGATCAATATGCCGAGGATGCCGAGTGACCGGCGCCGAGGCGTGTCGTTTGTCACGCGTCAGCTCTTTGGTTTCCCGATGTCATCATTGGGAAAAACGCTGCGCAGTTTCGCACGATAGGCTCCGCCGCGTCGAAACTTGAGTTTTCTCACCAATATTTCATTTCACCCGTCGGCAATTCCGTGCCAGTTCGGCGGCGACGCTAATTCCCGGTTCATCTGCGGTGTGATTAGTTCACTGCAGGGCCGAGGCGGCCACTGACTGATCGAGGATGACATGAACAAAATCTTGAGCGGCAACGAAACCGGAGCAAAGGCGGGCCCGACGCCCGACCTCGCAGCGGTTCTTGCCGCATCGGGCAAGCGGGACAAGCGCAGCCGCTGGCGCGGACGGCTGTTCATCCTGCTGATCCTCGTCGCTGCCGCCGCGGCCGCCGCTTATTTCTATGCCGCCCGCGGGCAAAGTGAAGTGAGCTACACCACGCAGCCGGCCAAACGCGGCGACCTGACGGTACTCGTCACCGCCACCGGATCGGTGCAGCCGACCGAGCAGGTGGATATATCGAGCGAACTTTCCGGCACCGTCCGCGACGTCAACGTCGATTACAACAGCACGATCAAGGCTGGTGACGTGCTGGCGCAGCTCGATACCAACAAGCTCGAGGCGGATGTGAAGAGTTCGCGCGCCAAGGTCAATTCGGCCAAGGCGAACGTCGCCAAGGCCAATGCCGATCTCGAATCGGCAAGCACCTCGCTCGAGCGGCTGAAGAGCCTGGTCAGGAGCAATGTCTCCACCCAGCAGAGCCTCGACGATGCCACCTACAAATATGATTCCGCCGTCGCCGCCAAACAGATCAACGAAGCCGAAGTGCTCGCCTCGGAAGCCGACCTGCAACTGGCCGAGGTCAATCTCGCCAAGGCTAAGATCATCTCGCCGATCGATGGCGTCATCCTCACCCGCTCGGTCAATCCCGGCGCCACCGTCGCTGCCTCGCTTTCGGCGCCGATCCTCTTCACCATCGCCGGCGATTTGAAGAAGATGGAGTTGCAGGTCGATGTCGACGAGGCCGATGTCGGCAAGATCGCCGTCGGCCAGAAGGCGAAATTTACCGTCGACGCCTATCCCGACCGGTCCTTCCCCGCCGAGATCGAGCAGATCCGCTTCGCCTCCGAAGTGGTCAACAACGTCGTGACCTACAAGGCGGTTCTCTCCGTCGACAATGCCGACCTGCTGCTGCGCCCCGGCATGACGGCGACCGCCGATATCACCGTCGAGGCCGTCAAGGATACGCTGATGGTGCCGAATGCCGCGCTGCGTTACGCCCTGCCGCAGGCAGAGCGGCGCGGCCGCGGCATTTTGGGAATCTTCGGCCCGCCACGCCGGCGCGGCGGCAATGCACCTCAGGCGCTGACGGGAGCGGAGCGCCGCGTCTGGGTGCTGCGCGACGGCCGCCCCACGCCCGTTGTCATCCAGGTCGGCTCGTCCGACGGCCAGTTCACCCAGGTCGTCTCCGGCGACCTCAAGGAAAACGACGCGCTGGTGACCGACGCCGCGGTGCGGACGAACTAGGCGGAGAGATGGATGACAAGCCCGCCGCTTATCGAATTCAGGCAGGTCTCGAAAATCTACGGCGAGGGCGAGGCGGCGATTCGCGCGCTCGACCATGTCGACATGGCGATCGAGGCCCATGAATTCGTCGCGATCATGGGGCCGTCAGGCTCCGGCAAGTCGACGGCGATGAACATCCTCGGCTGCCTCGACGTGCCGACATCCGGCGAATACGTCTTCCAGGGTATTGCGACCAGCGGCTTCGACCGCGCCCAGCTGACGCTCCTGCGCCGCCACATGCTGGGCTTCGTCTTCCAGGGCTTCAACCTCCTGTCGCGCACCTCGGCGGTCGAGAATGTCGAGCTGCCGCTGATCTATCGCGGCATGGCGGTGCGCGAGCGGCGCGAACGCGCAAGGGAAGCTCTGGCCCTGGTCGGCCTCTCCGGCCGCGAACATCACAAGACGCAAGAACTGTCAGGCGGCCAGCAGCAGCGCGTCGCCATTGCCCGCGCCATCGTCACCGAGCCGGCGCTGATGCTCGCCGATGAACCGACGGGCAATCTCGACACCAAGACCAGCGTCGAGATCATGGACCTGATGACGCGGCTGAACCGCGAGCAGGGCATCACCATCGTCATGGTCACGCACGAGCCCGATATCGCCGCCTATGCCGAGCGGCTGCTCAGGTTTGTCGACGGTAAGTTGGAGACCGAGGTCGAGCACCGGAGGAGGGCGGATCATGTTCTTTGAGACGCTGAAACTGGCGCTGCGCGCCATCAGCCGCAATATGCTGCGCTCCTTCCTGACCGTGCTCGGCGTCGTCATCGGCGTGGCCGCCGTCATCGCCCTGGTGACGATCGGCAACGGCACGACCGCGCAGGTCTCGACCGAATTGTCGCGGCTCGGCACCAACATGCTGTTCGTCCGTCCCGGCCAGTTCGGCCCCGGCCGGGCAAGCTCCGAGGCCAAACGCTTCAGCGTCAAGGACGTCGCCGCCATCCGCGACCAGATCGGTGGCCTGAGGGCCGTGGCGCCGCTCAATCAGTCGACGGCGACCGTTATTTTCGGCGGCCAGAACCATTCGACCAGTGTTTATGGCACCACGAACGACTATTTCGTCGCGCAGGACTGGAACCTGGCGCTCGGCCGCAATTTCACGCCTGCCGAGGAACGCGGCCAGTCCCGCTGCATCATCGGCGAGACGGTTCGCTCACAGCTCTTCGGCGCCGCCGACCCGATCGGCCAGCAGATCCGTGTCGGCAAGGTCTCATGCCCCGTCATCGGCGTGCTCGCCAGGCGCGGCCAGTCCGGCATGGGCACCGATCAGGACGACGTCGTCATCATGCCGGTCAAGGTGTTTCAGCGGCGCATCAGCGGCAACAGCAACGTGCCGCAGATCGTCATCTCGGCGCGCGACGGTGTATCGACTGCCAAGGTGCAGGCCGATGTCGAAAACCTGCTGCGCGAGCGCCGCAAGATCATTCCTGGCCGGCAGGACGATTTCAACGTCAACGACATGACCCAGATCGCCGAGGCGATGACCGGCACGACGACGCTGCTCACCGGCCTGCTCGGCGCGGTGGCTGCCATCAGCCTGCTTGTCGGCGGCATAGGCATCATGAACATTATGCTGGTCTCCGTCACCGAGCGAACCCGCGAAATCGGCATCCGGCTAGCGATCGGCGCCCTCGAAAGCCAGGTGCTCACCCAGTTCCTGGTCGAAGCGGTGGCGCTCTCGCTCTTCGGCGGCATCACCGGGATCGTGCTGGGGCTTAGCCTCGGCCTGGTGTCGGTCACCCTCCTGAAGGTCCCCTTCGTCTTCAGCCCGATGATGGTCGCCGTCGCCTTCCTCTTCTCCGCCGCAATCGGCATGATCTTCGGTTATTTTCCGGCAAGACGGGCAGCCCAGCTCAACCCGATAGAGGCGCTGCGGCATGAGTGACGCAAGATAAAGGCGTTGTGGCAAAGCGCGCGATCTCGTTCTTTATGCCGAGTGAGTTTGGGAGGAGCTCCAACCTGTCCTCCGTCTTCCTCGGCCTTGAGCCGAGGATCCATGCCGCGACTGCTGGCGGTTGCGGCGTGGATGCTCGGCTCAGGGGCCGAGCATGACGGAGAGTGGGGCTAAAGTCGCCGGAGATAGCTCACTCCAACAGACTTAGTCTCAGATCCGACCCTACCGCTCCCAATCTTCCCGCGGCGGCCTCGGCGTGGACAACCAAGTTATCAATGCATTCGCCGAAACTCACGCCGCTGTTATCTATTTGTCTCTGTTCTGGTATTTCAATGTTGTCTTCGGTTTTTGACCGTGCCACTATGTGATATATCAGTTTGGCCAGCGGACTTTCAGCATGCAGACGTCACAAAGCCATCGTGCCTATCTCGCGCTGGAGCACCTGATTGTCACCCTGGCGCTGAAGCCAGGCGCGCTCGTCACTGAGAAGCAGCTGATCGATCTGGCGGGCCATGGGCGCACGCCGGTGCGCGAGGCGATCCAGAAGCTTGCCTGGCAGGGGCTGATCCTGGTGAAGCCGCGCGTCGGGCTGCAGGTGGCCGAGATTGCGCCTGAGGATCATGGCAATGTCATGCAGGTTCGCCGCGAGCTGGAGCCGATTGCGGCCGCATCGGTCGCCGAACATGCGACTGATGAGCAGCGCGACCGCCTTGGCGACTGCGCCCGGGCGATGGAGGAATGCGCGGTGACCGGCGATCTCGCCGGCTTCTTCGCCGCCGACAAGGCCTTCGATGAAATCCTCGAGGATGCCTGCCCGAACGGCTTCATCGTGGCAGCACTCGGGCCGGTGCAGACGCATTCGCGTCGCCTTTGGTACTCGACGGCAAGCCCGGAGCGAATGGATCGCGCCATCGCGCTGCATGTTGCCGTCATTCACGCTATCCAAGAGGGCAGGGCGGAGGAGGCGCGCGCTACGATGACAGTGCTGATCGACTATCTGGCCGACAAATAGAAACGGCCCCGTTTCCGGAGCCGCCGCCTGATTTGATTATCGGGAAAAGTTCAGCCGACGAAAGCGCGTTCGATGACGAATTCCGCGGGCTTGCTGTTGGCGCCTTCATTGAGGCCGGCCTTTTCGAGCAGCTCCTTGGTGTCCTTCAGCATCGCCGAGGAACCGCAGATCATGCCGCGGTCGATTGCCGGGTCGAGCGGCGGCACGCCGAGATCGGTAAACAGCTTGCCTGACGAAATCAGGTCGGTGATGCGGCCGCGATATTCGAAGTCTTCGCGCGTGACGGTCGCATAATGGCGCAGCTTGTCACCGACAACTTCCTTCAGCAGCTCGTCGTTCTGGATTTCATGCACCAGGTCGAAGCCGTATTTCAGCTCGGCGACGTCGCGGGTCGTATGGGTGAGGATGACTTCCTCGAACTTCTCGTAAGTCTCGGGATCGCGGATCAGGCTGGCGAAGGGCGCAACGCCCGTTCCCGTCGAGAACATGTAGAGGCGGCGGCCGGGGGTCAGGGCATCGAGCACCAGCGTGCCGGTCGGCTTCTTGCGCATCAGCACCTGATCGCCAGGCTTGATCGCCTGCAGATGCGAGGTGAGCGGGCCGTCCGGCACCTTGATCGAGAAGAATTCGAGCTCTTCGGCCCAGGCGGGGCTGGCGATCGAATAGGCGCGGAACACCGGCTTGCCTTCGACCATCAAGCCGATCATCGCGAATTCGCCGGAACGGAAACGGAAGCCCTGCGGCCGGGTCATCGTGAAGCGGAAGAGCCGGTCGGTGTAATGCGTCACGGCAAGCACCGTCTCGGCATAGACGCCGGCGGGGATGGACGAGGCGAAGTCTTCGGTCTTTGCAGGCGCGTTCATTGCGGTAGAGGATCCCGTTTCGTCGGATGAACCATCAGATGCGAGGCAGATATTACATATCCGGCCGTAATTAAAGGCATTCCATTCCACGCAGCGCTCATGAAGGGAAATATGCATGTCATTGTCAGGATTCAATGGCCGCCGGGGAATGTCTCATTTCCCGCTGGCGAAGCCCGGCAAAGGATGCATATTAGGGCGGCGTGCCTGATGTGGACGCCGGTTTTCGGCAAAAGCGGTGCGACAACAACGATCTACGAGAACCGATTCAGCGACGGGATCGGTGCTGGTGGCAAAAAGACGCTTGCAGGGGCGAGCGCGATAGGGCGGTCGGGGAATATGAAGATTTTCAACTATAAGCGTGTTCCTTACGCGGAGATGCGCGCCTTTTCCGTCCATATATTGACGGCTTCCGGTTCCTTCCTGGCCTTTCTCGGTGTCGTCGCCGCCGCCGAGCACCGCTTCATCGACATGTTCTGGTGGCTGGGCCTTGCCCTCCTCGTCGACGGCATCGATGGCCCGATTGCCCGTAAGGTGCGCGTCAAGGAAGTGCTGCCGAACTGGTCGGGGGATACGCTCGACAATATCATCGATTACGTCACCTATGTGCTGCTGCCGGCCTTTGCGCTTTATCAGAGCGGCATGATTGGCGAGCCCTGGTCCTTCGTCGCCGCCGGCATGATTGTTGTTTCCAGCGCCATCTATTATGCCGATATGGGCATGAAGACGGAGGAATACTTCTTCTCCGGCTTTCCCGTTGTCTGGAACATGATCGTCTTCACCCTGTTCGTCATCGACGCCAGCGCGACGACGGCACTTGCCGTCGTCATCGTTTCTGTGGTGCTGACCTTCCTGCCGATCAATTTCCTGCACCCGGTTCGCGTCCAAAGGCTGCGCCCGCTCAATCTCGGCGTCTTTTTCCTCTGGTCGGCGCTCGGCATCTATTCGCTGCTGAAAAATTTCCAGACGCCCGAATGGGCGCTCATTCTCTTCATTGTGACCGGGATCTATCTTTACGTCATCGGCGCGGTGCTGCAATTCTTCCCGGCCCTCGGACGGAAAGCTTAAGGACGGCAATATGACGAAGACCCAGGCAGTTTCATTCTCCAAGACCGGCGGACCTGAGGTGTTCGAGTACGTCGACATCGACCTTGCGCCACCTGCTGCAGGTGAGGTGCAGATTCGTCAGGCCGCAGTCGGCCTCAACTTTATTGATGTCTATTTCCGCAATGGCTCCTACAAGGTGCCGCATCTTCCCTTTGTCACCGGCAAGGAGGGCGCCGGCACCGTGACGGCAGTCGGCCCTGGTGTGGAGGATTTCAAGGTCGGCGACCGTGTCGCCTATGCCAGCGCCGACGGCGCCTACAGTGTCGAGCGCAATATCGAGGCGCGTCATCTGGTTCATGTGCCCGGCGGCATAGAGCTCGAAACCGCGGCGGCAATGATGCTGAAGGGTATGACCGCGGAATATCTGCTGAACCGCACCTTCAAAGTTGGCCCTGAGACGGTACTGCTGTTTCATGCCGCCGCCGGCGGCGTCGGCCTGATCGCCGGCCAATGGGCGAAGGCGCTCGGCGCCACCGTCATCGGCACGGCGGGATCTGAAGACAAGGTCGCGCTTGCGCTCGCCCATGGCTACGACCATGTGATCAATTACAAGAGCGAAGACTTCGTCGGCCGGGTCCGCGACATAACAAGCGGCAAGGGCGTCGATGTCGTCTATGATTCGATCGGCCGCGATACTTTTCCCCAGTCGCTCGACTGCCTGAAACCGCGTGGTCTTTTCGCCTCCTTCGGCCAGTCCTCCGGCCCGGTCGAGAATTTCACGCTTTCCCAGCTGGCGCAGAAGGGCTCACTCTTTGCGACACGGCCGACGCTCTTCACCTACATCGCCGCGCGTCAGGAACTGATCGACAGTGCGAAAGCGCTATTTAATGTTGTGCAAAGCAACAAAGTGCGTATCAATGTCAATCAAACCTATCCGCTGCGTGAGGTTGGGCGGGCTCACGCGGATCTGGAATCAAGAAAAACAACAGGAACGACGCTGCTGATTCCATGAGATCCGAACGGACCGGTTGGCAGAAGAAATGAGGGGAACGTGTCGCCATTGAATGTGCCGGATTCCGGTGCGTTACTATCCGTCCAGAAGTTGACGAAATTTTTCGGTGGCTTTGCCGCCTGCAATGAAATCGATCTCGATATCGCGCCGGGCGAAATTCACGCGCTTCTCGGTGAAAATGGCGCAGGCAAATCCACGCTGGTAAAGATGCTGTTCGGCGTTCTGGAGCCGACCCATGGTCATATCCGCTGGGAGGGCGCGCCGGTCACCGTTGCTTCGCCCGGTGAGGCCCGCAGGCTCGGCATCGGCATGGTGTTCCAGCATTTTTCGCTGTTCGAAGCGCTGACCGTTGCCGAGAACATTGCGCTGTCGCTCGATGACGCCATTCCAATCGACAGGATCGCCGAAGAGGCGAGGGCGCTCTCCGTCGCCTACGGCCTGCCGCTTGACCCCCATGCCCATGTCGCCGATCTCTCGGTCGGCGAACGCCAGCGCATCGAGATCGTCCGTGCGCTGCTGCAGAACCCCAAGCTGATCATTCTCGACGAGCCGACCTCGGTGCTGACGCCGCAGGAAGCCGACAGGCTGTTCGAAACGCTGTTCAAGCTGCGCGCCGAAGGGCGCTCGGTTCTTTATATCAGCCACCGCCTGGAAGAGGTGCAGCGCATCTGCGATCGCGCCACCGTGCTGCGCCATGGGCGCGTGACCGGCGCCTGTGATCCGAAGCAGGAGACGCCAGCCTCGCTTGCCCGCATGATGGTTGGCAGCGAGGTGGCGACTGTCACCCACCCCGAGCGTTCGGACAAGGGCGAGGTGCAGCTTGCCGTATCGAACCTATCAGTTGCCGCGCGCACGCCTTTCGCCATGGCTTTGCGCGACATCTCGCTCTCGGTGCGATCAGGCGAGATCCTTGCCATCGCCGGTGTTGCCGGCAACGGCCAGAGCGAGCTCTTCGATGCGCTATCCGGCGAATATCCGGTCGCCTCGGCCGAAGCGATCGTGATCCGCAAAAAGCCTGTGGGCAGCGAGGGCATCACGGCCCGCCGCTTGCTCGGAGCCGGCTTCGTTCCGGAGGAGCGTCACGGCCACGCCGCCGTTTCTACCATGAAGCTCTCCGACAATCTGGTGCTTGCCCGCAGCCAATCGGATCGCAAAGCCTTTCTCGGCGTGCTTGGCATTATCCGCCACGGCGCGGTGAAATCTGCCGCACGGCGCATTTCCGAAGCGATGGATGTTCGCAAGAGCGGCGATGACCCGGCCGCCGGATCGCTATCCGGCGGCAATCTGCAGAAGTTCATTGTCGGCCGTGAACTCGACCGCCAACCGGCCGTCCTCGTCGTCAACCAGCCGACCTGGGGCGTGGATGCCGGAGCGGCGAGCCGCATCCGCCAGGCTTTGGTCGATCTCGCAAAAACCGGCTCCGCCGTCGTCGTCATCAGCCAGGATCTCGACGAAATCTTCGAGGTGGCGACCGATATCGCCGTCATTTCCGAAGGCCGCCTTTCCAGGCCTTTCCCGGCGGGCGAGCTGACGCGCGAAAAGATCGGTCTGCTGATGGGTGGCCTGCATGAGAGCAGTTCTGCCGCGGAGGCAGCCCATGCGCATTGAACTGGAAAAACGCCCCGACGTTTCGAAGCTCTTCGGCTTCGTCTCGCCGCTCCTCGCTCTCGTCCTGACGCTGACTTTCGGCGCTATCATGTTCGCCTTGCTCGGCAAGGACCCCGCCGCGGCACTGAGCGCCTTCTTCGTCGAACCGCTGCTCGAGGTCTGGTCGCTGCATGAGCTGGCGATCAAGGCCGCCCCGCTGATCCTGATCGCGGTCGGCCTCGCCGTCTGTTATCGCTCGAACAACTGGAACATCGGCGCCGAGGGACAGTTCACCATCGGCGCCATCACCGGCTCCTATCTGCCGATCGTCTTCTACGACTGGCATTCGCCGCTAGTCCTGCCGCTGATGCTGATCCTGGGAGCGCTCGGCGGCGCGCTTTTCGCCGCCATTCCGGCGTTGTTGAAGGCGCATTTCAACACCAACGAAATCCTGACGTCCTTGATGCTGGTCTATATCGCCCAGCTCTTCCTCGACTGGCTGGTCCGCGGCGCCTGGCGCGATCCGAAGGGCTTCAACTTTCCTGTTTCACGCGATTTCGCGCCGGAGGCCGTGCTGCCGGCGATCTGGGAAGAATCGGGCCGGGCTCACTGGGCCTTCATCTTCGCCATCATTGCGGCGATCGGCGTCTGGTTCATGCTGCGTTATACGCTGAAAGGCTTCGAGATCGTCGTGCTCGGCCAGTCGGAGCGGGCAGGGCGCTTTGCCGGCTTCTCCTCGAAGAAGATGATCTGGTTCAGCTTCCTCTTCTCTGGCGCTCTTGCGGGCCTCGCCGGAATATCGGAGGTGTCCGGTTCGATCGGCCATCTCCAGCCGGCAATCTCTCCGGGCTACGGCTTCACCGCCATTATCGTCGCCTTCCTCGGCCGTCTCAACCCGCTCGGGATCATCGCATCGGGACTGGTGCTGGCGCTGACCTATCTCGGCGGCGAGGCCGCGCAGCTTTCGATCGGCATTTCCGATAAGGTCACCCGCGTTTTCCAGGGGCTGCTGCTCCTTTTCGTACTCTCCTGCGATATGCTCATCTATTATAAAATCCGCTTTGTCTGGTCGCGGGTCAGGGGCGAGGCGGCATGAGCATCTTCGAAGCCATTCTGCTGACTGTCATCACCGCCTCGACACCGCTCGTTATCGCAGCCCTTGGCGAACTGGTGACGGAACGCTCCGGCGTTCTCAACCTCGGTGTCGAAGGCATGATGATCATCGGCGCCGTCGGTGCCTTTGCCGCAGCTCAGCTTACCGGATCGGCCTATATCGGCATCGTCGGCGGCATCGCCAGCGGAGCGGTTTTTTCGCTGCTCTTCGCCTTTCTGACGCTGACGCTCGTCACCAATCAGGTGGCGACGGGCCTTGCCCTGACGATCCTCGGCCTTGGCGCTTCCGGTATGCTCGGCGAACCCTTCGTCGGCGCGCCCGGCGTCCGGCTTCTGCCGATCGAAATCCCGGTGCTCTCGGCTATTCCATATATCGGAACCGTCCTCTTCAAGCAGGATCCGATCTTCTACCTGTCGATCCTGCTCGTTATCGGCGTCAACTGGTTCCTCTTCAGGAGCCGCACCGGCCTGAAGATACGCGCCATCGGCGATAATCACGCCTCCGCCCATGCGCTCGGCATCAACGTCATCCGCACGCGTTATCTCGCCGTAATGTTCGGCGGTGCGTGCGCCGGCCTTGCAGGGGCGCAGCTGTCGCTGATCTATACGCCGCAATGGACCGAGAATATGTCGTCCGGGCGGGGCTGGATCGCGCTGGCGCTTGTCGTCTTCTCCTCATGGCGGCCTTGGCGGCTGCTGGCTGGCGGTTATCTCTTCGGGGCTGTGACGATCCTGCAACTGCACGCGCAGGCCTTCGGCATCGGCATTCCGTCGCAGTTCCTGTCGATGCTGCCCTATGCGGCGACAGTTGTGGTCCTCATCATGATCTCGCATAATCGGCGCACGACGATGATCAATACGCCGGCCTCGCTTGGCAAAGCCTTCGTGCCTGACCGGTGAGCAACAACAAAAAAGACGGGTTTCAAACTTCCAACCAACAGGGATCAAAATGAAAAAACTTGCACTTGCTCTCGCAGCGACAGCTGCCCTTGTCCTGAGCATCGGTACTGCCGCCGAGGCTGCCGACAAGACCAAGGTCTGCTTCGTCTATGTCGGCACCCGCACCGATGGCGGCTGGACGCAGGCCCATGAAAACGGCCGACTCCAGGTCGAGAAGGAATTCGCCGACAAGGTCGAAACGTCCTTCCTCGAAAGTGTGCCGGAGGGTCCGGATGCCGAACGCGCCATCGAGCGCATGGCCCGTTCCGGCTGCGCTCTGATCTTTACCACTTCCTTCGGCTACATGGACGCGACCGTTGCCGTCGCCAAGAAGTTTCCGAAGGTGAAATTCGAGCATGCGACGGGCTTCAAGGCCGCAGACAATGTCGCGACCTACAACTCGCGCTTCTATGAAGGCCGCTACATCAGCGGCATTATCGCCGGCAAGCTGTCGAAGAACGGCACGGCAGGCTATATCGCCTCCTTTCCGATTCCCGAAGTGGTGATGGGCATCAACGCCTTCGAAACTGGCGCCAAGTCGGTCAACCCGAACTTCAAGATGAAGGTCATCTGGGTCAATACCTGGTTCGACCCGGGCAAGGAGGCTGATGCCGCCAAGGCGCTGCTCGACCAAGGCGTAGATATTCTCACCCAGCACACGGACACCACCGCACCGATGCAGGTTGCCGAGCAACGCGGCGTCAAGGCCTTCGGCCAGGCGTCCGACATGATCAAGGCTGGCCCGAACGTACAGCTTACCGCGATCATTGACACCTGGGGCAACTATTACGTCAAGCGCGTCCAGGCGCTCCTCGACGGCACCTGGAAGTCGGAACAGAGCTGGGATGGCCTCAAGGACGGCATTCTGACGATGGCGCCCTATACGAACATGCCCGATGATGTGAAGAAACTCGCCGAAGAGACCGAAGCCAAGATCAAGTCGGGCGAGTTGCATCCCTTCACCGGCCCGATCAACAAGCAGGACGGTACGCCCTGGCTGAAAGCGGGTGAGAAGGCCGATGACGGCACGCTGCTCGGCATGAACTTCTACGTCGAAGGCGTCGACGACAAGCTGCCGGCGCAATAACCGGTTGCTGATTTTGCACGTGCGAAGGGCGTCCCTGTGGACGCCCTTTTTTTGTTGCGGTGCATCCTAAAAAACCGATTTACAAAAGTAATACTATATGATTTTTTGACCCTGCGCCGCGAAGGAGCGGCATTGGGAGGATATCATGAAATTGAAGACTGCACTCTTGAGTGCTACGATTCTTGCTGCCTGCATGTTCGGTTCGGCTTCGGCCGCCGGCCTGACCGTCGGCTTCTCGCAGATCGGCTCGGAATCGGGCTGGCGTGCGGCTGAAACGACCGTAACCAAGGAGCAAGCCAAGAAGCGCGGCATCGATCTGAAGTTTGCCGATGCCCAGCAGAAGCAGGAAAACCAGATCAAGGCCCTGCGCTCCTTCATCGCCCAGGGCGTCGACGCCATCCTGATTGCTCCGGTCGTCGAAACCGGCTGGGACGATGTTCTTAAGGAAGCCAAGGAAGCCAAGATCCCGGTCATTCTGCTCGACCGCACCATCAAGGCTCCTGATGATCTCTACCTGACGGCTGTCACGTCGGACCTCGTCCATGAAGGCAAGGTCGCAGGCGACTTCCTGGTCAAGACCGTTGGCGACAAGAAGTGCAATGTCGTCGAGTTGCAGGGCACGACCGGTTCGTCGCCGGCCATCGCCCGCAAGAAGGGCTTCGAAGAAGCTCTCGCCGGCCACGACAACCTCAAGATCGTTCGCAGCCAGACCGGCGACTTCACCCGCACCAAGGGCAAGGAAGTCATGGAAAGCTTCCTGAAGGCCGAGAATGGCGGCAAGGATATCTGCGCGCTCTACGCCCATAACGACGACATGGCCGTTGGCGCCATCCAGGCGATCAAGGAAGCCGGCCTGAAGCCAGGCAAGGATATCCTCGTCGTCTCGATCGACGCCGTTCCCGATATCTTCAAGGCCATGTCCGAAGGCGAAGCCAATGCCACGGTCGAGCTGACGCCGAACATGGCTGGTCCGGCCTTCGATGCGCTCGAAGCCTATCTGAAGGACAAGAAAGCTCCGGCGAAGTGGATCCAGACCGAATCAAAGCTCTACACGCCCGCCGACGAGCCGATGAAGGTCTACGAAGAGAAGAAGGGTCAGGGCTACTGATTTGAACCTGGAACCGTACCGGTCCATCATGGACCGGTACGGAACTGCCGGTGCCGGACCGGGCGTCATGCCCGGTTTGGCGCAGGCGCAAGGCGAAATATCAGGAAACAGCAGCCCTCATGGTTCACAATAACGAGACTATTCTCGCAGCCTCGGCCATATCGAAATTCTTCCCGGGCGCCATCGCATTGGACAAGGTGGATTTCACGCTGCGCCGCGGCGAGGTTCATGCGCTTCTCGGCGAGAACGGCGCCGGCAAATCGACGCTGATCAAGTGCATCACCGGCGCCTACCATCGTGACGAAGGCAGCCTGATGCTGGACGGCCAGGAGATCAATCCGGCCAATACGCTCGCTGCCCAGAATCTCGGCATCGGCACCGTCTATCAGGAGGTCAACCTCCTCTCTAATCTGAGCGTCGCCGAAAATCTCTTTCTCGGTCGCCAGCCGAGGCGGTTCGGCATGACCGACGTGCGCGCGATGAACCGCAAGGCGCGCGAACTGCTTGCCGGTTACGGCATCGATATCGACGTCACCGCCGAACTCAGCCGCTTCTCCGTTGCCGTCCAGCAGGTGGTGGCGATCGCTCGCGCCGTCGATCTCTCCGGCAAGGTGCTGATATTGGATGAGCCGACGGCAAGCCTCGACAACCAGGAAGTGGCGCTGCTCTTCCGCATCATCGAGGATTTGAAGAAGCGCGGTCTCGGCATCGTCTTCATCACCCATTTCCTTGAGCAGGTCTATGCAATCAGCGATCGCATCACCGTGCTGCGCAACGGCAAGCTAGTCGGCACCCGCGACGCCGCCGATCTGCCGCGCCAGGGCCTGATCGCCATGATGCTCGGCCGCGAGCTTGCCCAGGCCGAAGAGACGGTCAGGGAACACAGCATTGCGGCGGGCGAAGTCCGCTACAGATTTGCCGGCTACGGCAAACGCGGCAAGGTCAAACCCTTCGATCTCGATGTGCGCGCGGGCGAGGTGGTCGGCATCGCCGGCCTGCTCGGCTCCGGGCGCACCGAGACCGCCGAACTGCTCTTCGGCGTCGAGCATGCCGATAGCGGCAGTGTTACGATCGACGGCCAGCCTGCAACCCTGTCCAGTCCGCGTGCCGCGATCGAAAAGGGCTTCGGCTTCTGCCCCGAGGACCGCAAGACCGATGGCATCGTCGGCGACCTGTCGATCAGGGAAAATATCGCCTTGGCGCTGCAGGCCCGCCGCGGCTGGACCCGGCCGCTGTCGCGCGCCGAGCAGAATGCGCTGGCCGACCGCTACATCAAGGCGCTCGACATCAGAACGACCGACCGCGAGAAGCCGATCCGGCTGCTCTCCGGCGGCAACCAGCAGAAGGCAATTCTTGCCCGCTGGCTGGCGACCAATCCCAAGTTTCTCATCCTCGACGAGCCAACCCGCGGTATCGATGTCGGCGCCCATGCCGAGATTATCCGGCTCATCGAACAGCTCTGCGCCGAAGGCATGTCATTGATCGTAATTTCCTCGGAACTTGAAGAGCTTGTCGCCTATAGTTCACGTGTTATCGTACTTCGCGACAGGCAGCATATCGCCGAACTCACGGGCGAGCGCATCACCGCCGCTGGTATCGTCGATGCCATTGCCGCCGCCGAACACAAGACGGAGGACGCATGAAATCCTCCCGGAATGCGCTGGCCTATCGCCTGGCGCCGCAATTGATCGCTCTCGCTGTCATTCTTCTGTTGAATTTCATAACGTCACCGCAGTTCTTTAATGTGGTGGTTCAGAACGGACGCCTCTATGGCAGCCTGATCGACGTTCTGAATCGCGGCGCGCCGGTGGCGCTCTTGGCGATCGGCATGACGCTGGTGATTGCCACCAAAGGCATCGACCTGTCCGTCGGCGCGATCATCGCCATCTGCGGCGCCGTTGCCGCATCATCGATCGTGTCTGGAAATTCAGTTGCCTACACCATTCTGTTGACGCTGGCGATCGGACTTGCCTGCGGCGTCTGGAACGGTTTCCTGGTGGCGATCCTCAACATCCAGCCGATTATCGCCACGCTGGTGCTGATGGTCGCCGGCCGCGGCATCGCCCAGCTCATCACCGAGGGCGCCATCCTGACCTTCAACGATGACGGGCTGATCTTCTTCGGCAGCGGCTCCATGGCTCTCCTGCCGATGCCCGTCGTCATCTGGTTCCTCGTCGGCCTGCTCGTCATCCTGCTCGTCCGCCGAACGGCGCTCGGCATGCTGCTCGAAGCCGTCGGCATCAACCGCCGCGCCAGCACGCTCTCCGGCATCCAGACGCCGGTGCTGCTGATGGCCGTCTATATGCTGAGCGGGCTCTGCGCGTCGATTGCAGGCATCATCGTCGCAGCCGACATCAAGGGCGCCGACGCCAACAATGCCGGTCTCTGGCTCGAACTCGACGCCATCCTCGCCGTGGTGGTCGGCGGCAATTCGCTGCTCGGCGGTCGCTTCAGCATCGTGGGATCGCTGATCGGCGCGATGATCATCCAGGCTGTCAATACCGGCATTTTGTCCTCCGGCTTTCCGCCCGAATTCAATCTGATCATCAAGGCGGTGATTATCATCGTGATCCTCGTCATTCAGTCGCCGGCGGTGCAGTCGCTCGCCATCTTTGCCAGCCGCCGGCAGGGCGGAAGGGAGCAGCCGAAATGAACTCCAAATACCTGCCGCTGCTTGCGACGATCGTCATTTTCGTGCTCGCCTATGCCGGCTGCACGCTGCAATATCCGAACATGCTGTCAACGCGCGTCATCGGCAATCTGCTGACCGACAACGCCTTCCTCGGAATTGCCGCGGTCGGCATGACCTTCGTCATCATTTCCGGCGGCATCGATCTGTCGATCGGCTCGATCATCGCATTTACCGGTGTCTTCCTTGCCGTTATCCTGCAGAACACCTCGATCCATCCGCTGCTCGCCTTCGCGCTCGTCCTCGTCATCACCACCGCCTTCGGTGCCGTCATGGGCGCGATCATCCATTATCTCGAAATGCCGGCCTTTATCGTGACACTTGCCGGTATGTTCCTGGCGCGCGGTATTGCCTTTGTGCTCTCGATCGACAGCATTCCGATCAACCACGACTATTATTCGACGCTGACGAGCCTCTATTGGCGGCTGCCCGGAGGCGGGCGGTTGACGCTGATCGGCGCCATCATGCTTCTGGTTTTCGCCGCCGGCATCTTCATCGCCCACCGCACCCGCTTCGGCACCAATGTCTATGCGCTCGGCGGTGGTCCGCAGACGGCGCGGCTGATGGGCGTGCCTGTGGGACGCACGACGATCCAGATCTATGCGCTGTCGGGTTTTCTCGCCGGCCTATCCGGAATCGTTTTTTCGCTGTACACCTCTGCTGGATATTCTCTTGCGGCGGTCGGCGTCGAACTCGACGCCATCGCGGCAGTCGTCATCGGAGGGACGCTGCTGACCGGAGGAGCGGGATTCGTGGCAGGAACCTTGATCGGTATCCTGATCCAGGGGCTCATTCAGACCTACATCACCTTCGACGGCACGCTGTCGAGCTGGTGGACGAAGATCCTGATCGGCCTTCTGCTGTTTGCATTCATCCTGATGCAGAAGGCGATCCTGTTCCTTTCCAGTTTGAACAAGAGGTATGCCTGAGGGGAGACGGATCGCTTGCGCAACAAATTGATCGAGACACGCAAGACAGGGCGCCGGACGCGGACGAGCCACGCGCAGGTAGTCGACGAGCTCGGCAAGGGGATCGTCGCAGGCACCTATCCCGTCGGCTCGATCCTGCCGGGCGATACGGAACTGGCGCAACGCTTCAAGGTGTCGCGCACGGTCTTGCGCGAGACGATGAAGACGCTCGCCGCTAAGGGCATGGTCGTCGCCAAGGCGCGCGTCGGCACGCGTGTGACCGAGAAGAACCTCTGGAACATGTTCGACAGCGAGATTATCGCTTGGCACTTCGACAGTGGTGTGACGGAAGAATTCCTGTTGCAGCTTTACGATATCCGTCTTGCCGTCGAACCCTTCGCCGCCGGCCTCGTCGCCGAGCGGGCCAATGCCGAGGAAATCGAAACGCTGCGCGGGCTGGCGGAGGAGATGGCGGCAAGCGGCCATACGGCCGACAGCTTGGCGCTCGCCGACCTACACTTTCACCTGGCGCTCGCCGAAGCCTCGCACAATCCCTTCATGCGCACCCTCGGCAGCCTCATCGAGGCGGCTCTCGTCGGCATGTTCCGCATCAGTACGCCGCCTTCCGAAAATGGCTTTGCCAATATTGCCGACACCCATATGCGCATCGTCGATGCCATCGCTTCCGGTGACAGCGCCGCCGCGCGCCGGGCGATGGAAGTCGTCATCTTGGACGGCCGCGATCATGTGCGCGAATCCTTTGCGACCAGCGGCTCTCCTGATGTCATGGAGCCGCTTTCGCCGGAAATTTCACCTAAGTAAGGGCTTTGCCTGAGCTGTGGCTTTGTGCTTCTTTGGAGACGCGCAAAGCACGCCATCGCACTTTCGATCCTTCCATCGCGGCTTCCGAAAATCGATTCCGATTTCAGGAATTATGCAGTATGAGGCAGCAAAGCCGCCTTATCGCGCGGATTCGCGGAGCAGATCATGGAACGTACTTGCCTTGCCGTCATCCTTGCTGCCGGTGACAGCACGCGGATGAAATCCTCGAAATCGAAGGTGCTGCATCCGGTCGCCGGGCGGCCGATGATCGCCCATGTGGTCGAGGCGGTCGCCTCCGCCGGTATTTCCTCCGTCGCCCTTGTCGTCGGCCGCGACGCCGAGGCGGTTTCAAAGGCCGCAAGCACCGATGGTGTTGGCGTCGAATCCTATCTGCAGCAGCAGCGCCTCGGCACCGGCCATGCGGTGCTGGCGGCGCGCGAAGCGATCGCCAGGGGTTATGACGATATCCTCGTCACCTATGGCGACGTGCCCCTGCAGACCGACGGCCCGCTCAAAGCCGCCCGCCAGGGTCTTGCCGATGGCAGCGACATCGTCGTCATCGGTTTTCACACCGACCGTCCGACCGGCTACGGCCGGCTGCTTGTCAAGGACGGCGAACTCATCGCCATCCGCGAGGAGAAGGATGCGACCGATGCCGAGCGCGCCGTTACCTGGTGCAACAGCGGGCTGATGGCGATCAACGGCCGCAAGGCGCTCGATCTGCTCTCACGCATCGGCAATGCCAATGCTAAGGGCGAATTCTATCTGACCGATCTCGTCGAGATCGCCCGCTCGCTCGGCAGCCGCGTCACCGCCGTCGATGCCCCTGAAATCGAGATGACCGGCTGCAACAACCGCGCGGAACTCGCCGTCATCGAGCGCTTCTGGCAGGAACGCCGCCGCCGCGAGATGATGCTGGCGGGCGTCACCATGATCGCACCGGAAACGGTGTTCCTCTCCTACGATACCGTCATTGGCCAGGATGCGCTGATCGAGCCGAATGTCGTTTTCGGTCCCGGCGCAGTGATCGACAGCGGCGCCGTCATTCACGCCTTCTCGCATATCGAAGGCGCCCATGTCAGTGAGAGCGCGACCGTCGGTCCCTTCGCGCGGCTGCGGCCGGGGGCCGATCTCGCCAATGGTTCCAAGGTCGGCAATTTCTGCGAGGTTAAGAATGGCCGGTTGGGCGAGGGCGCCAAGGTCAACCATCTCACTTACATCGGCGATGCCGTCGTCGGCGCCGGCAGCAATATCGGCGCCGGCACGATCACCTGCAATTATGACGGGGTCAACAAGAGCGAGACGGTGATCGGCGAGAACGCCTTTATCGGTTCCAACTCGTCGCTGGTCGCGCCGGTGACGATCGGCGACGGCGCCTATGTCGGCTCTGGCAGCGTCATCACCGCCGACGTGCCGGCCGATGCGCTGGCGCTCGGCCGCGCCCGCCAAGAGATCAAGCCCGGCCGGGCGACCCTGCTGCGCGAGCGTGCGCTCGCCAGCAAGGCGGCGAAGAAGGCCAAGGCTTGAGGCCGCTTTCCGTAACCGGCGGAAATTGAAAGTGACCGCCGAGGCCATTGAGAAATAAGCGGAAATCAGTAGGACTGGCCTCATTGTTGGAGGCTCATGGGGATATTGCATGTGCGGAATTGTGGGGATCGTCGGAACTCAGCCCGTTGCCGGGCGCCTGGTCGATGCGCTGAAGCGTCTCGAATATCGCGGTTATGATTCCGCCGGTGTCGCCACCATCCATGAGGGCGTGATGGATCGCCGCCGCGCCGAGGGCAAGCTCTTCAATCTGGAAAAACGCCTCGATGCGGAACCGCTGCCGGGTTTGGTCGGAATCGCCCATACGCGCTGGGCGACCCACGGCGTGCCGAACGAAACCAATGCCCATCCGCATTTCGTCGAAGGCGTCGCCGTCGTCCATAACGGCATCATCGAGAACTTCTCCGAGCTTCGCGACGAACTGACCGCGGACGGCTCGGTCTTCGAAACCCAGACCGACACCGAGGTCGTCGCCCAGCTGATGGCAAAATATCTGCGCGAGGGCTTCGAGCCGCGCGCCGCCATGCTGAAAATGCTGAACCGGGTGACCGGCGCCTATGCGCTGGCCGTCATGCTCAAGGCCGATCCCGGCACGATCATGGCCGCCCGTTCCGGTCCGCCGCTTGCCGTCGGCTACGGCCGCGGCGAGATGTTCCTCGGCTCGGATGCCATCGCGCTCTCGCCCTTCACCAACGAAATCACCTATCTCGTCGACGGCGACTGCGCCGTCATCACCCGCGATAGCGTCTCGGTGCTGGATTTTACCGGCAAGCCGGTCGAGCGCGCCCGGCAGATCTCGCAGGCGACCGCTTATGTCGTCGACAAGGGCAATCACCGCCACTTCATGGAAAAGGAAATCTACGAGCAGCCGGAGGTCATCTCCCATGCGCTCAGCCACTATGTCGATTTCGCCGAGAACACGATCGGCGCCAATGCCGCGGCGATCGACTTCAAAGCGGCGACCGGCTTGGCGATCTCGGCCTGTGGCACCGCCTATCTCGCCGGCCTTGTCGGCAAATACTGGTTCGAGCGCTATGCCCGCCTGCCGGTCGAGATCGACGTCGCCTCGGAATTCCGCTACCGCGAAATGCCGCTTTCGCCGACGCAGGCGGCCCTCTTCATCTCGCAGTCCGGCGAAACCGCCGACACGCTGGCATCGCTGCGTTACTGCCGCGACAACGGCCTGAAGATCGGCGCCGTCGTCAATGTCCGCGAATCGACTATGGCGCGCGAATCCGACGCCGTGTTCCCGATCATGGCAGGCCCGGAAATCGGCGTCGCCTCGACCAAGGCCTTCACCTGCCAGCTCGCCGTGCTGGCGTCGCTGGCGATCGGTGCCGGCAAGGCGCGCGGCACGGTCAGCGCCGAAGAGGAGAGGGCGCTGGTGCGGCATCTCGCCGAAATGCCGCGCATCATGAGCCGGGTGCTGAACCTCATCCAGCCGCAGATGGAAAGCCTGTCGCGGGAACTGTCGAAATGCAAGGACGTGCTCTATCTCGGCCGCGGCACCAGCTTCCCGCTCGCCATGGAAGGCGCGCTGAAGCTCAAGGAAATCTCCTATATCCACGCCGAGGGTTATGCCGCCGGCGAATTGAAGCACGGGCCGATCGCGCTGATCGACGAGAACATGCCTGTTATCGTCATTGCTCCCTATGACCGCTTCTTCGAAAAGACCGTCTCCAACATGCAGGAGGTCGCAGCCCGCGGCGGCCGCATCGTCTTCATCACCGACGAAGCCGGTGCCGCCGCCTCGAAACTGCCGACCATGGCGACGATTACCCTGCCTGTCGTCGACGAAATCATCGCGCCGATGATCTTCTCGCTGCCGATCCAGCTGCTCGCCTATCATACGGCCGTCTTCATGGGCACCGACGTCGATCAGCCGCGCAATCTCGCGAAATCCGTGACCGTGGAATAAGCCTTTTGGACCGGGGTCTTCGCCCCGAAACATATTGTGCGACGCCCCGAATTCTGGCAATTTTGGGATGCGGACAAGGGGGAAGGGCCGGCGTTCCGGCCCGTCCAGGACTGAGATGGAGTTCATCAGGAAACGATGGCCGACAACGCCCCCAGAATGCCGGTCGCGACCCGGCTGAGGAACAATTTTCTCGCAGGCCTGATCATCTGCGCGCCGATCGCCATTACCATCTGGCTGACCTGGACCTTCATCCATTGGTCGGACAGCTGGGTCAGGCCCTATATTCCGGCGCGCTGGAATCCGGAAAGCTATCTCAATTTCGCCATTCCCGGCTTCGGCCTGCTGATCGCCATCGTGCTGATCACCGTCGTCGGTTTCCTCGGCAAGAACCTCATCGGCCAGAGCATCGTCCGTTTCGGCGAATCGATTGTCCAGCGCATGCCGCTAGTGCGCACGATCTACAGAAGCGTGAAGCAGATTTTCGAAACCGTGCTGAAGGAGCAGTCGAACTCCTTCAAGAAGGTCGGGCTTATTGAATATCCAGGCCCCGGCCTCTGGGCGCTGGTCTTCGTCGCAACCGACGCCAAGGGCGAGATCGCCTCGAAGTTCAATGCCATGGGCCAGGATATGGTCGCCGTCTTCCTGCCGCCGACGCCGGTGCCGACGGCCGGCTTCCTGATCTTCGTGCCGCGCGAAAAGATCGTGATGCTCGACATGAGCCCGGAGGACGCCGCCAAGTTCCTGATCTCAGGCGGCCTCGTCGCCCCCGAACACAAGCCGTCCGAGCCGAAGCAGAAGCATCTGCCGCGGCCGAAGCCGGTGGCGGTGTCCAAGGCGGATTGATGCATATCGCCCAAAAGTGTTTGGCGCTTTGAGATAACGACATGCATGGAAAGAAGATTGAAGCGCCGCGGCGCGATTTATCCTGCTCTTAAGAACCGGATCGCCTCGTCGCGGCGGAACAGGTAGAGCAGCGTGCGGATCGCCTGTCCTCTGTCGCTGGTCAACTCCGGATCGCGCTCGATGAGATAGGCCGCATCCTTGCGGGCAATTTCCAGCAGGTCGGCATGCGCCTCGAGGCTGGCGATACGAAAACCCGGCGTGCCGGACTGCCGGGTGCCGAGCAGCTCGCCTTCGCCGCGCAGCTTCAGATCCTCCTCGGCGATGCGGAATCCGTCCTCCGTTTCCCGCATGATCGAAAGCCTGGCATGGCCAGTCTCGCCGAGCGGCCCCTTGTAGAGCAGGATGCAGGTCGACGCTTCGTCGCCGCGTCCGACCCGGCCGCGCAGCTGGTGCAATTGCGCCAGGCCGAAGCGTTCGGCATGTTCGATCACCATGATCGTCGCATCCGGCACGTCGACTCCGACTTCGACGACAGTGGTGGCGACGAGCAGCCGGCTCTCGCCGTTCTTGAACGCCATCATCGCCGCATCCTTCTCCGGCCCGCTCATGCGGCCGTGGATGAGGCCGATATCGGGGCCGAGTGCGACAACAAGTGTCGCATGCCGCTCCTCGGCCGACATCAGGTCGAGCTCTTCGGACTCTTCGACCAGCGGGCAGATCCAGTAGGCCTTCTTGCCCTCGGCAAGCGCGCTCTGCAGCCGGCCGACGATCTCGCCGGTGCGCTCCATCGGCACGGTGATCGTCTGGATCGGCTTGCGGCCGGCCGGCTTTTCCGTGAGCTTGGAAACGTCCATGTCGCCGAAGGCGGCAAGCACCAGCGTGCGCGGGATCGGCGTCGCCGTCATCACAAGCATGTGCGGCGAGATGCCCTTGGCCGTCAGCCTGAGCCGCTGATGCACGCCGAAACGGTGCTGCTCGTCGACGACGGCCAGCATGAGGTTGGCGTAAGATACAGTATCCTGGAACAGCGCATGGGTGCCGATGATGACCTGCGCCGCACCCGAGGCGATGCGCTCCAGGATCTCCTCCCGCTCGCGTCCCTTGGTGCGCCCGGTCAACACCTCGATGCCGAGCCCGGCGGAGGCGGCGAATTTCGAGATCGTCGCGTGGTGCTGGCGCGCCAGGATTTCGGTCGGCGCCATCAGAACGGCCTGGCCGCCGCTCTCGATCACCGCCGCCATCGACATCAACGCCACCAGCGTCTTGCCGGAACCGACATCGCCCTGCAGCAGCCGCAGCATGCGCTCGTTGCCGGCCATGTCATTCAAAATGTCGGCGATCGCCTCGTTCTGGCTTGATGTGGGTGAGAAGGGCAGCGCCTTCAGGATCTTGCCGCTGACCGCACCCGTCGCCTGCACAGGCTGGCCCGCCACCTTGCGCAGCCGCTGGCGCACCAGGCTCAGCGACAGCTGGCCGGCGAGGAACTCATCATAGGCGAGCCGCCGCCGCGCCGGGGCTTGCGGGTCGATATCGGCGGGGTCGCGCGGCTCGTGCAGCATATGGAAACTGTCGCGGATCGACGGCAGGCCCTGCTTCTGCGCCAGCGCCGAGTTGATCCATTCCGGCAGCTCGGGAAATCGCGGCAGGGCGGCATCGATGATCTTGCGCAATGTCTTCGGTGAAAGCCCCGCCGTCAGCGGATAGATCGGCTCAACCAGCGGCAGGTTCTCCGCTTCCTCCGCTCTGACGATATAGTCCGGATGCACCATCGAGGCGCGGCCGTTGAACCAGTCGACCTTGCCGCTGACCGTCACCTCGGCATCAACAGGCAGCTGCTTTTCCAGCCAAGCCGCTTGGCCGCGGAAGAAGACCAGCGTCAGTTCGCCGGTCTCGTCATGCAGGAAGACGCGATAGGGCACATTGGTCTTGCCGCGCGGCGGAACCTGGTGGCGGTCGACGCGGGCGGTTATCGTCACGATCGCACCCTGCGGCGACAAGGCGATTCCCGGCTGATTGCGCCGGTCGATCAGCGAGAAGGGCGCGTGGAAGAGGAGATCGATGACCCGGCAATCCTCCGGCGTCTCGCGACCGAGCAGCTTGACCAGCAGTTCGGCGATCTTCGGGCCGACGCCCGGAAGGCCCGAAATGGGGGAAAACAGCGGATCGAGAATGGCGGGGCGCATGCGGTCAAAATGCGATGAACAATGCGGCCTTGGCAAGGCTGACAAGCCGCTTTCGAGTGGCTATAGAGGCGCATCAACAGGAAGGTAATGCCATGACAGGTGTCACGCTCACGAGTGCCGGTCTCGACCCGCGCCGCCGCCGCATCCTTTTCCGCTGCTGGCATCGAGGCATCCGCGAGATGGATCTGGTCTTCGGCCAGTTCGCCGAAGCCGAGATCGCGACGCTTTCGGACGCCGAGCTCGACGAGTTCGAGACGATCATGGCCGAAGAGGATAATGACCTGCTCCGCTGGATCATGGGAACCTGGCCGGTGCCAGAGCGTTTCCAGACACCGATGTTTGCCCGCCTTGCCGCCTATACGCCCGATTTCGACAAGCCCCTCAGGACGCCGGAATGATCCCTGGTTTCGATGCGAAGAAGCTTGCGGCCATTGCCGAGCCGCTGACGATCGGCAATGTGCCTGCCGGCCTCGAACCGCTGCTGCTCGCCGAACTCGCCCGCACGGGAGAGCCGGTCGCCTATGTCATGTCAGACGGCCACCGCATGGCCGATCTCGAGCAGATGCTGGGCTTCGTCGCCCCCGACATTCCGGTTCTCACCCTGCCGGCCTGGGACTGTCTGCCCTATGACCGCGTCTCGCCGAGCGCCGATACCTCGGCCCGCCGGCTTGCGGCACTCGGCGGCCTCATCGCCCACCGGAAAAAGCCGCATGCGGCCATCGTGCTCGTCACCGCCAATGCCATGCTGCAGAAGGTGGCGCCGCATGATGTCATCGAAAGCCTGAGCTTTTCGGCCCGACCCGGCAACCAGCTGCGCATGGACGATCTCGCGGGGCGCCTGGAGCGCAACGGCTTCGATCGCGTTGCGACCGTTCGCGAGGTCGGCGAATATGCCGTGCGCGGCGGCATTCTCGACGTCTTCGTGCCGGGTTCGGAAGAGCCGGTCCGCCTCGATTTCTTCGGCGATACGCTGGAATCGATCCGCAGCTTCGATCCGGCGAGCCAACGCACGACGGGTCAGGTGCGCTCGCTCGATCTCAACCCGATGAGCGAGGTGACGCTGACGCCGGATACGATCAGCCGCTTCCGCAAGAATTACCTCTCGGCTTTCGGCGCGACGACCCGTGATGACGCGCTCTATCTCGCCGTCTCCGAAGGCCGCCGTTATCCCGGCATGGAGCATTGGCTGCCGTTCTTCTACGAGAAGCTCGATACCGTCTTCGATTATCTCAGCGGCTTCCGAGTCGTCACCGACCACACCGTGCGGGAGGCGGCGGAGGAACGCTCCAAGCTCGTCCTCGATTATTTCGATGCCCGCCTGAATTCCGGCCAGCCGTCCAAGGGTCAGATGGCGCAGGGCACACCCTACAAGCCGGTGGCGCCGGGGCAGCTCTACCTGGACAGCAAGCTTTTCGCCAAGACTCTCGACGCGCTCGGCGCGATCCGCATCAGCCCCTTCAACGAGATAGAGGGCGAGGCGAGGCGGGTCGTCAATATCGAGGCCCGCCAGGGCCAGCGCTGGGCCCGCTCGAATGCCGAAGGCGGCGGCGATGCCGAACGCGTCAATATCTTCGACGTCGTCGTCAAGCATATCGCCGACCGACGCGCCGACGGGGCGAAGGTGCTGGTCACCGCCTGGACCGAAGGTTCGCTGGAGCGCCTGCTGCAGGTGCTGAACGAGCACGGCTTGGAAAAGGTGAAGCCGGTCGAGGCGCTGAAGGATCTCGCGGCGCTGGGCAAAGGCGAGGCCGCCGCCGCCGTGCTCAATCTCGAATCCGGCTTCGAGGCCGGTGATCTCGTCGTCATCGGCGAGCAGGATATTCTCGGCGACCGCATGGTGCGCCGCTCCAAGCGCCGCAAGCGCGCCGCCGATTTCATCGCCGAGGTCGCCGGCCTCGACGAAGGCTCGATCGTCGTCCATGCCGAACACGGCATCGGCCGCTTCATCGGCCTCAAGACCATCGAGGCGGCGGGCGCCCCGCATGCCTGCCTCGAACTGCAATATGCCGATGAGGCCAAACTCTTCCTGCCGGTCGAAAACATCGACCTGCTCTCGCGCTACGGCGGCGAGGGCACCGACGCCCAGCTCGACAAGCTCGGCGGCGGCGCGTGGCAGATGCGCAAGGCCAAGCTCAAGAAGCGCCTGCTCGACATGGCCGATGCGCTGATCCGTATCGCCGCCGAGCGCCTGACGCGCCATGCGCCCGTTCTGACGACGCCGGACGGCCTTTACGACGAATTTGCCGCCCGCTTCCCCTATGATGAGACCGAGGACCAGGATAACGCCATCGACGCGGTGCGCTCCGATCTGGGCGCCGGCCGGCCGATGGATCGTCTCGTCTGCGGTGACGTCGGTTTCGGCAAGACCGAAGTGGCACTGCGCGCCGCCTTCGTCGCCGCGATGAATGGCGTCCAGGTTGCCATCGTCGTGCCGACGACACTGCTCGCGCGCCAGCATTTCAAAACCTTTTCCGAGCGCTTCCGCGGCCTGCCGGTGCGCATCCAGCAGGCCTCACGCCTGGTTGGCGCCAAGGAGCTGGCGCTGACCAAGAAGGAAGTGGCGGAAGGGAAGACCGATATTGTCGTCGGCACCCATGCGCTGCTCGGCGCCGGCATCAAATTTGCCAATCTCGGCCTGCTCGTCATCGACGAGGAGCAGCATTTCGGCGTCAAGCACAAGGAGCGGCTAAAGGAGCTGAAGAGCGACGTGCACGTGCTGACGCTGTCGGCCACACCGATCCCGCGCACGCTGCAGCTTGCCATGACCGGCGTGCGCGAACTGTCGCTGATCACCACGCCGCCGGTCGATCGCATGGCGGTGCGCACCTTCATCTCGCCTTTCGACAGCCTGGTCATCCGCGAGACGCTGATGCGCGAGCACTATCGCGGCGGCCAGAGTTTTTACGTCTGCCCGAGGCTTGCCGATCTCGCCGATGTGCACGCCTTCCTGCAGTCCGATGTGCCGGAGCTGAAGGTTGCCGTGGCGCATGGTCAAATGCCGGCCGGCGAACTCGAAGATATCATGAACGCCTTTTATGAAGGCCGTTACGACGTGCTGTTGTCGACCACCATCGTCGAATCCGGCCTCGACGTGCCGACAGCCAACACGTTGATCGTTCACCGCGCCGATATGTTCGGCCTTGCCCAGCTCTATCAGTTGCGCGGTCGCGTCGGACGCTCGAAGGTGCGCGCCTTCGCACTCTTCACCCTGCCTGTGAACAAGGTGCTGACGCCGACGGCAGATCGCCGCCTCAAGGTGCTGCAGTCGCTCGATACGCTCGGCGCCGGCTTCCAGCTGGCAAGCCACGACCTCGATATCCGCGGCGCTGGCAACCTGCTCGGCGAAGAGCAGTCTGGCCATATCAAAGAGGTTGGCTTCGAACTCTACCAGCAGATGCTGGAAGAAGCGGTCGCCGAGGTGAAGGGCGTCGACGAGATCCACGATACCGGCTGGTCGCCGCAAATCTCGGTCGGCACGACGGTGATGATCCCGGAGGACTACGTTCCCGATCTGCATCTGCGCATGGCGCTTTACCGCCGTCTCGGCGAACTCACCGAGCTCAAGGAGATCGACGGCTTCGGCGCCGAGATGATCGACCGCTTCGGCCCGATGCCGATCGAAGTCCAGCACCTCCTCAAGATCGTCTACATCAAGTCGCTCTGCCGCACCGCCAATGTCGAAAAACTCGATGCCGGCCCGAAGGGCGTCGTCGTGCAGTTCCGCAACAAGGAATTCCCGAACCCGGCAAATCTCGTCGGTTATATAGGCAAGCAGGGTACGATGGCGAAGATCCGCCCCGACCACAGCCTGTTCCTGACCCGCGACCTGCCGACACCGGAAAAACGCCTCCAGGGGGCCGCGGTCATCATGACGCAACTGGCAGAGATGGCGAGATAAACCGAGGGAAAAGGGCATGGCGACATACGGCGCAACAATCGCCTGGCGGCGAAACGGCGAGACCTTCACGGACAACCGCTACAGCCGCGTCCATCGCTGGACGTTCGACGGCGGCATCCAGGTGAGGGCGTCCTCATCGTCGCATGTCGTTCCGCTTCCCTATTCCGCCCAAGACGCCGTCGATCCCGAAGAGGCTTTCGTCGCCTCGCTCTCCAGCTGCCACATGCTCTGGTTCCTGTCGATCGCCGCCAAACAGGGCTTCTGCGTCGACGGCTACACCGATGCCGCCGAGGGCATCATGGAGAAGAATGCCGAAGGCCGCCTCGCCATGACCGTCGTAACGCTCCGCCCGCATGTCGTCTTCTCCGGCGACAAGCAGCCCTCGTTGAGCCAACTCGAAGCGCTGCACCATCGCGCCCACGACGAATGTTTCATCGCCAATTCGGTGAAGACCGAGGTGCGCTGCGTGCCGGTTCTGGGGTAAATCTAGGGCCGTGTCCGGCCTTGCCCTCTGTTAGTTAAGCCCCGATCGCGCCTCGGCCTTCGCCTTGGCGATATCGCGCAGTGCATTCGCCAGCACATCCGGTGTCTGCGCGCCGCTGACGGCATATTGCTGGTCGAAGATGAAGAAGGGCACGCCGTTGACGCCCATTTCCTGCGCCGCCTTGATTTCGGCACCGATCAGATCACGATCGGCGTCGGAGGCGAGCAGCGAGGCGATGACCGAACGGTCTAGGCCGGCCTTTTCGCCGATATCGAGCAGCACCGCGTGGTCGCCGACATTGCGGCCTTCTTCGAAGTTGGCCTTGAACAAGGCGGCGACGACCCGGTCCTGCGCCTCGCGTCCTTCGATCATCGCCCAGTGGATTAGCCGATGGGCATCGAGCGTATTTGGGCCGATCTTGATCGCCTCGAAATCGAAGGCAATGCCGACTTCGCGGCCGAGATCGGTCAGCATCTTGTGGGCCTGCGCCACACGCTCCTCGCCGCCGAGCTTCTCGGCCAGTGCCTTCATCTGGTCGACGCCCTCCTTGGGATAGTCGGGATTGAGTCGGTACGGCCGCCAGTTGATGTCGACGCCGATCTCGTCCTGCACCTCGGCGATGGCGAGTTCCAGCCGCGCCTTGCCTAGATAGCACCAGGGGCAGACGACATCCGAGACCACGTCGATGGTGATGCGCTCCATGATCGTTTTCCTTATTCTCTGTGTCTCCGGAGGAGACATCGGGCCGAGGCGTTCGGCCGCTTCTATTGCGCGCTTGTATCCCACCATATCGGCAGCTGATAGCCATAAAGCGGAACCCTCTCGGGATGGCCGATGCGTTTGCTGCGCGCCACCCACTGCTGGTCCATGTGATAGAGCGGCAGCACATAGTGGCTCGAGAGCAGCAGCCGGTCGTAGGAGCGAACCGCCGCGGTGAATTCTTCCGCCGAGCGCGCCCTCAGCAGATGGTCGATCAGCGTGTCGAGATCGGGATCGTTGGCGCCGGCAAAGCTGTCCGAGCCCTCGCGCGTGCGGGCAGCCGAAGACCATCGGCCGAGCTGCTCGTTTCCAGGTGACAGCGAAGAGGTAAAGGACTTCATGATCATGTCGTAATCGAAGCTGTTCGTTCGGCTCTGATATTGCGAATCATCGACCGTGCGAATCGACGCCGCGATGCCGATCGCCTGTAGCGAACGCTGGTAAGCGACGGCGAGCTTCTCCTGGTCGGCATTCTGCGTCATGATTTCAAAAGCGAGTTGCCGCCCCGAGGCATCGGCCATCTTGCCGCCCTGGATCGTATAGCCGCCCTGTTTCAACTGCGCGACCGCCTGTTTCAGTACATTGCGGTCGCGGCCGGAGCCGTCGGTAACCGGCAGCTTGTAGGTGCCGTCGAGAATCGCGGGCGCGATCTTGTCCTTGATCGGTCCGAGTAGCGCAAGCTCCGCGGCATTGGCGGGCACGCCGAAGCTCGAAAGCTCGGAATTCTGCCAGAAGCTCTGCGTGCGCTTGTAGGCGCCGGAATAGAGGTTCTTGTTCGCCCATTCGAAATCGAACACCAGCGACAGGCCTTCACGCACTTTCGGATCGGCAAAGATCGGCCGGCGCGTGTTGAAGACGAAGCCGAGCATGCCGCTCGGCAGTTTCGGCGTGAACACATCCTTGATGATAGCCCCGGAGGTGACCGCGGGGAAGTTATAGGCATTGGCCCAGTGACCGGGATTGCCGTCGGGATAGATGTCGACATCGCCCTTTTTGAAGGCTTCGAACAAGGTCGTGTCCTGCAAATAATACTGGACAGTGATCTGATCGTAATTGTCGGTGCCGACCTTGGCAGGAATGTCCTTGCCCCAGTAATTCGGGTCGCGCTCATAGGTGATACTTTCGCCGGGCTTGACCACCTTCACCTTGTAGGGGCCGGAACCGACCGGCGGCGTCAGCGATGTGCGATCAAAGGTTTCGGGATCGATCGCATGTTTCGGCAGCACCGGGAAAAGGCCGAAAATCAAAGGCGTCTCTCGGTCGGCCTTGTCATTGAAGGTAAAGCGCACGCTGTGTTCGCCGACCTTCTCCATCTTGGCGACGACCTTGAGGCGGTTGGCGAAAGGGACGCGGCCCCTGTCACGCAACAGCTCGAAGCTGAACATCACATCCTCGGGCGTTACCGGCTGACCGTCGGACCATTTTGCCTTCGGATTGAGGTTGAACTGAATGAAGCTCCTGTCGTCGTCCCATTCGACGGTCTGGGCAAGCAGGCCGTAAAGCGTGAAGGGCTCGTCCCTGGAGCGCTGCATTAGCGATTCGTAGACGAGGTTGCCGTAGTCCGGGTCCCACATGCCGCGTGCTGTCGTGCGCATGCTCTTCAGAATGAATGGATTGAGGTTGTCGAAGGTGCCGACGACGCCATAAGTGATCTTGCCGCCCTTCTTGACGTCGGGATTGACGTAAGGGAAGTGCTTGTAGTCAGGCGGCAGAGCCGGCGCGCCATGCATCGCGATTCCATGCAACGGCTCGGCGGCAACAGTGCCGCACAGCAGCGAGAGGACGAGCGGGACGACGATCCGGAGCATTCGGCAATCCTTGATCCGTGAAAGGGCATGATTCACCGCGAGATTAACATCTGGTCGACCGATTCCAACACGTGAGAGCCATTTCTTTGGCGTGGCGGCGAAATTGCTCGTTAAATTGCCAAAGAAAAGCTGGATATCTTGAACGCTGCGATGTAACAGGTGAACCCGAAGTTTCGGGGTCATGCATTTGCCTCATTTTTCCATGAGGTGGAGTGCCGAATGACCCGATGGTTGGGGCGGCAGGTCGCTGCCCCGAACGGATATCAGGAGACGGAATTCGTTATGATGTTCAAGTCTGAAAAGAAAATGCGGGCAGCACTGTCCGTTCTGGCAGTGATGTTCGGCGCCGCTTCGGCTCCGGTCTCCTCCTTCGCTCAGGATGCTGCGGCACAGGGCCCAGCCCAGGGCGTCGGCGCTCCCAAGCTCGGTTGGTACAAGACCTGCAGCAAGCAGGAAGACAACGACATCTGTGTCGTCCAGAACCTGATCCTCGCCAATGGCGGCCAGCTCGTCACGGCCGTCGGCCTGATCTCGGTCTCCGGCAAGATCAACCGCAAGCTCTTGCAGGTTTCCGTTCCGACCGCACGCCTGATTCCCCCCGGCATCATGATGCAGATCGATGGCGGCAAGGGTCAGAAGCTCGATTATGCCGTCTGCCTGCCGGACAAGTGCACCGCCGAAATCCCGCTGACCGACGCGATGATCGCCAGCTTGAAGAAGGGCAGCGACGTGATCTTCACGTCGATCAATTTCCGCCGCGCCCCGAACCCGATCAAGATCTCGCTCGAAGGCTTCACCGGCGCTTATGACGGCGAACCGGTCACCGAAAACAAGCTCGCCGAAAGCCAGCGCAGCCTGCAGGAAGGCATGCAGAAGAAGGCTGACGAAGCCCGCAAGAAACTGGAAGAGGCCCAGAAGGCAGCCAAGGCGCAGTAATCCTGCCGCCGTATCGAATCGAAACCCGGCTTCAGGCCGGGTTTTTTATTGGCCAACAGTTGTCTCGGTTTGGCTTTGCGCCTCGGTTGTGTGTTCGTGCTCTGGATATGCCCTTCACCCTAACCCTCTTGCCTTAAACGGGCGAGGGGACGTGCCCTGCGCGAGGTAAGTGGGAACCGACACGCGGCCTGCTCCCTTCGCCCCGTCAGAACGGGGAGAAGGTGGCGGCAGCCGGAAGAGGGGCTTCCCAATGAAAAGCAAAAAGCCGGATCTGATAACAAAAGAAAAAGGCCTCGCTGGGAGAGGCGAGGCCTTGTTCAATGATCGGTACGTCTGACCTTAGTGGGCGAAGCTCATCTTGGGTTTGAACTGCCCTGATGGGGCTTGGTCGAAAATCTGGTAGACCTGCTGATTGCGAAGGGGCGTGCCGCTTTCGTCATTCACCAGGTTCTGCTCGGAGACATAGGCGACGTATTCGCTTTCGTCATTCTCGGCGAGCAGATGGTAGAATGGCTGGTCCTTGCTGGGGCGCACCTCGGCGGGAATGGAATTCCACCACTCCTCCGTATTCGCGAACTCCGGATCAACGTCGAAGATGACGCCGCGAAACGGGAATACCTTGTGCCGGACCACTTCGCCGATACTGAACTTTGCTACTCTTTCTTTCATGGTACGACTTCCTTTCATCACCGAATTTGGTGATTGGTGTCGTGCAAATCAAGATTTTTGCACTTGTCCGTCACATGAACGTCATATCCTCCTTCTGCCGTTCATGACCTGGGAAGGTGAAAGCCCCGGCGAACCGGGACTTTCAATATTGCAGCCGATCAGGCTGAGTAATACATGTCGTATTCGACCGGGTGCGGCGTCATTTCGAAACGCATCACCTCTGCCATCTTCAGCTCGATGAAGGCATCGATCTGATCGTCGTCGAAGACACCGCCGGCCGTCAGGAACTTGCGGTCCTTGTCGAGGCTTTCGAGCGCTTCGCGCAACGAGCCGCAGACGGTCGGGATCTTCTTCAATTCCTTCGGCGGCAGGTCGTAAAGATCCTTGTCCATGGCCTTGCCGGGATGGATCTTGTTCTTGATACCGTCGAGGCCGGCCATCAGCATGGCGGCGAAGGCGAGGTAGGGGTTGGCGGTCGGATCCGGGAAGCGGACTTCGACACGCTTGGCCTTGGGATTAGAGCCGAACGGAATACGGCAGGAGGCCGAGCGGTTGCGGGCCGAATAGGCGAGCAGTACCGGCGCTTCATAACCCGGCACCAGACGCTTGTAGGAGTTGGTCGACGGGTTGGTGAAGGCGTTGATCGCCTTGGCATGCTTGATGATGCCGCCTATATAATAGAGGCAGCTCTCCGAGAGACCGGCATATTCGTCGCCGGCAAAGGTCGGCTTGCCGCCCTTCCAGATCGACTGGTGCACGTGCATGCCCGAACCATTGTCGCCGAAGATCGGCTTCGGCATGAAGGTCGCCGTTTTGCCGTAGGCGTTTGCCACCTGGTGCACGACGTATTTGTAGATCTGCATCTTGTCGGCGTTGCGCACCAGCGTGTCGAACTTGATGCCGAGTTCGTGCTGGGCGGCTGCCACTTCATGGTGATGCTTTTCGACGACGACGCCCATTTCGGAGAGAACCGTAAGCATTTCCGAACGCATATCCTGGGCGCTGTCGACCGGCGGAACCGGGAAATAGCCGCCCTTGACGCGGGGACGATGGCCAAGGTTGCCGGTTTCGTAATCGGTGTCGTCGTTCGACGGCAGTTCGGTCGAATCCAGCTTGAAGCCGGTATTGTAGGGATCGGCCTTGTACTTGACGTCGTCGAAAACGAAGAATTCGGCTTCCGGGCCGACGAAGATTGTGTCGCCGATGCCGGAGGCCTTGAGATAGGCTTCGGCCTTCTTGGCGGTGCCGCGCGGATCGCGATTATACGCCTCGCCGGAGACCGGATCGAGGATGTCGCAGACGATGACCATGGTCGACTGGGCGAAGAATGGGTCCATATGCACCGTTTCGGTATCGGGCATCAGCACCATGTCGGACTCGTTGATGGCCTTCCAGCCACCGATCGAGGAGCCGTCGAACATCACGCCGTCGGCGAACATGTCTTCGTCGACGACGGCAACGTCCATCGTCACGTGCTGCAACTTGCCCTTCGGATCGGTGAAACGCAGATCGACGAACTTCACGTCGTTTTCCTGGATCTGCTTCAGAATTTCGCTTGCGGTCGCCATTAAATACCTTCCTCCAATTTGCAATGACAATAGGTGGGCGCGGTGACGGTATCGGACTTTGCGCGGTAGGCAAAGTGGTCAGATGGCATCGATGCCGGTCTCGCCGGTGCGGATGCGGATAACCTCTTCGACATTGGAGACGAAGATCTTTCCGTCGCCGATGCGGCCGGTTTGCGCCGCCTTGCGGATCGCGTCGATGACGGCCTCCGCGTTTTCGTCGGCCAGCACGACCTCGACTTTCACCTTCGGCAGGAAATCGACGACATATTCGGCACCGCGGTAGAGTTCCGTGTGGCCCTTCTGACGACCGAAGCCCTTGGCTTCCGTGACTGTGATACCCTGGAGGCCGACTTCCTGAAGGGCTTCCTTCACTTCGTCCAGCTTGAAAGGCTTAATGATCGCTTCGATCTTTTTCATGAGAAAATGCTCTCCGCTTCTCCCGTTATGGCAGGATGTTTCCCGCTCGCCGAATATGATGCAGATATCGTGCCAGTTTGAAATCCGTCTTTTCGAAAAAATACGCCGATTCTGTCAAAACCGGCGCGTTTGCGGGGCATTCGATATGGTTTTGGTGATGGAAAAGTGAAAAAACATGGCCTCCCGCCCAAAATCAGATCGAAAACCGCGAAAGTCACATTTTCCGGTGGTTGCCAAAGCAGATCTCGATTCGGTGAAAAGATAGGCAAATGCATAAAATAAGGGCTTCCGCTGGACGGTTCATGCGGTTGTTTTTTGAGCGTTTTTTGAATTGAATAGGCTGATGAGCAAACATCTCTCCGACCTTCTCCTTACGCCAGCCGAAATGGCAGCCGTCGATGCGGCTGCCGCCGCGTCGGGCATCGACTCCTTCGGTCTGATGGAACGAGCGGGGGCTGCGGTCGCCGCTGCCGCGCTGAGGCTTTACCCGGCTGCTCTGCGTTTCGTCGTGCTCTGCGGCCCGGGCAACAATGGCGGCGACGCCTATGTCGCGGCAAGGCATCTGCAGGAAGGCGGAGCGACAGTGGCGCTTTTCCATCTCGGCGATCCCTCCGGGCTGAAAGGCTACGCCGCCCGCGCTCGGGCCGGCTGTGCGCTTCAGGGTCAGGGGCTCGAGCTCTACCGGCCCGAAAGCGGCGATGTCGTCGTCGACGGCCTGTTCGGCGCGGGGCTCGCACGCGCGGTGCCGGCCGCTGTCCGCACGGTGGTCGAGCAGGTCGCCGAGGCCGACATCCCCGTGCTTGCCATCGACCTGCCCTCCGGCCTCGACGGCCGCACGGGTAAGGTGCTGGGCGCAGCCTTCGGCGCTCGCAACACCATCACTTTCATGACACGCAAGCCCGGCCATCTCTTGATGCCGGGCAGGGAGCTTTGCGGCGAGCTGGCGGTCTTCGATATCGGCATTCCCGCCCGCATCATCAGGGCCGAGGCAGGCGGTCTGATTGCCGAGAACAAGCCGGATGCCTGGAAGGCCGCGCTGCCGCCCGAGCAGCTGGAGACCCACAAATACAAGCGCGGCCATCTGGTCGTCTTTTCGGGCGACGCCGACAAGACGGGTGCCGCGCGCATGTCGGCGGCCTCCGGCCTGAGGGCTGGCGCCGGCCTGGTGACCATCGCAGCGCCCCATGCGGCAATGGCCGCCAATGCCGCCCATCTCACAGCCGTCATGCTGCATGCGATCGACGGCGAGGCCGAACTCGAAGACTGGCTGTCCGACTCCCGGCTGCAGACTTTCGTCCTCGGCCCCGGTTTCGGCATCGGCGCCAGGGCGCGCGCCTATGTCACTGCCCTTGCCGATCGCCGGCTGGTTCTCGACGCCGACGGCATCTCCTCGTTCAAGGACGATCCGCAACAGCTCTTCGATCTGTTCCAAGGCGAGCCGCGCCTGGTGCTGACGCCGCACGAGGGCGAATTTTCGCGGCTATTTCCTGAGATCGGCGGCGACGATGCGCTGGGCAAGGTCGACAAGGCGCTCGCCGCCGCCCGCCGCGCCAATGCCGCGATCGTCTATAAGGGCGCCGACACCGTCATCGCCTCACCGGACGGCCGCGCGCTGATCAATACCAATGCGCCGGCCTGGCTTGCGACCGCCGGTTCAGGCGATGTGCTCGCCGGCATCATCGGAGGACTGCTTGCGCAGGGCCTGCCGGCCTTCGAGGCGGCAGCCGCCGGCGTCTGGCTGCATGGAGAGGCAGGCCGCCGCGCCGGCAAAGGTCTGACAGCGGAAGATCTCGCAACGGCGGTACTGCCGTTGTAACTCGATTTATTTCGTCAGCAATTTCTGCAGGGCGATCGCCCCATGCGGTGCGTTCACCTTGCCCTCATGGATCATGAAGGCGAAGACGTCGCGCGGCTCGACCTTGATCTTGCGGTCTTTATCGATCAGCGGTAGGTCGTCAGGAACCTTGCCTTCCGCCCAGGTCTCGAGCCGGTCCGCCCAGGCCTTCAGGTCCTTGTCGGGATAGCAGGTCGCAATATCGTCCGATCCCTTCTGCAGCCTGGCATAGATGAAAACGGCCGTGACGTCGGCAATCATCGGATATTCGAAATGTTCGGCGCAAACCGGCGCCACGCCGTATTTGGCAAGCAGGGCGACGAATTCCGGCACCTTGAAGGAATCGTGCCGGACCTCGACAACGTGGCGAAGCGCCAGCCCGTCCTGTTTTGCCGGCAGCAGCTTCAGGAAGGCTTCGAAGTCTTCCGGATCGAACTTCTTCGTCGGCGCGAACTGCCAGAGCAGCGGCCCGAGATGGTCGCCGAGTTCACTGATCCCGGATGTCAGAAAGCGCTCCATCGATTCCCCAGCCTCAGCGAGCACCCGCCGATTGGTGACGAACCGCGTCGCCTTCAGCGAAAAGATGAAGCCGTCGGGCACATCGGCCGCCCATTTCGCAAAGACCGCCGGCTTCTGAGTGCTGTAATAGGTGCCATTGACCTCGATGACCTTCAGCTGGCGGCTGGCATAATGCAGCTCGTCCTTCTGTTTGAGATCATCGGGAAAGAAATGCCCGCGCCAGGGCTCGAAGGTCCAGCCGCCGATGCCAGTGCGGATAGTGCCGGATTTCGTCATGTCGTCCTCCCCTTTGGCAGCCGCTCAGGCCGCAACAATCTCTTTCGCCATGTCCACGAGCGTCCATCCTGGCCGATAAGGATTTTGCCGGCGACCCGTTTCCTGAAATCCGAAGGCGCGATAGAGCGCGACGTTCCGCTCCATCCGCGCATTCGTATAGAGCCGGATCTGCGGCGTGGCCCATTCCCGCGCCTTGCCTTTCAGCCAGCGCAGCATCGCAAGCCCGTGCCCGGCGCCCTGAAAGGCCGGCGAGACCCCGATGCTGAACAGCATGAGGTGGTCGGGATGCTGCTCGACGAAGACGAGGCCGACCGTTTCATCGCCGATCTCGCGCAGCCAGACCTCGCCGCGTTCGATGCGCGGCACGTAATCTTCTGTCGCTGGCACCGGTGGAACGCCGAAAAGTTCGGTATGGGGCAGATAGGCGGCTGCCGTCAGCGTCGTGATCGTTTGGAGATCGTCGCGCGACGCCAGCCTCATCGTCATTCCGCCGCCGCCGCCCTCTTCGCCGGGCGCCGCTCCAGCAATTCCTTGAGGAACTGTCCGGTATAGGAATGCTTCTCCTTGACGATTGCCTCGGGCGTGCCGGCTGCGACGATCTCGCCGCCGCCATCGCCGCCCTCGGGACCGAAATCGAGCACCCAGTCGGCCGTCTTGATGACTTCGAGATTGTGCTCGATCACTACAACTGAATTGCCCTGGTTGACCAGTTCGTGCAGCATTTCGAGCAGTTTGGCGACGTCGTGGAAATGCAGGCCGGTCGTCGGTTCGTCGAGAATATAAAGCGTGCGTCCGGTCGAGCGCTTCGACAGTTCCTTGGCGAGCTTGACGCGCTGCGCCTCGCCGCCGGAAAGCGTGTTGGCCTGCTGGCCGACCTTGATGTAACCGAGGCCGACATCCTTCAGCGATTGCAGCTTGTCGCGTACGGCGGGCACCGCCGCGAAGAAATCGACGCCTTCCTCCACCGTCATGTCGAGCACGTCTGCGATAGACCTCTGCTTGAAGGTGACGTCGAGCGTCTCTCTGTTATAGCGCTTGCCATGGCAGACATCGCAGGTGACGTAGACGTCGGGCAGGAAGTGCATTTCGATCTTGATGACGCCGTCGCCCTGGCAGGCCTCGCAGCGTCCGCCCTTGACGTTGAAGGAGAAGCGGCCCGGCTGATAACCGCGCGCCTTGGCTTCCGGCAAGCCGGCGAACCAGTCGCGGATCGGCGTGAAGGCGCCGGTATAGGTCGCCGGGTTCGAGCGCGGCGTGCGGCCGATCGGCGACTGGTCGATGTCGATCACTTTGTCGATATGCTCGAAACCGTCGATCCGGTCGTGGTCGGCAGGGATTTCGCGCGCACCCATGACGCGGCGCGCCGCCGATTTATACAGCGTCTCGATCAGGAAGGTGGACTTGCCGCCGCCGGAAACGCCGGTCACCGCCGTAAAGACGCCGAGCGGGATCGAGGCCGTGACATTCTTCAGATTGTTGCCGCGCGCGCCGACGACCTTGATCTCGCGACCCTTCTTCGGCTTGCGGCGCTGGTCGGGAACCGGCACGCCGAGTTCGCCAGAGAGATATTTGCCAGTCAGCGACTTCGGATTATCCATGATATCCTGCGGCGTGCCATGGGCGATGACCTGACCGCCATGGATACCGGCCGCCGGGCCGATGTCGACGACGTCGTCGGCCGTCAGGATCGCATCCTCGTCATGCTCGACGACGATGACCGTGTTGCCGATATCGCGCAGGTGCTTCAGCGTGTCGAGCAGCCGGGCATTGTCGCGCTGATGCAGGCCGATCGACGGCTCATCGAGCACGTAGAGCACGCCCGTCAGCCCCGAGCCGATCTGCGAGGCAAGCCGGATGCGCTGGCTCTCGCCGCCCGACAGCGTGCCGGAATTGCGCGACAGGCTGAGATATTCCAGACCGACATCGTTCAAAAAGCGCAGCCGGTCGCGGATCTCCTTGAGGATGCGCACGGCGATCTCGTTCTGCTTGGCGTTGAAGCTGGCTGGCAGCGTCTCGAACCAGTCGCGCGCGACACGGATCGACATCTCAGTGACTTCGCCGATATGCAGCCTGTTGATCTTCACAGCCAGCGCTTCGGGTTTCAGGCGATAGCCGTTGCAGGCCGGGCAGGGGGCTGCCGACATGAAGCGCTCGATATCCTCGCGCGCCCAGGCGGAATCGGTTTCTTTCCAGCGGCGCTCGAGATTGGTGATGATGCCTTCGAAATTCTTGTGGGTGGTATAGGAGCGCGCGCCGTCGGCGTAGTGGAACTCGATCTTGTCGTCGGTGCCGTTGAGGATGACGTCCTTGGCCTCTGCGGAAAGATCGTTCCAGCGGGTGCCGAGCTTGAAGCCGTAATGTTTTCCGAGCGCTTCCAGCGTCTGATTATAATAAGGCGACGTCGACTTCGCCCAGGGCGCGATCGCCCCGTCGCGCAGCGTCCGCTCCGGCTCGGGTACGATCAGATCGGGGTCGATCTTCTGCTGAGCGCCGAGGCCGTCGCAGGTCGGGCAGGCGCCGAAGGGATTGTTGAACGAAAAGAGCCGAGGTTCGATTTCCGGAATGGTGAAGCCGGAGACCGGGCAGGCGAATTTTTCGGAAAACAGCACGCGCTCATGCGTCTCGTTCAGCGACTTGTTGGCCGATCCGCCAGCCGAGGTCTCTTCCGGCGGCAGCGGCTTGTCGGCGAATTCGGCGACCGCCAGCCCGTCGGCGAGCTTCAGGCACGTCTCCAGGCTGTCGGCCAGCCGCGCCGAAACATCGGAGCGCACGACGATGCGGTCGACCACCACGTCGATGTCGTGCTTGTATTTCTTGTCGAGAACAGGCGCCTCGGCGATTTCGTAGAACTGGCCGTCCACCTTGACGCGCTGGAAGCCCTTCTTCATCAGCTCCGCCAGTTCCTTCTTGTATTCGCCCTTGCGCCCGCGCACCAGCGGCGCGAGAATATAAAGACGGGTGCCTTCGCCGAAAGCGAGGATGCGGTCGACCATCTGGCTGACGGTCTGGCTCTCGATCGGCAGGCCGGTCGCCGGCGAATAGGGAACGCCGACGCGGGCAAAGAGCAGGCGCATATAGTCGTAGATCTCGGTGACGGTGCCGACGGTCGAGCGCGGGTTTCGCGAGGTGGTCTTCTGCTCGATCGAAATGGCCGGCGACAGCCCGTCGATCTGGTCGACATCGGGCTTCTGCATCATTTCGAGGAACTGCCGGGCATAGGCCGACAGGCTTTCGACATAGCGCCGCTGGCCCTCGGCATAGATCGTGTCGAAGGCGAGCGAGGATTTGCCCGAGCCAGAAAGACCGGTCATGACGATCAGCTTGTTGCGCGGCAGATCGAGATCGATGCTCTTCAGATTGTGCTCGCGCGCGCCGCGGATGGAGATCGTCTTCAGTTCGCTCATCGTCTCTGCTTTGGTTTTCTGGATAACAGCCCTTATTTAGTGATGCCGGCGGGCGAGTCGAGGCTGAATATCCGGGAAGGTTCAAGGTTTTCGATTCTGTTGACAGGATGATACGGATAAACTAGAACAAATAAAGAACAAATTTCCTGATGAATGCATGCGGCTTTCTGATGGATAAACATGTGGATTAAATGCCGCCCATGCGCATCGGCGGTCCGTGATGGTTTAAGGTGCGCCGATCGATTGAAACGCCGCCGGGCAGGGCGGCAGGCAGGGTGAGAAGATGGCTGGTAGCGTGAACAAGGTAATTCTGGTTGGAAACGTGGGTGCAGACCCCGAAATCCGCCGCACTCAGGACGGCCGGCCGATCGCCAATCTTCGTATCGCGACCTCGGAGACCTGGCGTGATCGCAATTCCGGCGAACGCCGCGAAAAGACCGAATGGCATACTGTCGTCGTCTTCAACGAAGGCCTCTGCAAGGTGGTCGAGCAATATGTGAAGAAGGGCGCCAAGCTTTATATCGAAGGCCAGCTGCAGACCCGCAAATGGCAGGACCAGCAGGGCCAGGACCGTTATTCGACGGAAGTGGTGCTGCAGGGCTTCAGCTCGACGCTGACCATGCTCGACGGCCGCGGCGACGGTGGTGGTGCGAGCTCCGGTTTCGGCGGCAGCCGCGGCGGCAGCAGCAATAATGATTACGGCGACGATTACGGCGCCCCGGCTTCGTCCCCATCGTCGAACCGCGGTGGTGGCGGCAACTTCTCGCGCGATCTCGACGACGACATCCCGTTCTGATCGGCCGCCTATCCCGGCTTGAAGAAGATCCGAGAGCATGATGCCTTTGACGGCGTCATGCTCTTTTTGTTTGCTCTCGCGCTGTTCAGTGCGGCGTCGCGCTGATCAGATTAAGCGCTGCCTTCGCGCCGTCGACGACGAACTGTACTGCAAGGGCGGCAAGGATGACGCCGAGGAGCCGTGTCAGGATCGCCCGCCCGGTGACGCCGAGGAAACGGTCGAGCCTGTCGGCAATCAGCAGCATGAGCAGTGTCAGCAGTAGGTTGGCGGCGATGACGGCGATCAGCTGGGCCTTTTCCACCGAGGTCGGCAGCGTGCCGGCCAATAGGATTGTCGCCGAGATCGCACCCGGGCCGGCGATCAGCGGCAAGGCGAGGGGGAAGACGGCGATATTCTCGATATGGTCCTTGGTGACAGCTGCCTCGCTGGCTTTCTCCTTCCGCTCCTGGCGCCGCTCGAACACCATTTCGAAGGCGATCCAGAAGAGCAGCAGCCCGCCGGCGATGCGGAAGGCGCCGATCGAAATACCGAGCACGCCGAGAACGCTTGAGCCGAACAGGGCGAAGACGGCGAGGATGATGAAGGCGATCGTTGAGCCGCGTAGCGCTACCTGGGTTCGCTGGCTCCGACTCATGCCGGTCGTCAGTCCCAGGAAGATCGGGGCGAGCCCGGGCGGATCGATGGTGACGAGAAGCGTCGTGAAGGCGTTGATCAACTGGTCGGCGCTTGCCATCGTCTCTCCGAAAGCCCATATGGGTGCGTGATTTTCTACGATTGTGAAGCGGGGATTTGGATTTGGCAAATATGCCGCGGGCGGCCGCTGCGGATTTGTCCGGTCCGGCCGCACAAGTCCCGTGCTTTACCCTTTTTCGGCCGCAAAAGCCTGTTCAAAACGCGCTCGGAAATTGGCGCGGCAACAGGCTTTCCGCTATAAATCTTCAAGTGATTCTAGAAGAGATCGTGATCTGTTTTGACTGAGCAAACACCCCCCGGCGGCGGGAAGCTCCCGCCAGGCATCGAGCCCATCTCCATCATGGAGGAAATGCAGCGGTCGTATCTCGATTACGCGATGAGCGTCATCGTCAGCCGCGCGCTGCCCGACGTGCGCGACGGCCTGAAGCCCGTGCACCGGCGCATCCTTTACGGCATGTCCGAGCTCGGCATCGACTGGAACAAGAAATACGTCAAATGCGCCCGCGTCACCGGCGACGTGATGGGTAAATACCATCCGCACGGCAATGCCGCGATCTACGATGCGCTCGCCCGCATGGCGCAGCCTTGGTCGCTGCGGCTGCCGCTGATCGATGGTCAGGGCAATTTCGGCTCCGTCGACGGCGATCCGCCGGCGGCCGAACGTTACACCGAATGCCGCCTGGAAAAGGCCGCCCATTCGCTGCTCGATGATCTCGACAAGGAAACCGTCGACTTCCGCGACAACTATGACGGCACGCTCTCCGAGCCGGTGGTGGTTCCCGCCAAGTTCCCGAACCTGCTCGTCAACGGCGCCGGCGGCATCGCCGTCGGCATGGCGACCAACATTCCGCCGCATAACCTGTCGGAAGTGATCGACGGCTGTATCGCGCTGATCAACGATCCGGCGATCGAGCTGCCGGAACTGATGCAGATCATTCCCGGCCCGGATTTTCCGACAGGCGCAAAGATCCTCGGTCGCGCCGGCATCCGCTCGGCTTACGAGACCGGCCGCGGTTCCGTCATCATGCGCGGTGTCGCGACGATCGAACCGATGCGCGGCGACCGTGAGCAGATCATCATCACCGAAATCCCCTATCAGGTGAACAAGGCGACGATGATCGAAAAGATGGCTGAACTGGTGCGCGAAAAGCGCATCGAGGGCATCTCCGACCTGCGCGATGAATCCGACCGCCAGGGCTATCGCGTCGTCATCGAGCTGAAGCGCGACGCCAATGCCGAGGTCATCCTTAACCAGCTCTACCGCTATACGCCGCTGCAGACCTCCTTCGGCTGCAACATGGTGGCGCTGAACGGCGGTAAGCCGGAACAGCTGACGCTGCTCGATATGCTGCGAGCCTTCGTCACCTTCCGCGAAGAAGTCGTTAGCCGGAGAACGAAATTCCTCCTGCGCAAGGCGCGCGAGCGCGCCCATGTGTTGGTCGGCCTTGCCATTGCGGTGGCCAACATCGACGAAGTCATCCGCGTCATCCGCCAGGCGCCGGACCCCCAGTCGGCCCGTGAAGAGCTGATGACCCGCCGCTGGCCGGCAGAAGATGTCGAAAGCCTGATCCGTCTGATCGACGATCCGCGCCACCGCATCAACGAGGACATGACGTACAACCTGTCGGAAGAACAGGCCCGCGCCATCCTCGAACTGCGTCTTGCCCGCCTCACGGCCCTCGGCCGTGACGAAATCGGCGATGAACTCAACAAGATCGGCGAGGAAATCCGGGATTATCTCGATATTCTTTCCTCGCGTGTCCGCATCCAGACCATCGTCAAGGATGAGCTCACCGCTGTGCGCGACGAGTTCGGCACACCGCGCCGCACCGAGATCGTCGATGGCGGTCTCGAAATGGACGATGAGGATCTGATCGCCCGCGAGGACATGGTCGTCACCGTCTCGCATCTTGGTTATATCAAGCGCGTACCGCTGACCACCTACCGCGCCCAGCGCCGTGGCGGCAAGGGTCGCTCCGGCATGACCACCCGCGACGAAGATTTCGTTAGCCGGCTATTCGTAGTCAATACCCATACGCCGGTTCTGTTCTTCTCCTCGCGCGGCATCGTCTACAAGGAGAAGGTCTGGCGCCTGCCGATCGGCACGCCGACCTCGCGCGGCAAGGCGCTGATCAACATGCTGCCGCTCGCCCCCGGCGAGCGCATCACCACCATCCTGCCCTTGCCCGAGGACGAGGCGAGCTGGGACAATCTCGACGTCATGTTCTCGACGACGCGCGGCACGGTTCGCCGCAACAAGCTGTCGGACTTCGTTCAGGTCAACCGCAACGGCAAGATCGCCATGAAGCTCGAGGAGGAGGGCGATGAGATCCTCTCCGTCGAGACTTGCACGGAACATGACGACGTTCTGCTGACGACCGCGCTCGGCCAGTGCATCCGCTTCTCCGTCGACGACGTTCGCGTCTTCGCCGGCCGCAACTCGATCGGCGTGCGCGGCATCAATCTCGGTGAAGGCGATCGCATCATCTCGATGACCATCGTCGGCCATGTTGATGCCGAGCCGTGGGAGCGCGCAGCCTATCTGAAACGCTCTGCCGCCGAACGTCGCGCGACGGGCGTCGATGAAGAGGATATCGCTCTCGTCGGCGAGGAAGTCACCGAAGAGGGACAGCTCTCGGACGAGCGTTATGAAGAGCTGAAGGCACGCGAGCAGTTCGTGCTCACGGTCTCTGTGAAGGGCTTCGGCAAGCGTTCGTCGTCCTACGATTTCCGCATCTCCGGCCGCGGCGGCAAGGGCATCCGCGCCACCGACACGTCGAAGACCGGCGAAATCGGCGAACTGGTCGCCGCCTTCCCGGTCGATGACGGCGATCAGATCATGCTGGTTTCGGATGGCGGCCAGCTGATCCGGGTGCCGGTCGGCGGCATCCGCATCGCCAGCCGCGCCACCAAGGGCGTCACCATCTTCTCGACGGCTAAGGATGAGAAGGTCGTTTCCGTCGAGCGCATCAGCGAGCCGGAAGAGGACGAGACGGAGGAAGCCGTCGAGACCGCCGAAGGTGCTCCTGTTGCTGAGGAAGGTTCAACCGGCGAGACGCCGGTTGCCGATGGCGATCCCGCCGGGACCACCGAGGAATGATCAAGAGAAAGGGCGGCTTCGGGCCGCCCTTTTCTGTTCGGGCTTAGCCTGGTTTGTCCCAAGAAAAAAGCCGGATGCTGGGTGCATCCGGCTTTGTAGGGCCCGAGGCGGCGGAAGGGTGCCGCTCTTGGGTGGGGAAGAGAGGAATATCAGAATGCGCTATGCTTTTCGTTCAGCGCTTTCACCTCTTCGCCTTCGCGCCGGAGCGCTGAAATCGTCGAGGCCACAGACACGATGAACATGACGCTGATGAGGGCGGTGAGCACTGTCAAGATCGTGAACATAGGCATTCCTTTCCTGGGGAGTTGCGTTCTCGCCCCTCAGTACTGGCCAAGTACGGCCGTGCGGGCCGAAGCATAGGGACCATAAACCTTGGACGTATCTACCTTCTGATCATATAGAGCGACAGTTGCGGTGAGCATGCCCGTGACCATTACCATCCAGAGCACGTTAATCATCGTAATCTTGCCGGGCATCTTTAGTCCTTCCTGCCGCGATAATCGCATCTATGTGTCGGTTGAATGAACGCATCCGTTTTAAATTGGTTCCGCCGGATGTTGAGGCGGTGTTTACCAATGCCGATCTGAAGCCTCCTTGAATGTGTCGTTCATCTGGCGTTCAGATTCGAGGCCCGGTTTTGTTCGCGCAGCCGGCCTTGGGCGCGCACGATCGCGGCATGTTCGGCAACCTCCGGCCGCACCCAGCTCACTTGGTAGCGATCGGCGAAAAAGCCATAGGCCATTTCGGCAGCGAGAGAGAAAAAGACGGCAAGCGCAACGAGCACGATCAGCATGGATATGGTCCTTCGGGGAACGCCGGATGCCGGAATGGCATCGGCTGCCTTGATGATCCGAGTTAAGCAGGTCCTGTCTGAAACAGCCTTGAATGGCATGTTCATTCGCTGTTCAGCCGCAGGAAGCGGCGGGGCAAATCACTTGCGGCAAACCGGCATCCGTGACAAAAGGCGTCAAACCAACGGCCGAGCCAGATGACGACAGCTTTTTATCCTGGGTCCTTCGACCCGATCACCAACGGACATGTGGATGTTCTGGTTCAGGCCCTGAACGTCGCCGAAAAGGTGATCGTCGCGATCGGCATCCACCCCGGCAAGGCGCCGCTCTTTTCGTTCGACGAACGAGCCGAGCTGATCCGCCTTTCCCTGGCGCAAGCGCTGCCCGGCAAGACCGGCGGCATCACCGTCGTCGCCTTCGACAATCTGGTCGTCGATGCCGCCCGTGCCCATGGCGCAACGCTTTTGATCCGCGGCCTTCGCGACGGCACCGACCTCGACTACGAAATGCAGATGGCCGGCATGAACAGGGCGATGGCGCCCGACATCCAGACCATCTTTTTGCCGGCGGGCACGGCGTCGCGGCCCATTACCGCCACATTGGTCCGCCAGATCGCCGCCATGGGCGGCGATGTCAGCGCTTTCGTGCCGGCCGCCGTCTTGCAAGCCCTCACATCCAAGCGCCCGAACTAGCAAGTAAAAAGTCTAGCAAACGCAGACCAGGCGGAACCCGCCGCAACGGAGCCCATATGAAACTCTTTTATCTCGCATTTGCCGGCGTGCTCTATTTGGCCTCCTTCGCCGGGGATGCCTTCGCCCAGGCGGCCGATCATTATCTCACCATCCAGCTGAAGAGCGGCCCTGTCGTCATCCAGTTGATGCCCGGGGTGGCGCCGAAGCACGTCGCCCAGATCGAGGCGCTGGCCAAGAAGGGCGAATACGACAATGTCGCCTTCCACCGCGTCATCGACGGCTTCATGGCCCAGACCGGCGACGTCAAATACGGCAACATGGAAAAGGGCTTCGATGCCAGCCTTGCCGGCACCGGCTCCTCCGACATGCCCGATATCCCGGCTGAGTTCTCCAAGACCCCGTTCGTGCGCGGCACGGTCGGCATGGCCCGTTCGCAGGATCCGAATTCCGCCAATTCGCAGTTCTTCATCATGTTCGCCGACGGTTCCTTCCTGAACGGCCAGTATACCGTCGTCGGCAAGGTCGTTTCCGGCATGGAAAACGTCGACAAGATCAAACGCGGCGAAGGCCAGAACGGCGAAGTCAGCAATCCCGACCGGATGATCAAGGTCACGCTGGCCAAGAAGTAAGTTACGAGACAAACAAGAGGAGTAGACAATGGCCGAGATCAAGGATCCCGAGAACACCATCATTCTGGAAACCACCAAGGGCAGGGTTGTCATTCAGCTGCTGCCGCAGGTCGCCCCGGAACACGTCGCCCGCGTCAAGGAACTCGCCCGCGAGAAGGCCTATGACGGCGTCGTGTTCCACCGCGTCATTCAGGATTTCATGGCCCAGACGGGCGATGTCGAATATGGCAAGAAGGGTTCTGAAACATTCAATCCCGGCCGGGCCGGCATGGGCGGCTCGTCCAAGCCGGACCTGAAGGCTGAATTCTCCGCCACGCCGCATGTGCGCGGCACCTGCTCGATGGCCCGTTCGCAGAACCCGAACTCGGCCAACTCGCAGTTCTTCATCTGCTTCACCGACGCTCCGTGGCTGAACAAGCAGTATTCCGTCTGGGGACAGGTGATCGAAGGCATGGACAATGTCGACAAGATCAAGCGCGGCGAACCGGTTTCCGATCCGGATTCGATCGTCTCGATGCGGGTTGCCGCCGACGTCTGATTGTGATTTCTGCTGGAACCCGCCCTTGCGCGAAAGCGCGGGGGCGGGTTTCGCTTTGAAAGTGCTCTTATGCGCGTAGACCTTTTCGATTTCGATCTGCCCGATGAACGCATCGCGTTGCGGCCCGCCGAACCGCGCGACAGCGCGCGCTTACTGGTCGTCGATCCCCATGCGGAAAGCGCGCTGTCTGATCATCACGTTTACGATCTGCCGTCGTTTCTGCGTGCCGGTGACGCGCTCGTCTTCAACGATACCAAGGTCATTCCAGCGCAGCTCGAGGGCATCCGCCACCGCGACGGCGCCGGCGGCCAGCAGGTGTCGGCAACGCTGCATATGCGCCTCGGCCCCAGCCGTTGGAAGGCCTTTGCCAAGCCCGGCAAACGCATCAAGGAGGGCGACCGCATCGCCTTCGGCCATTCCGGTGAAAGCTGCTTCCTCGGCTCGCTCGATGCCACCGTCGAGGAAAAGGGCGAGGCCGGCGAAGTGACGCTCGCCTTCGATCTCACAGGCCCGGCCCTCGACGAGGCGATCGCCGCCGTCGGCCATATTCCGCTGCCGCCCTATATCGCCGCCAAACGTCCCGAGGACGAGCGCGACCGCGCCGATTACCAGACGATCTATGCTCGCGAGGAGGGCGCCGTCGCCGCCCCTACCGCCGGCCTGCATTTTACGCCGGATCTGTTTGCGGCCTTGGACAAGGCCGGCATCGAGCGCCATTTCGTCACGCTGCATGTCGGGGCCGGCACCTTCCTACCGGTCAAGGCCGACGATACCGACGATCACAAGATGCATCTCGAAAGCGGTTATGTCAGCGGTGAAATCGCGGCCCGGCTGAATGCCGTCAAGGCAAGGGGCGGGCGTATCGTCTGCGTCGGCACGACCTCGCTGCGGCTGATCGAAAGCGCGGCCGGGGAAAGCGGAGAGATCAAGCCGTGGGCCGGCGCCACCGGTATCTTCATTACACCCGGCTACCGTTTTAAAGCGGTCGACATGCTGATGACCAATTTCCACCTGCCGCGCTCGACGCTGTTCATGCTGGTCTCCGCCTTCTCAGGCTTCGAAACCATGCACGCGGCCTATGAACATGCCATTTCGACAGGCTACCGCTTCTACTCCTACGGCGACGCGAGCCTACTTTTCCGGAAAGACCAATGACCGAGAACTTCCAATTCACCCTGAATAAGACCGATGCCGGCGCGCGTCTCGGCGAAATCTCCATGCCGCGCGGCGAAATCCGCACGCCGGCCTTCATGCCTGTTGGAACGGTCGGTACCGTCAAGGCCATGTATCTCGACCAGGTGCGCGAGACCGGCGCCGACATCATCCTCGGCAATACTTATCACCTGATGTTGCGCCCGACCGCCGAACGCGTCGCCCGTCTGGGTGGTCTGCACAAGCTCATTCGTTGGGAACATCCGATCCTGACCGATTCCGGCGGCTTCCAGGTCATGTCGCTCTCCGGCCTGCGTAAGCTCGACGAACAGGGCGTCACCTTCAAATCGCATGTCGACGGCAGCCTGCATCACATGTCGCCGGAGCGCTCCATCGAAATTCAGGGGTTGCTCGGCTCCGATATTCAGATGCAGCTCGACGAATGCGTGGCGCTGCCGGCCGAGCCGAAGGAGATCGAGCGCGCCATGGAGATGTCGCTGCGCTGGGCCGAGCGCTGCAGGGTCGCCTTCGGCGAGCAGCCCGGAAAGGCGATGTTCGGCATCGTCCAGGGCGGCGACATCCCGGCGCTGCGCGTCCGCTCGGCCGAGGCGCTGAGCCAGCTCGATCTCAAGGGCTATGCCGTCGGCGGTCTTGCCGTCGGCGAGCCGCAGGACGTCATGCTGCGGATGCTGGAAACGACGCTGCCCGTGCTTCCGGTGGAAAAGCCGCGCTACCTCATGGGCGTCGGCACGCCTGACGATATCCTGAAATCGGTCGCCCGCGGCATCGACATGTTCGATTGCGTGATGCCGACCCGCTCCGGCCGCCATGGCCTCGCCTTTACCCGCCGCGGCAAGGTCAATATCCGCAATGCCCGTCATGCCGAGGATATGCGTCCGCTCGACGAACAGTCGAACTGCCCGGCCTCGCGCGATTATTCACGCGCCTATCTGCACCATCTCGTCCGCGCCAACGAAGCGCTCGGCGGCATGCTGCTCTCCTGGCACAACCTCGCCTATTACCAGGAACTGATGCAGGGCATTCGCAAGGCAATTGCCGAAGGCCGCTTTGCCGATTTCATGGCGGAAACGCAGGAGGAATGGGCGAGGGGCGACCTCGAACCTGTCTGATCGCGGCCTCAGCCTAGGTTGCTGATTGCGGGGCGATAGACGTCGGCTTCGGCAAAACCATGATTTTGAGCTTTTTGCGCACGGGCTCGTCGAAGCGAACGGCGAAGATGCCGGCAGCAATGAAAACTGCGATAACCACGATGATGCCGGCTCCCGGAGAGGCGGGAAGGTTGAAGCCCTTTTGCCGCAACGACTGCAGCAGGCTGAAGATGGGCCCATGCAGGATATAAATCGGATAGGACAGCCTCCCCAGCCACCGGAATGTCAGGTCAATTGAGCCGGTCTGCGTCGTGCGCATCGCAATCCAGACAATGGTCGGGAAAACCGTAAGGCATATTAGAAGATCGAAATACGGGAAGCCGAAGAATAGGGCGGCTGGTATGTTCGTGATCGTGAGTAAGCAACCACAGACAAGAAGGCCGATAAGATTGCCGTTCTCGGCAGTATTCGGTTTGCGGACGTCAAATAGCCTGTAGAGGCAAATTCCGAGCGAGAACGAGAAAAGCACGCGCGAAAAGCCAAATCCTAAATAGCCCGCCTGGTGGCCAATATCGAAATTGCCTCCGATCGATGCCCCATACGTTGTGATGCAGGCAGACCCCAGAGCCACCGCCAGCAAGCTTTGGAATGACAGCCGCATCAGCAGAACGGAGAACAGCAGTCCGGCCCAGAACTCGAAGAAAAGGGACCAACTGGGCTCGTTTAATGGAAACGCGCCTGCCGCATTCAGGTTTGGGACGAGCAGGATCGCCCTCACCAGAAGGCCTGCCAGAGCGCCGTAGTCCAGACCGAAGTGAACCGCATAGTTAACAAGGCCAATCGGGAGCGAAAGCAGATAGAGAGGGTAAAGCCGGATAATACGCTGGAGCAGAAATTTGACGGGTGAGATCTGTCCTGCGATCAACTGCTTCTCGTAGGAATTTGCCAGAACGACGCCGCTGAGAAGAAAGAAGAGGTCGACGGCAAGGTAACCGATGTTCGCCGGGATCGGGCCAAGCGTGCCTCCGGTATGCAGGAACATGACCATGATGGCCGCGATTCCTCGCAAGGCTTCAAGCGCCGTGAAAAATTGCTTGCCAGTATTCAATACGACAGTCCCCCGCTGGCGTTATCTTGCAACGGCAGGGTTTCAAAATTATTAGTGCAACCAGTCTGTGTTACGGCGAGCTTTCCTTAGCCCGTCAGATCCCCTTGCTGTCCGCATCCGGCATGATCTGCACGCCGTTGATCCCGTAGCTGCCGTCCGGCTGGCGGGTGATCTGGTAGATCGCTGTCCAATCCTTGCCGTCGCGGCCCGATATCAGCACCTCGTGGTAGATCAGCGCGCCGTTGTCGATCGAGCGGCTGCGGCCGAAGGCGTAGTTGCCGGGGTGGTAGACCGGCTCGTAGCTCTTCTTGACCATGGCGAAGAACAGGTTCTTGTCGGGATACATCGCCTTGATAGCGGGAGCGGCGAAGGAATAGGCGGTTTCGGCATCGTCCTTGAGGAAGGCTTTGATCTGCGCCTCGATCATCGTTCGCGTTGTGTCGATCGGATCTTCGGCGTGGGCCGAGACGATGGAGAGGAGGGACGCGGCACACAGAATGACAACTGCGAAGAAGGCGCGCATTGGGTGATCTCCGGCTCTATCGGAGAATAATCCCCGACAGAGCAGAGTGTAGGCCATTTCCAGCGTAAGAAAAGTGGACTTTACGACCAGCGCCGGAAGAGAGCACTGGCATTGACCCCGCCGAAGCCGAAACCGTTGGTGATGGCATAGTCCATCGCCACGGGTCGCGCTGTCTTGCCGACGATATCGATGCCGTCGGCATCAGGATCGGCTTCATCGAGGTTGCGGGTCGGCGGCGCGATCTGGTCGCGCAGCGCCAGGATGGTGAAGATTGCCTCCAGCCCGCCGGCGGCCCCGAGCAGATGGCCGGTCGCCGATTTCGTCGCGCTGACGGCAATGGCGCCATCGCGGCCGAAGACGGTGCCGATCGCAGCGATCTCGCCTTTGTCACCGACCGGCGTCGAAGTGGCGTGCGCATTCAGGTGCTTGACCTCGGAAGCAGGGATATTCGCCTGCCTGAGCGCGGCCTCCATGGCCCGGCGCGCGCCGTCGCCGTCTTCGGGACCTGCGGTCATGTGGTAGGCATCCGCCGCCGTGCCGTAGCCGACCAGTTCGGCAAGCGGTGTGGCGCCGCGGGCGAGCGCATGCTCCAGCGTCTCGATCACCAGGATGCCGGCGCCTTCGCCCATGACGAAACCGTCGCGTGCCGTGTCGAAGGGGCGCGAGGCCAGCTCCGGCGTCTCGTTGAAGCCTGTGGAAAGGGCGCGCGCAGCGGCGAAGCCGCCAAGGCTCACCTTGTCGATGCAGGCCTCGGCGCCGCCGCAGATCGCCACATCCGCCTCGCCGGAGCGGATCAGCCGTGCCGCATCGCCGATCGCCTGGACGCTGGCAGCGCAGGCCGTCACCGGCGCGCCGAGCGGCCCCTTGAAGCCGTAGCGGATGCTGACCTGGCCGGCGGCGAGGTTGACGAGGAAGGAGGGGATGGTGAAGGGCGACAGCCGCCGCACGCCGCGTGCCTCACCGATCCGCACCGCTTCAGCAATGGCCGGAAAGCCGCCGACGCCGGAGGCAATGATCGTTGCAGTGCGTTCGCGCTCACCTTCGTCGGTCGGCATCCAGCCGGCCTGCTTCACCGCTTCCTCCGTTGCCGCCATGGCGAACTGGATGAAGCGGTCCATCTTTTTCTGGTCCTTGGGTGTAATGTAGCGGTCGGGGTCGAAGCCCGCCTCAACATCCTCGGTGATACCGGGAACGATACCGCCGACCTTGGCCGCGAGTTCGCCGACGACATCCTCGGGCAGTGTCCTCAGACCCGAGGCTCCGCCGACAAGGCGTTTCCAGGCGGGCTCGACGCCGGTTCCGAGTGGCGAGGCAAGTCCCATGCCGGTGACAACGATGCGATCCATTTTATTATCCTTTCTATGCGTCGATGCCGAGATACCAGGCGCGCATGCGGGCGATCCGCGCGCGCACCTCGTCATCGGCTGCAGGGCCTGCAAGCAGGCCGGTGTTTTCGGGTGTCACTTGTTCGCCGGTCTGCGCATCGACCAACACGGTCTCGCGCGCTCTGCCCGAGGCCGCATCGCTGAGGAAAAAGGCGAGATCCTCTTCCGGAATGTGGCGGCTTCCCCAGGAAAACAGCGCCATCAGCACCGGAAAGAAATCGCGGCCCTTCGCCGTCAGCTGATATTCGTAACGGGCAGGGCGCTGCTGGTAGAGCCGTCGTTCGAACAGCCCCTGATCCGTCAGGTGTTTGAGCCGCCGCGTCAGGATGTTCGGCGCCACGCCAAGGCTTTTCTGGAATTCATCGAAGCGGGACAGACCCTGGAAGGCATCACGCACTATCAGAATGCTCCACCAGTCGCCGACGCTGTCGAGCGCGCGCGCCGCCGGGCATTTGGACTCACTGAAGCTGGTTCGTTGCATGATGATAGTCACTACAGCAGTGACTATCATCATGCAAGTTACATCTATCGCGCAAAAGAAAACGGGCGGGCAGGGTGCCAGTGACGCATGCCAGTTCTGCGGCAAACCGCGGGGCGCCCCACTTATCCCGAAGGAATGTCAGGCGAAACCGAGCGGCAGGTTTTCCGGTTTCCTGTCGGCGCCGTAATCGCGCTCATGCGGCGACCGGCGGCGGTCGTCGCGGCGCGAGGAAAGGTCGATACGGTTTTCGGCAAAGATCCCGTCGGGATAGGTGCCGGTATCATGGCAGTCGGCGTCGGTCTTCGGCGCAAGGATTTTCAGGATCATCGGGGTTCCTCCACGGCGCAGCATCAACACTCGGAAAGGCCGCATGGTTCCAACTATAGAAGCTGAATTATTAATAAATTAACCATAAATTCCGGCCGAGGGTAAGCCGCTGCAACCTCGGCGCGGCATTCACCCCGATTGAAATGGTATTGTCGCTGGAACTCCTGATGTTGCTCGCCGTTGATCTGGCATGAACACAGGAGGTTTCCATGCAGTTGATCGATACACGCGTGACACAGTCCGGCGACTTCTTCATCGTCGAATTCCTGGGCGAGGGAGGAGAATCGGTTTCCGTCAAAATCGATAATTCCCATGGCGAACTCGACAGCTCGACGGCGCTGGACCACGCCAAGGTGATGATGGTTCAGCTGACTGCATTTCCCGGCCGCGGCGCTGACGGCAGCATCAACCGTTACGACGCCTTGAGCAACGGCAACTTCGACGAAGGCAGCAAGGGTTTGAAAGGCCAGCCGAGCGCACGTTCGACCCATGACAGCGAAACGCTGGAAGAGGAGCTGAACGAAGGCCTCGAAGATAGCTTTCCGGCAAGCGACCCCGTTTCGGCAACCGTGTCGTCTATTCCCGCCACTGCGCCTCGGCACTGATCTCCGCGGAGCTTGCCGCTGACCGCCCCTTCGCGGGGGCGATCAGCGCCCGTATGACGGATTGATGTCAAAACTGAAAAACAGCTGAAATCCGCGGATGTCTGATTGACATGCGAGCCTTCTAGAGAGGGTCCGAGAAGGGAGCGTCCGTGACGCGCTTCCCAGGTCTTGGAGACGCGCCCTCATGAAAATCATCCAGATCACCGACACTCATTTCAGCCCGAACAAACCGCATTTCAACGGCAATTGGGCGCCGCTTCTGAGCTGGATCGAAGCGACCGGCGCCGATCTGATCGTGCATACCGGTGATCTCACCGTCGACGGCGCCGACAAGGACGAGGATATAATCTTCTCGATGGATCTGATGCGGCAAGTGTCGATCCCGATGCTGATCGTTCCCGGCAATCACGATGTCGGCCACTTCAGGGAAACCGACCAGCCCGTCAACGCCGAGCGGCTGGCCCGCTGGCGCAGCCTAGCCGGTGACGATCGCTGGCTCGAGGATGCGGCCGGCTGGCGCTTCATCGGCTTGAATTCGCTGCTTCTCGGTCATGAGGATGACGAGGAGGAGGCCCAGTTCGAATGGCTCGCCAAGGCGCTCGAAGACAGGGCGGGGCGGCGCGTGGCTCTCTTCGCGCATAAGCCTCTGTTCGTCGATGCACCCGATGAAGGCGATACCGGCTACTGGAGCGTTCGCCCGGCTCAGCGCCGGCGGCTTTATGATCTGATCGCAGCCCATGACGTGGCGCTGTTTGCCAGCGGCCACCTTCACTGGGCCTGGCAGGGCCGTTTCGACAATACTCAGCTGACCTGGGGTCCATCGGCTGCCTTCATCATCGACAAGATGGAGCGCGAGATGCCGGGCGAGCGCCTGATCGGCGCCGTCGTTCACGAGTTCGATACCTGGGTCGAAAGCCAGATCGTCGCCGTTCCCGGCATGACCGCCCATGTGCTCGATGATGTTGTGCTCGATGTCTATCCCCAAGCGGTCAAGCAGCGGGAACCTGTCGAATGAGCGCGCTCTCGCTTCGCGGCATCACCAAGGCCTTCGGCGGAAACCAGATCCTCAACGGCGTCAGCCTCGATGTCGGCGCCGGTGAATTCATCGCCCTGGTCGGCCCCTCCGGCTGCGGCAAGAGCACGCTTTTGCGCGTCCTTGCCGGCCTCGACCATGCCGATAGCGGCGAAATTCTGATCGGTGGGCAAGACATGTCGGGCGTCGCGGCTGCCGAGCGCAACATCGCCATGGTCTTTCAGTCCTACGCGCTCTATCCGCATCTGACGGCGTCTCAGAATATCGCCGTGCCGCTGGCGATGCGCCGGCTCTCGAGGGTGCAGCGGCTGCCCTTCATCGGATCGCTGATACCAGGCCAGCGCGCCACTCGTGCGGCGATCGCCCGCGACGTCCGCGATATGGCGACCTCGCTGAAGATCGACCATCTGCTCGACCGCAAACCCGGCCAGATGTCGGGTGGCCAGCGTCAGCGCGTGGCGCTGGCCCGGGCAATGGTGCGCCAGCCGAGCATCTTCCTGATGGACGAGCCGCTGTCCAATCTCGACGCCAATCTGCGCGTTCACGCCAGAGGCGAGATCGTCGACCTGCATCGCCGCGCCGGCGTGCCGACGCTCTATGTCACCCATGACCAGGCGGAAGCACTGTCGATGGCGGATCGCGTCGCGGTGATGATGGGCGGCCGATTGCTGCAGATCGCAAGTCCTCAGCTCGTCTACGACGATCCAGCCCATATCGAGGTCGCCCGCTTCATCGGCCAGCCGCGCATCAACCTGCTTCCGGCCTTTGCCGAAGGCGGCGTCGTTCTCTGCGGCGGCCTGCGGCTGACGCTTGAAAATTCACCCGCCGGAAAGATGCCGGTCACGCTCGCCATTCGCCCTGAATTCGTCTTTCTCGCCAAGAGCCGGCATGACGGCCTTGCCGCCCGGATCGAACGCGTCGAATTCCTGGGGTCCGAGGTTATCCTCCATTGTCGGCTCGACGCGATCGGTGAGACCGTCATCGCCAAGGTACAGCCGTCCGAAGCCTCCGGGCTTGCGGCCGGCGATGCCGTGGGACTGCGACTGTCGCCCGGCCGCACGCTGATCTTTGCCGAGGACGGCAGCCGGCTGGCCGGCTTCGTCGCCGGTAGTGATGCCGGGCTCAGCGCCGCTGATGCCGGGCTCAGCGCTGCTGATGCCGACGTCCAGCGGGAGTGGGCGCATGGCTAGCCTCGCCTCCATGGCCATCCCTGATAACTCCGCCGTTGCCCATCGCCGCAGCGAGGCCCGCATAGCCTGGATGCTGGTGCTGCCGGCGATGATCCTGCTCTTTCTCTTCGTGCTGTTGCCGGTCGCGGCTGTCGTCGTGCTCGGCTTTACCGATTTCGAACTCGGCTACGGCAAGTTCCGTTTCGTCGGCTTCGAGAATTACGCTCACCTGATCACCGACCGCACCTTCCGCAAATCGCTGTGGAATACGACGCTCTATACGGCGATCGTGGCGCCGGTCTCGATCCTGCTCGGTCTCGGCATCGCCTTGCTGATCGAGAGCGAGACCGCGGCGCGCAGCTTCTTCCGCACGGCCTATTTCCTGCCGGTCGCCTCGCTGATCGTCGCCATGGCGACCGTCTGGCAATATATGTTCCACCCGACGATCGGCCCGCTCAACGCGCTGCTGTCACTTGTCGGTCTGGCCGGTCCGAACTGGCTGGGCAGCTCCGGCACCGTGCTTTACAGCCTGTCGATCATCGGCGTCTGGCAATCGGCCGGCTTCAACATGGTGCTGTTTCTGGCCGGTCTGACGGCAATCCCGCGGGAGCTTTACGCAGCGGCCGAAGTGGACGGCGCCAGATCCGCCTTCGATCGCTTCCTGCTGGTCACCTGGCCGATGCTCGGGCCGACGACGCTCTTCGTCATCACCATTAGCATCACCAATGCGGTCAAGGTCTTCGAGACTGTCAAAACGCTGACCGAGGGCGGCCCGAACAAGGCGTCTGAAGTGCTGCTCTTCACGATCTACCAGGAGGGTTTCGTCTACCTACGCATCGGTTACGCCTCGGCGATGACCGTGGTCTTCCTGCTGATCCTCGTGGTGCTGATGTTCCTGCAATACCGCCTTCTCGATCGCCGGGTGCATTACACATGACGAGCGCATTTTCCCTTGGCAGGATCATCCGCCTGACGCTGCTTTCGCTGGGCGCAATCATCTTCCTGTCGCCCTACGTCTTCATGATCTCGGCGGCGGGCAAGACGCAGAGCGACATCTTTACCTCGTCGCTGTCGCTCATCCCGGCGCATCTCGCCTATGCCGAGAATTTCGCCAAGGCCTTGAGCCGGGTGCCGATGGCGCGGCTCCTGTGGAACGGCGTTGTCGTCTGCGGGCTGATCTTCTTCTTTCAGGTGCTGGTGGCCATCCCCTGCGCCTATGCCATGGCGAAGCTGCGTTTCGGCGCGGCGCGGGCCATGATGGTGCTGGTCATGCTCGGACTTCTCGTGCCGATCCATGCGACCGCGCTGCCGCTTTATGTCGCCTTCGACCGCGCCGCGCTGCTCAACAGCTATGCCGCCCTGGTCGCGCCTTTTACGATTTCGGTCTTCGCGATCTTCATGTTCCTGCAGTTCTTCCGTGCCATGCCTGACGACCTCATCCATGCCGCACGCCTCGACGGCATGTCGGAGCTCGGCATCGTCGCCCGCGTCATCGTGCCGAATGCCTGGCCAGCCGTCACCGCCTTCGCCATCTTCTCGGTCGTCGCCCACTGGAACGATCTCTACTGGCCATTGATCGTCATCAGCAAGCAGGACTATGCCACGCCACCGCTCGGGCTGATGTATTTCCGCGCCGCCGAGGCCGGCGACGACTACGGCGCACTGATGGCGGCGACCCTCATCATAACCCTTCCCCTCGTCGCCGCCTTCCTGCTTGCGCAGAAGCGTTTCGTCGAGGGCATCACCATGACCGGTCTCAAAGGCTGACCGGCTTCAACCAGGAGAACGAGCGATGAAACTTATCACCCAGATTCTCGCCGCAGCGGCCGTATCGATGGCAATCGCGCTTCCCGCGCATGCCGAGACGACGCTGACGGTTCACTACCCGATGCCGGGTTTCTTCAAGGACGTGATGGACACGATCTCGAAGAAGTTCATGGCTGAGAACCCCGATATCAAGATCCAGTTCGCCAGCCCCTCGGCCACCTATGAAGAAGGCATCCAGACGATCCTTCGCCAGGCCGGCACCAGCGAAATGCCCGATATCACCTTCATCGGCCTGAACCGCCTGCGCATGCTCGACGAACGCGATGTCGCCGTCGACCTCGGCCCGCTCGTCAAGAAGGACGGCAACATGGCCGAGCAGGGCTTCTCCGACACGATCCTCAAGCTCGCCCAGGTCAAGGGCAAGCAGGTTGGCCTCGCTTTCGCGACCTCCAACCCGATCATGTATTACAACGCCGATCTCGTGAAGGCGGCCGGCGGCGATCCCGACAATCCGCCGAAGACCTGGGATGAGGTCATTGCGCTCGGAGGCAAGATCAAGGCGCTCGGCAACGGCGTCGACGGCATCGATTTCCGCTGGCAGGGCGACGACTGGATGTTTTCGGCGCTGCTCTTCGGCGCCGGCGGCAAGATGCTGAGCGATGACGAAAGCAAGGTCGCCTTCAACGGTCCGGAAGGTCAGAAGGCCGTCGAGGTCCTGCATCGTCTGGTCACCGAGGGCGGCATGCCCGTCTTCACCAAGCCCGCCGGCGAACAGGCTTTCGCCGCCGGCAAGGTCGGTTTCGAATTCCAGACCACAGGCGCTCTGCGCAACACGATCAAGAATGTCGGCAATAAATTCGATCTGCGCACCGCCAAGATCCCGCTGATCGATCCGGTGAACGGCCGCCTTCCCACAGGCGGTAATGCCGTCGTCATCCTGACCCATGACGCCGCCAAGCAAGACGCCGCCTGGAAGTTCGCCAAGTTCGCCGCCGGCCCTTACGGCGCCTCGGTAGTCGTGCCCGGCACCGGTTATGTCCCGAACAACGAGCTTGCCGCCAAGTCGCCCGAATATCTCGGCGATTTCTACAAGCAGAACCCGCTGTTCCAGGCGGGCCTCAGCCAGATGCCGGTCATGATCCCCTGGTATGCCTTCCCCGGCTCCAACGGTGTCAAGGTCACCCAGACGATCGTCGACAATCTTTCGCGCATCGTCGACCAGTCGGCCGAGCCGAAGGAAGCGCTCGACGATGCAGCCGCCGATGTCGAAGGGATGCTGCCGCGCAGCTGATCGTTTTCCGCGTCAGAAGAAGGGGCCGCCACGCCGAGCGCGCGGCGGCCCTTTATTCCGGGTGGTTAGATGGCGCGCACCGTGCCGCCGCGGCGCAGCGTATAGGCGACGTCGAGGTGGCGGGCAGGGGCGGCATTCTCTGCCATGTCGAGCAGCAGCGAGGCGGCCGTCGCGCCCATGCTGGCATCCGGCATTTCGATGGTTGTCAGCGGCGGATCGATCAGCCGGCCGATGGCGATGCCGTCGAAGCCGGCGACCGAAACATCCCCCGGCACCGACAGCCCCTCGCGCTTCAGCGCGCCGATGACGCCGAGCGCCAGAAGATCGTTGGAGGCGATGATCGCCGTCGGCGAAAGCGAGGTCATCGCCGCACTGAGATCGAGCTGGTCATAGCCGCCGACGAAGGAGATCTGAATAGCGTCGAGCGGCGTCAGGCCGTTCTCGGCCATGGCGTCGAGGTAACCCTGGTAGCGAAGACGAGCGCGATCGGAGGCGGCGAAATTGCCGGAGAGAAAGAGGATGTGGCGGTGGCCCATGCCGATCAGGAACGTCGTGATCACCCGGCCGGCGCCGCGATTATCGGCGGTGACGGCCGCCGGAAACTGCGCCGTCGGCAGGTTGTTGAGAAGCACGGTCGGCGGCAGCTTGGGGAGCAGCGCCTCGCTCGTCGACGGGTCGCAGACGGTGAGGATCAGCCCGGTCGGCCGGTCATTCAGGAGTGCGGCGACGGCATCGGCCTCGCGTGCCGGATCGTAATTCGACTGAGCGATCAACACCCCATGGCCGGCGACCAGCATGCGGTTCTGGATGCTCGACAGCGACGAGGCAAAGACCGGATTGGTGATGCTCGGGATCAAGACGCCGATTACCGGCCTGCGCCCGAGCCGCACGACAGCATGGCCGGCCGGGCGATAACCGAGTTCGGCGGCGGCACGGCGCACCTTGCGCACCATCAGATCGCTGGCCGGTCCGTTGCGATTGAGAACCCGGCTTGCCGTCGCCAGCGAACATCCTGCCCGGAATGCGACTTGCTGCAATGTCGCCATCGAATGCGCCCTCCTGGTCACAGCGTCGAAGCGCAATCTTTTAGTCGGGCTCGATGACAGTGATCTGACAATTGACGAGGTGTGGGGAATTCATCGGGAATGACGACGGAAGCCACGATCATAAGATTTAAATATCAACAGCCTATACAATAATTCTAAGATTTCTATGGAGCTCCCGCGAGCTCTAACCCGAATTATCTGCGTCTTATCCATTCACACATGGAAGTTGAAGCAATATGCAACTTATGGAATGGTCGGTTCAAAGTCGTTTCCTCTCTTCATGCTCATCGCCTGGATAAGAATGTCTCCCAAACAAATGGAATGCGCCGCCGCTTGGCGGTTTCTCGCGACGGTCTCCCTTGTCGCAATTTTTGCATCGCCGGCCCATGCCGACACGCCGTCCACCGCTTGGCCGCAAACGCAAAGCGACATCCAAGCCGATTCCAATGTCCATTTCGGCGTGCTCGCCAATGGCATGCGCTTTGCAATCATGCGCAACGCCACGCCATCAGGACAGGCAGCGATCCGCTTTCGCATCGGCTCCGGCTCACTGGAGGAAAACGACGACCAGCAGGGCCTGGCGCATGTTCTCGAACATATGGCCTTCAAAGGTTCGACGCATGTCGCCGAAGGCGAAATGATCCGTATCCTGCAGCGCAAGGGCCTGGCCTTTGGACCGGACACCAACGCCCATACCTCTTATGACGAGACTGTCTATGCACTGGATTTGCCCGAGGTCGATCCAGAGACGCTATCCACGGGCCTGATGCTGATGCGAGAAACCGCGAGCGAGCTGACCCTCGATGCCGGCGCCCTCGATCGCGAGCGCGGCGTCATCCTGTCGGAAGAGCGGCTGCGCGATACGCCGCAGTACCGCGCGGGGCTCGCAATCCTGAATTCATTGCTCGCCGGCCGGCGCGTGACCATGCGCCCGCCGATCGGTAAAGCCGATATTATCAGCAATGCGCCTGTAGACCTCGTCCGCGATTACTACCGGGCCAATTACCGGCCCGATCGGGCAACGCTTATCGTGGTGGGCGATATCGACCCCGCTGCCATGGAAATCGAAATCCGGCAGCGCTTCGGCGACTGGAAAGCCATAGGACCTACGCCTGCAAGTCAGGATACTGGCGCGCTACAGGCGAAAGGCGAAAGCGCGGATGTCATCGTCGTTCCCGGCGGCATGACCAGCGTCCAGATCGCCTGGACGCGTCCTTATGACGCCGCACCCGACACCTTGGCCAAGCGCCGCACGCAGCTTATTGAAGATCTGGGCCTGATGGTGCTCAAACGCCGAGTCAGCACCATCGCCAGCAAGCCGGATGCGCCTTTCATCAGCGCGGGCGTCGGCTCCCAGGATCTCCTAGATTCCGCTCATGTCGTCCTGGTCACGGCGAATTCCGAACCGGACAAATGGCAGACGGCACTCGGGGCCATTGACCAGGAACAGCGTCGTATTCAACAGTTCGGCGTTGCCCAGGCTGAGATCGATCGCGAAATCCTCGAATATCGCTCAGCCCTGAAGGCTGCTGCCGCCGGAGCCACGACGCGCACGACCACCGATATCGCTTCGGCGCTGGCTGGCAGCGTCGATGACAATCAAGTCTTCACGTCGCCGGCCGACGACCTCTCGCTCTTTGAGAGGGTGACGAACGGCGTCACCGCGGCCGAGGTCAATAAGGCCCTGCAGCGTGCTTTCTCCGGCAATGGTCCGCAGATCGTGCTCCAGACCGCCCAATCGCCGCAGGGCGGAGCCGACGCGCTCCGGCAGGTCTATCACGCTTCCAAGGCGATTGCCGTCTCGGCGCCCTCCAGTGCAGCCGATGTCGCCTGGCCCTACACCCATTTCGGCGCGCCGGGCGCTGTGGTCGAACGCCGCGCCGTCGAAGATCTCGGCCTGACCATGGTCCGCTTTTCCAACGGCGTACGGCTTACCGTCAAGCCGACCAAGCTGCGCGCCAATGAAGTGCTGGTGCGCGAGGATATCGGCCGGGGCCGGCTGGACTTGCCGCATGACCGTCCCCTCCCGATCTGGGCATCGCCGGCGGTCGCGCTGTCCGGCGTGAAGGCCATGGACTACCAGGATATCCAGAAGGCGCTGACCGCCAACATCGTCGGCCTTGACGTCTCGGTAGGCGACAGCTCCTTCAAGTTCGACGGTCGCACGCGGACTGAGGATCTGGCGACGCAATTGCAGCTCATGACGGCATACACCTCCGATCCCGCATACCGCCCCGAGGCGTTCAGGCGGGTGCAGCAGGCCTTTTTGAGCGGCCTCGATCAGTATGAGGCCACCCCTGGCGGCGTTGTCAGCCGTAACCTCGGAGGTCTGGTCCACTCCGGCGATCCGCGCTGGACCTTTCCGGATCGCGCCCAGTTGTCCGCCGCCAGGCCGGACGATTTCGAGGCGCTGTTCCGGCCTGTGGTGTCTAATGGCCCGATCGATATCACCATCGTCGGCGACGTGACGGTGGACGACGCCATCCGGCTGACAGCTGAAACCTTTGGCGCTTTGCTGCCACGCCCGGAGGCGGCGCCGAGTAATGATTGGGGTAACGTGCGTTTTCCGGCGGCCACTGAGAAGCCCGTTCTGCAGACCCATAACGGAAGGGCAGATAGCGCCGCCGCCGTCGTCGGAGTTCCCGTCGGCGATTTGCTCTCCGATCTCCCGCGCTCCTTCACCGCCAATGTTGCCACCCAGATTTTCCAGAATAGGCTGACCGACCAGTTTCGTATTGCAGAAGGAGCAAGCTACGCGCTGGACGGCGACGTTAATCTGTCGAGGGAAATTCCCGGCTATGGCTACGCCTATTTCTACGTCGAGACGGATCCGACAAAGCTCGCGCGCTTCTATGCACTTGTCGACGAGATCGCCAACGATCTCGGGTCGCATGATGTTTCTGCCGACGAGCTCGCACGCGCTCGCGAACCCATCATCGAGACACTGAAACACCAGCGGCAGGGCAACGAGTACTGGATTGAATATCTGCGCGGCGCCCAGACGGATCCGCGTCGTTTGGACCGCATACGCAGCAATCTCAGCGGCTACAACGAGGTTACGGCCGCAAATATCCGCGAATTCGCCACAACCTATTTCCGCCCGGAAAAATTCTGGAAGTTCGAAGTGCTGCCGGCGGCCGTAAGGTAGTTTCTCGAACCGAAGCCCCTTAAATTGGACGGTGTTGGGGAGGAGACACCGTCCCGGCCGTTGAGCAACAACTCAGGCGCGGCGTTTGACCACCCGCATGTTCATCTCCGAGCGAAGCGTGAAGCCTTGCGCCTTGTAGAGGGAAATGGCGGAGGTGTTCCCGGCATAGACATGCAGATAGGCCGTGTCGCCGTTAGCAGCGATTTCGCCGGCAACGAAGCGGAACAGCAGGGTGCCGAGGCCACGCCCTTGGAAGTCGGGATGGGTGCAAAGGCCACTCAGCTCGATGAAACCGGTCTGCCGCATACGCTGCCCGGCCATCGCCACCACACGGCCTTCATGCCTGATCCCCCAGAAGCTGCCCAGGCTCTGAGCGCGCAGGGTGAACGGCCCGGGTCTGGTCAAGCTCGCCAGATCAAGCATGTCGGCGGCGTCGGCCTCGGTCAGCGGCTGAATGCGGGAATCCGAAATCCTCTCATGAGGCCGCTCGGCAACCATCTGGGTCACCGGCGCCTCCATGACGACGGCAAGACCCGCTGGAATCGCGATCGGCCCGGCCTCGACGAGAAACATCTTCTCTTCCGCTGACGGCAGATTCTCCAAGGCATCGAGGCTCTCAAGGCTATCGTCGGCAGAGGCCGCGAAGGGAACGATGGAGGGTGGGTATCGCCGTGCGTAGCTGTTGCCTTCGGCAAGAGCGGCATGCGCGGTTTTGAGCGCGCTCCAGATCGGCCGGTCAAGCACGTGATTCATCGTCTTTCTCTCCCTATTGCGCGGTGGAAAGGGCGTGCGGGCCTGCAACCGTGCTCCGTCGTATGAGCGGCAGTGCCGCCAGCCCGTCCTCGATGGCAGCGAGTTGCTCGAGGATCGGTCCGTCGAGGTCGCCGCAGAGATCCGCAACCGCAGCCGCAACGCGCGGCCAGATGGTTGCCTTCGAATGATCGACGAGTTCCTGTCCTTTGTCGGATAGCGACACCAATCTGCGGCGCTGATCGTCCGGCGCCGACTGCATATCGACGAAGCCGAGTTCGAGAAGCTGCCCGATGGTCCGCGTCACGCCGGGCTGGGTGATGCCCACCGCCTGCGCAAGCTCGCCGATCGTCAGCGGCCCGGCCCGGTCGATCGCTGCGAGGAACGGATACTGACCTGCCTGGATGCCGACGCCGGCCTCGTCGATGACCTGCTGCGTATCGGCCTGCAGTCTCTCGCCGATGCGACGCAACCGGCTGCCCAGGCACAAAAAGCCAAGTGTTCGCACCACATCTTCGACCATTCAATCTCTCCAATTGCATTGAATGTTATATAACACGTTATATATTTGCAACGCGAAATTCAAGAGTAGGTATCTAGCGGCCGGAGGGGACTTATCGAAAGCACGCGAGGTCCTTCATTGGTCACGCCGCCTCGCGGCCAACAGAGAAATCGCCAGGACACAACTGAGTAGGGCGAGGGACGACGGCAGCCCCTGGTGCCCGACCAGTTGCATTGCCAATCCGGCCGCGGGCGAGCCCGCCATGCCGCCGATGCCCCATGCGAAGGCGAAGGCCGCATTGCCGGCAATCAGGGCTTGACCGCTGAAACGCTCGCCGAGTTGGATCAGCGACATGGTGTAGAGCCCGAACGAGACGCCGCCCCAGATGAAAACGAGCGGCCAGATGAGCCAGGTGGTGAAGGTTGACGCCAGCAGCAGGCAGCCGGAAAGACAAGTGAGGACGCAGAACAACATGGTCCGCGTCGCGCCGAACCGTTCCGCCACGCGCCCGAGCAGGATCTGCAGCACGGCATTGCCGGCAACGAAACAGGTGATAAGCGAAGCGATGCGGCTTTCAGTGCTGCCGAGTGCCGCGCCATAGACGGCAAGCAGGGAGAGCAGGATCTGCTCGAAGGCGGCGGCGGTGAAAACCGCAAACAGCAGCAGCGGCGCCCGCGCAAGGAAGCCGCCGACCGATATTGCCTCGCCTTCGCCGGGCATGTCAGGCAGGCGGAGGGCAACAACAAGCACGATCAGGCCGCAGCCAAGGAAGGCCCCAATGCCGATCAGGAAGGGTGCCCAGCCTTCCGTGCCACTGAGGCCGAGCGAGAGCGGACCGACGGCAAAGCCGGCCGAAACGATCGATGAATAGAGGCCCATGATGCGGCCCCGGCGCGACGCCGGCGTGATCGCGATCAGCCAGGTCTCGCTGATGACATAGAGTGGATTGGCAAAGAAGCCGAGCAGGAAACGCAGCGGCATCCAGGCCCAGACGTCCTGCCGCCCGGCTATTGCAATAAGGGTGAAGGCGGCCAGGATCGAACAGAGGGTTGCAAGCCGCGCTGCGCCCACCCGCCGCGAGAGCGCTGGAATTACGGGTGCCGATATGATGAAGCCCAGGGGCGTCATCGCCGCCGACAGACCGATCAGACCAGAGGCCGTTCCTTGGCGCTCCAGGATGAAGCTCAGCAGCGGATAGGTTAGCCCTTGCGCCACGGCAAACACCGTGACCGTCGCTATGATGCCTGCCATCGCGGCCCCGCGGATCCGATCGTCTTGCTGTGCTGTCGTGCTTGCGGCAGTCATGCAGATCTCCTCGTCAGTCGGCATAGGTGAGGGGGCAGAAGCCCCGCCCGAAAGAGGATAAATTCTGCGGAATAGAAGGAGCGGCGTAATTAAGCCGCTCCAAAAAGTTCTCAAAAACTTCCAAACGGACTATAGATCCGCTCTATGCAGGGATTGCGCTTTGCCTTTGGTCCGTTCGTGCTTGATCCGGAGGCGGGAACGCTCCTTCGGAATGATGAACCCGTTGCCATTGGTCATCGCGGGTTGAAGCTGCTTGCGGCGCTCGTCGGGCGATCCGGCGAAATCCTTGCCAAGGCCGAACTGATGGACGCGGCTTGGCCGGGCATGGCGGTCGAGGAGGGCAACCTCACCGTCCAGATCGCGCAGCTGCGCAAGCTGCTCGGCCCCGCTGCCGACGGCGGCGAATGGATTGCAACGGTTCCGCGCGTCGGCTACCGCTTCACGGGTGCCATGCAGCGGCTGAGCGGCGTGAAGCGAAAGACCTTGCCGCTGCCTGCCAAACCATCGATCGCCGTGCTGCCCTTCCTGAACATCGGCAACGATCCCGAACAGGAATTTTTCGTGGACGGGCTGACCGAGGACCTGATTACCGACCTTTCGAGAATGCCGGGTCTGTTCGTCATCGCCCGCAACTCGGCCTTCGCCTATAAGGTCAGGGCGGTTGACGTACGGGAGATCGCCGAGGAGCTCGGCGTACGCTACCTGCTGGAGGGCAGCGCGAGGCGCGCCGCGGGGCGCGTGCGCGTCAACGCCAAGCTGGTCGACACCCTCAGCGGCACTCATTTGTGGGCGGAACGCTTCGATCGCAGCATGGACGATATTTTCGTCGTTCAGGACGAGGTCACCGCCAGAATCGTCGAGGCGTTGCTCGGCCGACTGCGCACCCCGCCGCCGCGCCATCGGCCCAGAAGTCTTGAGGCCTACGATCTCTGCGTGCGGGCGCGCAAGCTGATGGATGATTCCCCGCAGGCGGCTGAGGAGGCGCATCTGATGCTGACCCGCGCAGTCGCTCTCGACCCCGACTATGCCGAGGCCTATCGCTGGTTGGCCATGAACCACTGGATGGGGTGGGTTCATAGTGGCGGGCCGACGGAAGCGACCCGCAGCATCGCCTTAAACTTAGCGCGCAAGGCCGTTGCGATCGACCCCAACGATGCCGGCTGCCGCTGGGTGCTGGCCTACCTTCTTGCCTATGAACGCGATTTTGCCGCGGCGGATGCGGAGTTCGCCAAGGCGATCGAACTTGACCCGAACGAGGCCGATACCTTTGCGGCATTATCCGACGTTACCGTTCTAGCAGGGCGGGTCGAGGAGGGGCTTGAGCAGATTCGCAAGGCGTTCCGGCTGAACCCGTTTCCGGCAAGCTGGTATTATCTGACGCTCGGCCAGGCACAATATGCGGCCGGGCAATATGCGGCCGCCGTCGAGACGTTGCGCCGCGACGAGACGTATCGCACAAGCTCGCGCCGTTTCCTGGCGGCAAGCCTTGCTCAGCTCGGCCGGCTCGACGAGGCGCAGGCGGAGACCGAACTCTTCCTTGTTGCCAACCCCGGCTTTTCCATCCGCCATTGGGCGGCGACCGAACCGTTTCGCGACGCTCGCGTGCTTGACCATTTCGTAGAAGGCTACCGCAAGGCCGGTCTTCCGGATTGATCCGCCGCAGCACTCACGGCCGGCGAGCGTGCCATGGATGGCGCGGCGACGTCCGGATATCGACAAGAGGCCGCCCGGACACGCCTTCGCCGACCGCGGGCGCCGGCTTCCAATTTCGGATCAGGCGATTTAAGGCGGCCGCTTCAGACCGCCATATTGGCCGCCGCCGACATCACTTCCCGAGGGGCGGGAACGCCGAACATATGACGGCCGGCCTCCTCGACTTCGGTAAAGCACCAGCGCACGACGCCATCGCGATCGAGCAGGAATTCGCCGACAAGCTGGCCTTCGCCGGGGACGAGCATCCGTTTGTCATCCTCTGTCATTTCGTAGCCGTCGGCCCTGTCGAGAATTTCCATCGCCGCCATCGGGTTCATCGGTTCGGGAAGCTCGCCCGGCATGTCGACGCGCATCGACATCACCGTGTCCTTGCTGACCTTGTGCGGCCACTCGTTTTCGGTCTCGGTGAAATGAACGCGCGGCAGGCCGAAGGCGCGATGCGATACCCGTTCGGGATCGGAGGCCGCCAGCAGGTTGGGAAGCGGGTGGTAGCGGAAGTAAAGGCGGGCTCGCTCGATTGGGGTATTGACGACGGTCAGGCTGTCGATGCCCTTCTCCTGCAATGCATCGGTCAGTTCGGCCATGGCGGCGATCTGCCTGCGGCAGAAGGGGCAATGCAGTCCCCGGAACAGGCCGACGAGCAGCGGCTTCTGGCCGCGAAAGTCGTCGATGGCGATCTTGCCCTGGCGGGTGATCGCATCCAGCACCACGTTTGGCGCGCGATCTCCAGGCTGCAATGGTCTATCGGCGCGGTTCTCTTGCATTGTTCATTCCTCCCATTATATGTTTGAATCTCTTGATGGATTCGATATTGCAAGGTTATTGCGACGCGAACCATTCAGTCGAGAAACGGCAAGACGACGAGCGTACCTGGGTCGAGGTTGTGGCGGATGCACACATTCTGTGCCAGCGTGAAGTACCGTTCCGCTTCGTCCATATCGTCATGTTCGAGGCTCAACGTCGCCAAGCCATCATAACACGGAAAGAGCAGTTGCGGCTCGTCTATTTCCTGAGCAACCTCAAGAGCTTCTTCGTAATACTTACGAGCTAGCTTCGGCTGCCCATGGCATTGGTGGATCTGGCCGAGGACAATCAGCGGCACGGATAGATGATCGCGCTGATCGAGCGCCCGGTCGATTTCGACTGCCTTTTCCGCCGCCGGCACGCCTTCGGCGGCGCAGCGATCGGTGAAGGTGCAGCAGGACACTGCGAGATTGGCGAGAAGGCGCGCCTGAAAGCCGAGATCGCCGATGCGGGTTGCGACCTCCAGGCCACGGCGGCAGATCGTGATGGCGTTGGCCGGATCGACGATCGTGTAGAGAACGCCGAGATTGGAATAGGCGCGGCAGGCGGCACTTTGCAGATCGGCTTTTTCGGCGACCGAGAGGCTGCGCTCCACTTCCTGCACGGCATCGCGCCGGCGTCCGAGCCGCGCGAGCGCGGCACCCTTGGTGTTCAACGCTTCCGCCATCGCCCGGGCTGCCTCGCGACCGGCTTCGGTCGTGCCGTCGATCGGCAGCGTCTGCAGGCATTGCAGCGCCTGTGTCGCCCACTCGGCGGCGGCGGCCTGATCACCCATGCGGAAGGCGAGATGGCCGCGCTCCTGCAGTAGGTGGGCATGTTCGACCGGGGCATCGATCGTCGCAATCATCGCTTCCGCGGCGGCGCAATGCGTCTCCGCCTGGTCGCGGCGCCCCGCATCGAGATGCAGGCGGCCGATCTTTCGCAATATCCTTCCTGCGGCGATCCGGTCGTCGTTGGCGCGGTGGATCGCAAGTGCCTGCTGATAATAGGTCAAGGCATCGTCGCGGCGGCCGGCAGGGCCGCAGAGATCGGCAAGGCGCTCCAGCAGCTCCAATTGCTCCGGCGTCACCTCCGGCTCGTCAGCGAAGGCCGCGAGGGCTTGACGATAGAGGCGCATCGCATCGTCATTGGCATAGGTCTTGCGCGCCTGATCACCCGCCGCCATTAGGTAGGCTGCGCCTTTGGCTTTATCAGTCGTGAGGCTGAAGTGATGGCCGAGTTGCGCCAGATGCTCGGGACGCTCGGGCGCCAGGCCATATTGGCGCTCCAGAACCCGGCCGATCCTGCCATGGAGCTCCATGCGCCGTTGCAGCAGCAGATTCTGGTAGATGACGTCGTGCATCAGCGTTTGGCTGAAGCGATAGCCGGGCGACCCGCCGGCATCGGGGCCGCGCAATTCCTCGATGATATTGGCATCGCAGAGATAGTCCAGCGCGGCATCGATGGCGGCCGGCTCGGTGGCGACGGCGCGGAGCAGGGCGGTATCAAATTTCGGGCCGACCACCGCCGCCTCCTGCGCCAACCGTCTCATCTCCTGCGGCAGACGATCGACGCGGGCAAGCAACAAGGCTTGCAGGTTCACCGGGATGGCGACATCCGTGTCGTCGGCCGCAACATGCCAGCGCTCACCGTCATGATGCAACGTGCCCATGTCGATCAGTCCACGCAGGATTTCTTCGATGAAGAGCGGATTGCCCCCGGCGCGGTCGAGGATGCGTTTGCGCATTGCGACCGGTAGCTTGCCATGCGCCTCGCCAAAAAAGGCGGCAAGCAGCCTCTGCCCGTCGGCCGCGGCGAGTGGGCCAAGACGCTGCACGGTGACGTTGACGCGATTGGAGTTCAGTGGGTCGGTCTGCGATGTCGGCCGGTAGATCACAAGCAGCATCAGCCGGCTGCGCTCCAGCCGATCCATCATGAAACGAAGCACTTCCAACGAAGCCGCGTCTGCCCAATGTAGATCCTCGATGACCAGCAGAAGAGGGCCTTGCGCCAGCCGCCGCTCGAAGACGGTGCGGATCGCGTAGAAGATCTGCCGCCGCAACTGCTCCGGCTCGATGTGGCGCAACGCGCCATCGGGATCACCGAGGCCGAGCACATGCAGAAAAAGCGGCAGGAGCCCGTCGACATCGTCCTGCGTCAGATCGAGTGCGCGAAACCCCGTCGTCAACAGCTGTCGTGTCCTGTCGCGATCGTCGCGCTCGCCGATCCCGTAAGCGCTTCGCACGACCGCGGCGAGGGTGCCGTAGGATTGTTCGCCAAGGGGAGAGCAGGTGGCTTTGCGGATGGCAAGGCCAGGAAAGCGGGTCGCATTCGCGGCGATCCCGACGAATTCGGTGGCAAGACGCGACTTACCGATACCCGCTTCGCCGATCAGGCGGACGAGCTGCGCGGCACCGTCGCAGGCGAGATCGAGGCAGGCGAGCAGCCGCGACAATTCCGCATCCCGTCCGATCATCGGCGCCTGAAGGCCGAAACTTTCGAGCCCGCGCGCTGTATGCGGCGCGTCCAGCAGCCCGGTCAGCCGATGGACGTGGACGTTTCCGCTTTTGCCGCGCAAGGTCTGCGCGCCGAGGCTGTCGAAGGCAAAGGCATGCCGGGTGAGGCGGTAAGTCAGTGGACCGACAAGAATATCGTTTTCGCCGGCCATGGATTGCAGCCGTTGGGCGGTGTTCACCGTATCGCCGGTCACGGAATAGGATTTGGCGCCGACCGCGCCGAAGCCGCCGGTAACGACAGGGCCGCTATTGATGCCGATATGCAGGCGCAGCGGCACACCGGCGCGCGACTGCCAGCGTGTGCCGACCGCGGCGGCTCGGTCGATCATATCAAGCGCGGCGCCAAGCGCCCGCACCGGATCGTCCTCGTGGGCAACCGGCGCGCCGAACAGCGCCAGAAGGGCGTCGCCGACGAACTTGTCGACGAAGCCGCCATAGGCTTCCACCGCCCGGGTCATCTCTTCGAACAATTCGTTCTGCAGCGCCCGCATGGTTTCGGGGTCGATCTGCTCGCTCAGCGTGGTGAAGCCGCAGAGATCGGCAAACAGCACCGTCACCGGCCGTCGGTCGGCATCGCCGTCGGATTTCGCCGGCACGAGCTCAATAGTCGGCTTCGGCGCAGGCGGGGCTCTACCTGAGATCGATGCACCGCATTTGGGGCAGAAAGCAAAATCGGGCTGACACGCATAGCCGCAGGCGGCGCAGGAGAGGGGCTGCCTTGCGCCGCATCGCGGACAGAAAGCAAAACCGCTCTGAATATCGAAACCGCAGCCAGCGCAATCCATCGCAGGCGTCTCACGAACCCGGTATGCGACGGCTATATCAGCCGCAACCAACGGGCCTCAACAGAAGAGCAGCATGAACCTGTTGCCCTGTGCCCGCAAGCATCAAATCAGGGCGCAGAACGACGATCGCCGTTGAACGCCGGGCTCTCTTGCTATCGGCGTCGGAGGTCAAACGAGGTCACCTCGTCCCTGCCAGAAACTGGCGGAAGCGATCCGATTTCGGATGCGTGAAAAGCTCGGTGGGCTCCCCTGCTTCTTCGACGACGCCCCGGTGAAGAAAAACCACTTTGCTCGACACGTCTCGCGCGAAGGCCATTTCGTGGGTTACGACAAGCATGGTCCGACCTTCCTCAGCGAGAGAGCGCATCACTTTCAGCACTTCGCCGACGAGTTCGGGATCAAGCGCCGAGGTCGGCTCGTCAAACAGCATGAGCCTCGGCCGCTGTGCGAGAGCGCGGGCGATCGCAGCGCGTTGCTGCTGCCCGCCAGACAAATGCGCCGGATAAAAATTTCGTTTTTCGGCGATGCCGACCCGTTCGAGCAGAGCTTCGGCCTCAGCGATACATTCCGCCCGGTTGCGCTTCTGCACGTGCACCGGCGCTTCGATTACGTTCTCCAGGATCGTCATATGCGACCAAAGGTTGAAATTTTGAAACACCATGCCGATGTGTTCGCGCATCCGGTCGACTTGCCTGCGGTCAGCCGGCACCGTTCTATGCCCCGATTTCTTCAGAGCGTACATCTCGCCCCCGATGCGAATTTCCCCGCTGTCGGGAATTTCGAGCATGTTGAGGCATCTCAGCATCGTTGATTTTCCGGAGCCGGATGAGCCGAGGATGGAAATCACGTCCCCCTCATGCGCTTCAAGCGAAATTCCCTTAAGGACTTCCAGCGGGCCGAAGCATTTGCGAAGATCCTTGACCGAAACGGCAGCGCTTTTGTCCTTATTGTCGCTGACCAAACCTGTTCCCCTGTCAGACATGCACACTCCCGTTTAAGATTGCAGCCGCATGCGCATATGAGGCGAAAGCCAGAAATCGACCACCATGAGCATTCGTGTGACGACGAAAATGATCGCAAGGTAGATCGCGCCTGCGACGATGAATATCTCGAAAGCGCGAAAGCTGTCGGCGATCAATTTTCCAGCCAGGCCGGTGACTTCCATGATCGTGATCACAGACGCAAGTGCCGTTGCTTTGATCATCAGGATGATTTCGTTGCCATAGGCGGGCAGGGCATGCCTGATGGCAATCGGCAGGATGATCCGTCTGAACAAGAGAACGCCCGACATGCCGCATGCGCGCGCCGCCGCGATCTCCTGGACGGAAACGGCCTGCAGGCCGCCACGGAAAATCTCACTGCAGTAAGCGGCGGTGTTCAAAGTGAGCGCCAGCACCGCGCACCAGTATGGTTCGCGAAAGAAGCCCCACAGGCCGAGGTCCTGCAGTTCATGCCGAAATTGGCCTAGGCCATAATAGATCAGAAACATCTGGACCAGCAGGGGCGAACCTCTGAATACGAAGACATAAGCACTGGTTATGTTTCGACCCACTGCACCGCCCGTGACGGCCAGGAGCGAGATCGCAAGCGCCAAGATGCTTCCTGCCATAATGGACGTAACGGCAAGCTCAAGCGTTAGCGGCAAACCGCTCAGAAGCGTGAGAAACGTATCCCACAGAAAGCCGGTATCCATTACAACGCTCCCCTTATGCCCTGGGTCGTTCGAGCTTCCATTCGTCTGAACAGGATTGAAGAGAACCATGTGATGACGAGATAGAGAGCGACGGCCATCAGATAGAACTCGAAGGGGCGGCGGGTCGATCCGGCAGCGATTTGCGATTGACGCAGGAGCTCTACGAGACCGGTTACGGAGACCAATGCCGATTCCTTCAGCACCAGTTGCCAGGTATTTCCGAGACCCGGAATAGCGTAGCGCAGGACGAGCGGGGCGACGATGCGCCTGAATTTGGGCCATCGCCGCATGCCGACGGCGCTGGCAGCTTCGATTTCGCCGCGTGCAACCGACCTGTAGGCGCCGCGAAATACCTCAGCCTGATAGGCCGCCGAAACCACGCCAAGCGCCAGGGTTCCGGTGAGAAATGCCGGCATTCCGATGAACCCTTGATAGCCGAACAGGCCGCCCAAGGATCCCAGGAATGCGCTGCCGCCGAAATAGAAAAGATAGATGACCAGAAGGTCCGGGACGCCGCGCAGAACGGTGGTGTAACAGTCCGCAAGCCAGCGAATGGCCATGTGGCGGGACAGCTGCATGAAGGTGATCATCGTACCGATCACCGTTCCGGCCAGAAAGCCGCAGACGGATACGCCGATTGTCATGGCCGCTGCAGTGAGGAGGAGCCAACCCCAACCCGTCTGCCCGAAGCCGACGATAGCAAGGTAACTGTCGATGGGTGCCATGCGGGGACCTCTTTGAGAAGGATCGGGTTTGCGTCAGTCGGCTGCTCGCCGATGCGCCCAGATGCGCTGGAGCTTCGACATGTTTTTGAGCGAGCTTTGCACATGCGCTCGCGCGGCCGCGGCCGCCGCCTCCCGGTCGCGTGCGCAGATGGCGTCCGCGATCGCCCGGTGCTCGTCGAGGTCCGTATGCTCCAGATCGACCCAAAGAACTTCGAGCCAAAGGGCTAGGCGAAGCTGCTGATAAACTTGATCCGTCACCCTGACGAGGGCCTCGTTTCGGGTTGATTCCACGATGACGCGATGGATGTATAGTCCAAGATCGAGGTTACGGGCCGCGTCAGACGGCGTCTTGTTGGTCGTATCCTTGAGTTCGACCATCTGGGCAATGACGCCCCTGAGCCTATCGAGGTCTTCCTCGCTCGCCACCTCGCAGGCGAGTTGCGCCGCACAAACGTCGAGCGCTTCGCGAACGACCAGCAGATTGCAGAACTTGGTGACGTCGAGATCGGTCACCGTGTAACCAAAATTCCGCTGACCGACGATAAGCCCTTCTTCTTCCAGCTTCATCAGGGCTTCACGCAGCGGTGTTCGGCTGACGCCGAAGCGCTTGGCGAGCGTCACTTCCGAAAGGCGCTCGGAGGGGCGAAGTTGGCCGGTGAGGATCAGGTCCTTCAATTGCGAATAGGTGCTCTCCCGCAACGATCCCCGCTGTTCAGTTTTGGTCGATGCCAATCGATTCCCCTTCCGTCTCCGGTCCATTCACCGCTCGGTGAGCGTCACCATAACTTTTTCCCTCTTGCTCGATCAAGAAGAATACGATTATGTATACAATGTTGGCTACAACAAGCAATCGTCTTTTCCCCGGCTTTCAAAGTCGCTGGCGATCTGGTCGCAACACCTGGAGGTCCAATGCCGGAGATTCTCAGTCTGGACGAATTGCGGAAGCGCTTTTCGAACGCCTCAGGCGGTGAGATGTTCGATCCGGAGTTTCGGAAGGTGGCCGACCTGGTCTTCGGCGAGGGCGATCGTCGCCAAGCGCCTTACTGCGGCGTCCCGACATTGCTGAAAGCGCCATATCGTCCAGATGCCGCACCCAGCTTTGCTGATATAGATATTGCGCTTTTCGGTATTCCGATGGATCTCGGGGTGACGAACCGATCTGGAGCGCGGTTCGGGCCCCGGGCTGTGCGCAACGTCGACCGGGTTGGCCCTTACGATCATGTCTTGCGGACCGTCCCGATCGCCCATGCACGTGTTGCCGATGTCGGAGATGTACCGTTCAAAAGCCGCTTCGATCTAGCTGCATCCCATGACGATATCGAAGAATTTGTCGGCGGCTTGTTAAAGGCGGGAGTCGTGCCCCTGGCAGTCGGCGGCGATCACTCTATCGGCCTTCCGATCCTCAGGGCGGTCGGCAGGGATCGTCCTGTGGGGATGATCCACATCGACGCCCACTGCGACACGGGCGGTTCGTTCGAGGGATGCAAATTCCACCATGGCGGACCGTTTCGCCAGGCGGTTCTGGACGGTGTGCTTGATCCCAGGCGGACGATCCAGATCGGAATTCGCGGCAATTCCGAGTATCTGTGGGAATTCTCGTATGCGTCCGGCATGACCGTCATTCATGCGGAAGAGGTCGGCGATCTCGGCATAAGCGCCGTCATCGCCAAGGCGCGAGAGATCGCCGGGGCGGGGCCCACCTATGCCAGCTTCGACGTCGATTCTCTCGATCCCGCATTTGCACCAGGGACGGGAACGCCAGAGGTAGGCGGACTGACCTCGGCGCAGGCCCTGGGCATTCTGCGCGGTCTTATCGGCTTGAACATTGTTGGCGGCGACGTTGTCGAGATCGCTCCGCAGTACGACCCGACGTCGAATACGGCGCAAATTGCCGCTCAGGTTTTGTTCGAACTCCTCTGCCTCGCGGCCGAGGCAATCAAGGTTCGCGCGTCCTAGCTTACGGACGTCGCGGAGTCTGCAACCGCCTTGCCTGGGAAAAGGGCAGGGCGCACCAAAAGGGGAATAAAAACATGCAAGTATCAAAGCTTTTTCTGACGTCCGCTCTGCTCGGCGTCATCTCGGCCGGCGCTGCCGTTGCGCAGACGAAACCAACCGAGATCACCATTGCGACCGAGGGCGCATACGAGCCCTGGAATTTTTCCGGTCCCGACGGCAAGCTCGCAGGGTTCGAGATCGATCTCGCCAACGACCTCTGCGCCCGCATGAAAGTGAAATGCACCATCGTGGCGCAGGACTGGGATGGGCTTATTCCATCGCTTACGGCCAAAAAGTTCGACGCCATCATGGCCTCGATGATCGTGACCGAAAAACGCCTTGCGGTCATCTCCTTCAGCAAGCCCTATGCCCCGACCGCCGCCACCTTCATGGTCGAGAAAACCGGCCCTCTCGCCGATCTGCCGGGGACGGGGACGACGGTCGACCTCGCCGCCGACAAGGCGAAGGTGGAGCAGGAATTACAGCCGCTTCGGGACGCCCTCAAAGGCAAGGCCGTGGGCGCGCAGGTATCGACGGCGAACGCCGCCTTTCTCGACAGCTATTTCAAGGGCGTTGTCGATCCGAGAGAATACAAGACCGTCGAGCAGCATGATCTCGACCTCCAGGCCGGCCGCATCGACGCCGTCGTTGCCCAGAAAACGTCACTGACTGCAACGCTCGGCAAGGACGACTTCAAAGACTACAAGATCGCCGGCCCGACCTTCAAAGGCGGGGTCTTCGGACAGGGGATCGCGGCGGGGATCCGTAAGGACGATACGGTGTTGAAGTCGATGTTCGACGCGGCGATCGAAGCGGCGGAAGCCGACGGCACGATCAACAAGCTTGCGCAGAAATGGATCAAGACATCCCTTGATTGATTAAGCGGCAAAGCTCCCTCGGCAGCAATTGGCAGCTGGTGCACCGACTAGGTCGCGCCGGCTGACCGGTGCAGCTTGCCAGGCGTCGCCTATGAATAAGATCCACATTTGGAGAACCTCTGTGACCATCCTTCTCAATTCCGTCGAATCCCGGGACGCTGCGTTTGTTCTTCATCCCTATACCAACGCTTCGCAGCATCTGAAGGACGGCCCGCTGGTGATCACCAGGGGCGAGGGGATCCATATCGTCGACAGCGAAGGCAACAAATACATCGAAGGTCTCGGCGGGCTGTTCTGCGCGTCGCTGGGCTTCAGCGAACAACGTCTGGTAGACGCGGCGACCCGCCAGATGAAGGAACTGCCTTTCTATCACAGCTTCGGCGGCAAAACGCATGAGACGGCGGTCGAGCTGGCCGAAAGGCTTATTCAGCTTTCACCAGTCGCCATGTCCAAAGTCTTCTTCGCAAATTCGGGTTCCGAGGCCAACGACACGGCCATGAAGCTTGTCTGGTATTATCACAATGCCATCGGCATACCGGAAAAGAAGAAGATCATCTCGCGCATGCGGGCTTACCACGGCGTGACCATCGCTTCGGCAAGCCTGACCGGACTGCCGAACAATCACCGCGATTTCGATCTGCCGATTGATCGGGTGCTGCATACGGATTGCCCGGAGTTTTATCGCTATGGCCGGCCGGGCGAAACGGAGGAAGAATTCGCCACGCGCTGTGCCCACTCGCTTGAACAGATGATCCTCGCAGAGGGACCGGAGACCATCGGCGCGTTCTTCGCCGAGCCCTTGATGGCATCCGGCGGCTGTATCGTTCCGCCGCCAACCTATTACGAGAAGATCCAGGCAATCCTCAAGAAATATGACGTACTGCTGATCGCCGACGAAGTTATCTGCGGCTTTGGCAGGCTCGGTACGATGTTCGGTTCGGAAAGCTTTGGGCTCCAGCCGGATATGATCGTCATGGCAAAGCAGCTTTCTGCCGCCTATCAGCCGATCTCGGCACTGATGATCAATGAAAAGATCCATTCCGCAGTCGTTGCTGAGAGCGAGAAAATCGGAACATTCGGCCATGGCTTCACCTATAGTGGCCATCCCGTCGCGACGGCCGTCGCATTGGAAACCCTGAAAATCTACGAGGAACGCGACATCCTTGGCCACGTCCGCACCATCGCCCCGGTATTCCAGCGGCGGTTGAACGAACTTGGCGACCATCCGCTCGTCGGAAACGCTCGCGGTCGTGGACTCATCGGCACCCTTGAACTGGTTCGCAACAAAGAAACGAAAGAGCCGTTCAAGCCGACGGACGGCATTGCCATTCACGCAGGCAAGCAGGCTCAGCTCCATGGCGTCATCACACGCGCCCTTGGCGACAACTACTCTCTTTGCCCGCCGCTCATCATCACCGAGGCAGAAATCCACGAATTGTTCGATCGCTCCACGCGCGCATTGGATGATACCTATACATGGGCGAGGGCAACCGGCCTCTATTGAGCGAAGGAAGCGACGATATGCGAAATTTCGAATTGCCGGGAAGATCGATGGCCGTCGGCCGCAATGGCATGGCCGCGACATCGCACCCGATGGCGACTTTGACTGCGATCGAGATCCTGAAAGCCGGCGGAAAGGCCATCGACGCCGCAGTCGGCGCCTGTGCCGTGCAATGTGTCGTGGAGGCCGGATCCACCGGCATAGGCGGCGATTGCTTTGCATTGCTGGCGTCGAATGGAAATGATGATGTCATTGCCTATAACGGCTCGGGGCGCACGCCGGCGGCGGCGCATTTTGACTGGTTTCAGGAAAACGGCATCAGTTCGATCGAGCGGTCATCGCCGCATGCGGTGACCGTTCCTGGGGCGGTGGACGCCTGGACCCGCCTCGTTGCCGATCACGGCAGGATGCCGCTGTCGGAAATTCTTGCGCCAGCAATTGCATTGGCTCGCGACGGCTATGCGATCACGCCACGGGTTGCCGCCGACATCTCTAACCAACGGGACCTGCTGCTGCGCGATCCATCGACCCGTCGCCTTTTCCTGATCGATGATCAGGCTCCGCCGGTCGGATCGGTTCAACATCAGCCGGAACTGGCGCAGACGCTGGAAACGATCGCAGCGTCGGGCCGTGACGGCTTCTATCGCGGTCCGGTGGCAGCCGACATGGTGGCCCGGCTGAATTCCCTTGGCGGCCTCCATACAGTTGAGGATTTTGCCGCAACTGCCGGCGATTATGTGAAGCCGATCAGCGCGACATTTCGGGGATGGACGGTGCATGAATGTCCGCCGAACGGGCAGGGCATCGTCGCTCTGATGATCCTGAAGATCTTGGAGCGTTTCGAACGCAAAGGCGATCCGCTTGGTGTGGACAATCTGCATATCGAAGTCGAGGCCACGCGGCTGGCTTATGCGGCTCGTGATCGATGGGTTGCCGACATGGCGGCCTCGGACGTTCCGGTCGACTTCCTGTTATCCGATGAACTCGCCGACAGCCTTGCCGCCAGGATCGACCTGAATACCATCGCCGATGCCGGGGCCGTTATCGACGGCGTCGAGCATGCGGACACTGTCTACATTACGGTTATCGACAAGGACCGAAATGTCGCCAGCTTCATCAACTCGATCTTTCATTCTTACGGAAGCGGATTGATGGCGCCGAATTGCGGTGTGTTGTTCCACAATCGCGGGCAGAGCTTCAGTATGAGGCAGGGGCATCCGAACGCGATAGGGCCGCGCAAGAGGCCCATGCACACCATCATCCCGGGTCTGGTCACCCGCAATGGCAAGAGCGTCTTGTCGTTCGGTGTGATGGGTGGGCACTATCAGGCGATGGGCCACGCCCACTTCCTCTCCAAGCTGTTCGAGTTCAATCTGGACATACAAAGTGCGATTGATCTGCCTCGGCTCTTTCCGCTTCCCGGCACGGCATCGATCGAAACCGAGGCGCTTCTGAGAACCTCGATCGGGCGTGAGCTCGAAGCCCGCGGCTTTAAGGTCGTCGCCCCGACTTGGGCGATCGGCGGCGCCCAGGCGATCTGGATAGATGATCAAAACAACACACTGCTCGGCGCCTCCGATCATCGAAAAGATGGTTGCGCGCTCGGTTACTAACAGCAGGAGAGCTGAATGTCGGCGTATCCGAGTACCCAACTTCATATCAACGGCCGCTGGAGGCAGGGTTCAAACGACGATCTGCCTGTCGTCAATCCGGCCTCGGGCGAAGTCATCGGCCGTGTTTCCAATGCCGGCGCTCCTGATCTCGACGAAGCGCTTTCGGCAGCCGCCGCCGGGTTTGAGCAGTGGCGGCGCATAAGTGCGTTCGACCGGGCAAAGATGATGCGTGAGTCGGCCGAGATCCTGCGCCAGCGCTCAGCAGCGATCTCTCGAATAATGACATTGGAACAAGGCAAACCGCTCGCCGAGTCCAAGGCAGAGTCAGCCGCAGCTGCCGACATCATAGACTGGTTTGCCGAGGAAGCTCGCCGTGCCTACGGCCGGCTGATCCCGCCACGAGCGAGCAATGTCAGGCAGATGATGATCAAGGAGCCTGTTGGCCCGGTGGCGGCCTTCAGTCCCTGGAACTTTCCGCTGAACCAGGCTGTCCGCAAGGTCGCGGCCGCCCTTGCAGCCGGCTGCTCGATCATATTGAAGGGGCCGGAGGAGACGCCGGCGAGCTGCGCCGAACTGGTTCGCGCCTTTGCCGATGCGGGTCTGCCGGCGGGCGTCCTCAATCTCGTTTTCGGAATTCCGGCCGATATTTCAAATCACCTGATCCCACACCCCGTTATCCTGAAAATTTCCTTCACCGGATCGACCGTCGTCGGAAAGCAGTTGGCCTCCCTGGCCGGCGCCCACATGAAGCGGGTAACAATGGAACTCGGAGGCCATGCGCCTGCGCTCGTTTTCGATGATGCCGATATCGATCTCGCAGTCAGGCTATTGGCCGCTGCGAAATTTCGAAATGCCGGGCAAGTCTGCGTCGCGCCGACCCGGTTTCTCATTCAGCAACGCGTCTTCGATAAATTCCTCGATGGCCTGGTAAAGGCGGCCGAGGCGATCACAGTCGGCGATGGATTGAGCGACGGCGTCACCATGGGACCGCTCGCCAACGCGAGGAGGGTAGGGGCCATGGAGGCGCTGGTAGCAGACGCGGAGATGCGTGGTGCGAAGATTGCGACCGGCGGCAAAAGGATCGGCAATCTCGGTAACTTCTTCCAGCCGACGGTTCTCACCGACGTTCCGCAGCATGCCCGCGTGCTGAGCGAAGAACCATTCGGCCCCTTGGCGATCGTGAGTGCATTTTCGGACTACGACTCTGCCATTGCGGAGGCCAACCGTCTGCCATACGGCCTGGCGGCCTATGCCTACACAACTTCGGCAAGGACCAGCGCAGGCCTTGCTCGCGATATCGAAAGTGGGATGCTGTCGATCAATCATCATGGGTTGGCGCTGCCGGAGCTGCCGTTCGGAGGCATCAAGGATTCCGGCTACGGCTCGGAAGGCGGCGCTGAAGCAATGGAGAGTTACTTCAATACGAAACTCGTGACCGAGGCGGCTTGAGCAGGCTATCGGCTTGCCTTTGCCGTTCCCTTGCCCTTCATCCGGCAAAATTCGATCAACTGATCCGAGGTCATCGGTCGGGCCAGGGCGTAACCTTGCAGCAAATGGCAACCGAGATCTTTCAGGATCTTCGCATGCTCCATTGTCTCCACGCCCTCGGCAACGATGTCGATGTTTTGCGACCGGCCGATTTCGATGATGGAGGAGACCAGACGGCGTTGCGAGGGGGAGGCGATGATCGGCTTGATGATTTCTCGATCGATCTTAAGTCTGCGCGGCTCAAATCGAAGCAAGCTGACGATGCTGGCATGTTCCGTGCCGAAATCGTCGATCTCGATTTCAATGCCGAGCGCCTTGATCGTCGGAATGATCTCGCTGAGGGCAGGTTGAAGATCGTCGAAAGAGATCGTCTCGAGCAGCTCGAAACACAGACGGCCTTTCGCTATGGGAAGCTCCGACAGTTCGGTAAGCAGGCTCGGCTGCGCCAGGCGGCGCGCTGAAATATTGACGGAGACCCGCGGAATTTGCATTCCCAAGCCGTCCCATCTCGTCAGCTCGAACAGCGCCTTTTGCAGGATCAGCCGATCCATGTCGCCGGTGCGCCCCAGCTTTTCCGCGGCGTCAAGGAATTTGTCGGGTCCGAGCACACCCTTTCGCGGGTGGTTCCAGCGGGCGAGCGCCTCGACGCCTGCGATATCAAGCGTGACCGCGTTAAACTGCGGCTGGAAGAATGCGACGAGTTCGTCGCGATCGAGCGCCTGATTGAAGTCATCCGCCAATTCTTTTGAATGGATTGCGGCGCTGCGGAGCTCTTCGGTGAAAACGGCCGCGCGGCCGCGGCCGGCTTTCTTCGCCTCGTACAGAGCCAGATCGGCATTCAGAAGCAACTGACCGAGGTCCCGGTCGCGAGCCCGTTCCCAGGCGACACCGACGCTTGCGCCGACCACATAACCGGCTCCATCGATAAAGATGGTCTGCTGCAGTGCGTCGACAATCTGCCTGGCCAATTCGGTTGCTTTGGGCTCGGGATCGCTGCTCCAGCTGGCGAAGACGAACTCGTCTCCGCCGATGCGCGCCGCGACATCGTTGGGGCCGGTCATTTCGGCAAGCCGCGAAGCCGTTGTTTGCAGGACCATGTCGCCGCCGGCGTGCCCCTTCGTGTCGTTGATCTCTTTAAAGCGGTCGAGGTCGATATGGATGAGGATCAGGCGATCTTGCGGATCGGGCCTCGGCGGCTGCGAGATCATCTGGTCGACAAACCGCCGATTGGGTAGTCCGGTGAGGGCGTCATGCAGTGACAGGTGCTCCAGCCTCTGTCGTGTTCGTACGAGCTTGCTCTTGTGAAGGCGCAATTTTTCGATGGTCTTCTGGCGCGATTTGGTCAGAAAGCCGACCCAGACGATCGGCGCGACGACACACAAGGCCAACAGACTGGCATAGAGCTCAAAAGTGCCGATGCCGTTATTCTGCCCCCATCCATGCCTGGGCAGTGCGGCGAGGGACCATCGGCCGTAAGTCATATCGACGGAGGCGACGACCGGTTTCTTCTCAAAGGTTTCCAGGCTGCCAAAAAAGACCTGTTTGGCCGAGTTCGGCTCCGGCGTCGTGCTGATGGCGATCTCCAGCTCGGTCGAACTAAGACCGCTATCCCGGTATAGCCTCGGAATATCGATGATGCCGGAAAGCAGACCCCAAAAGATCTGGCTGTTTCCATCGTCGATATAGACCGGGCACCTGACAACGAAAGCCGTTCCGCCTTGGACAAGCTCCACCGGGCCTGTCAGGACGATATTGTGTGTGTTGCGCGCCAGCATCGCGGCGGCCCGTTGCTTCTCATTTCTTCGGTAGTCGAGTCCGATGGCCCTTTCGTTTCCTTTTTCCGGATAGACCCACTGGACCACCATGTCGGGCGCAGCAGCGAAGCTTCGCAATTGTGAATCCGGCTGCAGAATCTGCGCGGCAAGTTTGGAAAATCTGTTCTGGCCCATCGCCGGATCGACCGCGATACCCGCCGCCAAACCTTGCAACAGCTTCACATTGCTATTGAGGTTGGTCTGAAGCCGAGATGACATCGTCGCAAGCTCGCCGGCAACAACCGAGCGCTCGTTGGCCAACGACCGCTCAAGCCGCCAGTTCGTTGCCACCCAAACGACGATGGCTGCGATAACGGCCGCAAATATTGCCGGAGCAAATGCGCTCGCATGGCTCATCAGGGAGCCAGCGAGGCCACGAATTGTCTTTGTGTTTCTTCGAAACTTCATCAAGTCGCCAGTATGAATGACAGGCTGGCATCCTTGCACAGTTTCTTTAAGGCAACGCTAAGCGGCCGATCCGGGTGCAGGAAGGACAATCCAGTGGGAATATGGTCAGTCCGGCGCGCGCGGGTTGCGGAGTCAGGAGGGCGAGGAGGAGGCGGGACCGTCGCACTTGGAAATAGAATGTACCCGGCTACATCAAATGTGGCGGTGAAGTTGGAATGTCCGGATCTCTGCAAAGTCGAAATGTCACTTTGGTCTGCATCCGGCAGGCCGATCAGCCCCGATCTGAGCGGCTGGTCCGGGTTGCAAGATCAGATCGGGGCGGG